>NZ_CP107871.1:4172500-4472857 GCF_041432505.1 Streptomyces virginiae
AGTGCTTCACGAGGAAGCCCGACAGGTCTTTTTCAAAGGAACCTCATCCACCGAAGTGGACGGGGTATCAACTTCTGGCGTTGATTTTTGGCACGCTGTTGAGTTCTCAAGGAACGGACGCTTCCTTTGTACTCACCCTCTCGGGCTTTCCTCCGGGCTTTCGTTCTGTTCTTGCGTTTCCGACTCTATCAGACTCTTTCGTGTCCGACTTCCTCGGCGCTTTCCAGGTATTCGCTTTCGCGTTTTCCCTTTCCGGCGGTTCCGACTCTATCAGAAGTTCTCCACCGGATTTCCCCGGCTTCGGATTCTGATGAATCGAGTGCACCCCACACAGAATTGCATTCCTTGGGGGGTGGGCTGCCGAACTTGTCCAGTTCGAGGCAACCGTTTGACTCTACAACTCGGCCTGGGGGGTGTCAAAACGGCCCGGGCCATCGGCTGCGGGGCCGCCCCTAGAAGCCGGCCCGGGCCAGCAGTGCTTCGGCCTGTTGCCTGGTCAGAGGGGGCGGAACCGGGGCGGGCGGAGGGCCCGCGTGGTTGCCGCGACCGAACGACAGCATCCACTCGGCGAGAGGACTGTCGGGCTTCAAGCCCGCCACAAGGCGCTCACGCAGCTCCGGCAGGGTGTCCGCCCGAGCCGCTATCGCGTCGCGGACGAAGAGGTCCGGGTCCTCCGCCAGGAGGTCGCGCAGACCGGTAGGCAGGTCGGGGTGGGCGGCCACCGCGCTCCGTACGTCGGAATCCGGGTCGGCGGCCGGCTCCGGGGTCGGAGCCGAGTGGGCGACAGCAGCCTCCCGGGTTTCGGGATCGGCCAGCAGCCCGGGCAGGAGATCGGCAGGCGGGGGAAACGCCCGGAGACTGCCGCTACGGATGCCTGGGTCGGTGTCCGTCAACAGCATCCTGCGCACGGCATATGGAACATCACGCCATCGCCCGATGACCCCCGACCGCACGCTGCTGTCCGGGTCGGCGGCCAGCCGCGCCAGGAGCTCCGGCGGCAGATGGTCGTTCATGGTGAGGAACTGCCGCACCAGAGGATCCGGGTCGGCAGCCAAACGGGCCAGCACCCCGGGCGGCTCGTCCCTGATGTGCGCGGCGACCGCGCACCGGACGGGCGGCTCCGGGTGCTCGACGAAGCGAGCACTCACCCGGGCCGGCAAGGAGCTGTTGGCTGCGAGCGTGCGTGCGGAGCCGAGCGCGATGATCTCCTCGACCATCTCCTCGGTCAGGTCCCGGCGCAGCAGCGCCGCCGAACTGCGAGCCCCCTGGTGCTGGAGCAAGCGGCGCAGCACATCGGCCGGAAGATCCTCCTGAGTTGCCAGAGCGCTGAGTTCGGCATCCAGTTCCATGGACGGCAGGTTAGGCCGCGGACTGGAAGGCGCTCTGGCGGTCTCCGCGTTCGGCCGGGCCGATGCGGGCCCGAACCGCGTACCGTCCGGGCGTCAGCTCCACCCGTGTGTGGTTGTCGGGCTCCGTCCCCGACTCGGCGGCCACCCACCGTACGAAGACCCCGTGCTCCGGTAGGAACGTCGTGGACGAGGGCTCGTCTCCCAGCACCGACGCGCGGGACGGGCCCACCGTGAGCAGTCCGGCGCAGCCGGCCACGGCGCAGGCCCGGTCGTAGTCGGACTCAGGGGACCAGAACGACCTTGCCGAGGTTCCGGCGCTGCTCGATGAGCGCGTGGGCGCGGGAGGCCTCGGCGAGGGGGATCTCCTCGTGCACGGCCGTGCGCAGGGTGCCCGCGGCCCGCAGCTGCCAGAGCTCGCGCCGCCAGCGCTCGTACAGGTCGGGCTTGCCCGTGGCGATGGCCCGTATCTGGAAGCCGATCATCGAGGCGCCGCGGACCAGGAGTTCGTACGCCTCCACCGTGCCGCCGCCGGAGCTGAAGGCCACCAGGCGGCCGCCCGTCGCCAGGGCTCGTACGGCGGGGCCGAGCAGATCGCCGCCGACGCCGTCGAGGATCACGTCGTACGGGCCGTTCCAGTCGGCGTCCCCGTACAGGACGACCTCGTCGGCTCCCAGGCCGCGGACGAAGTCGGCCTTGTCCGCGCTGCTGACGGCCGCGACGACGCGTTTCGCCCCGCCGGCTTGCGCGTACTGCAGGGCGAGCGTGCCCACCGCGCTCGCCGCCGCCGTCACCAGGACCGATTCGCCGGGCTCCACGCGCGCGGCCTCGTACGCGCCGCGGGCCACCAGCCCGCTGCGGACCAGCGCGACCGCCTCGACGGCGCTCGCGTCGGCCGGGATCCGGGAGGCCATCGCGGTGGGGAGGACGGCGTACTCGGCGTAGGCATCGGAGAAGCAGAGTCCGGTGACACGTTCTCCGGCGCGGAAGCCGATGACGCCAGGGCCGGTGGCGACGACCGTCCCGGCCACCTCGCCTCCGAACGGGACGGGCTCGCTTCCCTCCCGCACCTCCCGCACCTTGCGCACGGTCGGCAGGGTCACCCCGACCGCCTCGACCCGGACCAGCAGCTCTGCGGCGCCCGCCGCGGGTACGTCCGCCTCCTCGGCGAACAGCACCTCCGGACCACCGTTGACCTCATGGCGCATGCGCAGCACAGGACCTCCCGACCTCCGAACGTTTTCATTGGATGTCCCAACGATATGGTCAAAGTCGTGGGGATGTCCAACGACTTTGTAGGCTGGGCCCATGACCTCGGCCCTCCAGCACATCCAGTCCTTGCCCTCCTGGCTCGTCGGCCGCGTCGCGGCGCGCGGCCGCGAACTGGTCGCGGCGGCGCTCGCCGCCGAAGGACTGAAGCTCATGCATCACGCGGTACTGGCCGCCACCGCCGAGTACGGACCGGTCGCCCAGGCCGACTTGGGCCGCCGGCTCGCCGTCGACCCCAAGGACATGGTCGGCATGCTCAACCACCTCCAGGAGGCGGGCCTCGTACTGCGCACGCCGGACCCCGACGACCGCCGTAAGAACGCCGTCACCGTCACTCCGGAGGGGACGGCCGTACTCGCCCGCTGCGCGGCCCTGGCCGAAGCCGCCAACGCCGAGTTCCTCGCCCCGCTCGCCCCGCCCGAGCGGGAGCACCTGGTGGCCCTGCTGACCCGGCTCCACGAGGCCCCGTAGGTCGCCGCGGGCTCCGCCGCACGCGGCAACAGCGCATGATGGGCGGATGGACGAGGTAACCATCAGCGAGGAAGACCGCCGCCAACTCGGGCTCTGGGCTGCCGATTGCGTCGAACGGGCCCTCCCCCTGTTCGAGGCGAAAGCTCCCTCCGACCCCCGCCCTCGCGAGGCGATCGAGGGCATCCGGGCCTTCGTACGCGAGGGGAAGCGAACCGCGCAGCTGCGCGCCCTCGCCTGGGCCGCCCACGCTGCCGCGCGCGAGGTCGACGACCCGGCGGCCACGGCCGCGGCCCGCGCCGCGTGCCACGCGGCGGCGACCCCGTACATCCACCCGCTGGCCACCCCGCACCAGTCGAAGCACGTCCTGGGACCCGCCGTGTACGGGGCACTCGGTCATGAGCTGGCCGCGGGCGATGCGGGCTCCGCCGACAAGGAGATCCGCCGGGCGATCGAGCACGCCCCGCCGGAGGTCCGCGCACTGCTGCGCCGGATGCCGGCCCGCAAGCCCGGGCGCAGCCGGCTGGACACGCTCTACTACGAACTCGACGCCGCCCTCCGCGGCTGAACCTCCTCGGGCCGTCCTGAGGGGGTAACTCCGGCTCTGCCGGCCCGACATGGGCCGAACGACTTTCGGCTCGCACCTCGAGCCCATGCCTCGACGAAAGTCGCGCACACGATCATCCTCCGTGCGGACGGCGACCACCGCCCTTGGCCCTAACGTGATCGGCATGACCAGTGACACGGGGGACGGGGCGGACGGGCGGACCTGGCGGCGGACCACGCTGGGGGTCGCGGCGGGGGTGCTCACCGCGGCGGCCGTATGCGCGATCTTCTGGTGGCAGGGCTGGAACAGGCCCACCACCGCAGCCTGGCTGTCCAGCAAGGCCGCGGTGAAGGTGGGCTTGTTCATCGCCGCGGGAGGCTTCGCCTCGGTGACCGTGTGGTGGCAGGCCCGCCGCGGATCGCGTTCCACGCCGCCCAAGGAAGCAGACTGAGGCGCATACGGGGCCCTGCCTGCCGTGCCGGCCTCTTCGAGCCGCCGGTCGGCTTCGAAGCCGACCGGGGGCCTTGGCCGACTGGATGGCCTGTCGGATCGGGGCGGGTATCTCGATCCCGCCGTCGGCGCCCGGCCGAGGCGCAGCTCGGCTGTCCCGAAGACGAGCGACTCGGGCTCAAGGCCGTGCCGGCCAACTGCCCCGAGCTTGAAGCCCTCACCGGCCACGTCCGGTTCTGCGCCCGGATACACACCGAGCGCCGAGGCCAACGACTCCCCGAATGACTCGACGCCGTCCCCCAGGACGACCTGCCCAGCCTCCGCACCCTCGCCGCAGGCATCGACCGCGACCGCGACACGGTCATCGCCGGTCTGCCCCTGCCGTGGAACTCAGGCGTGGTCGAAGGCCGCGTCAACCACATCAAGATGCTCGGGCGCAGACACTCGACCGTGCCTGCTTCGACCTTCTGCGCAAACGAGTCCTACTCGCTGAGTGACTCTTCGGCTTCCGGGCGAAGATCGTAGATCGGGAACGTCGTGGGCGAAGGATGTTCGTTGCACGCCTCTCCGTGCAGCTCTTCGGGACGCAGCGCCCAGGCGATGGCCTCACCCGGACCGCAGAATGAGGGATCAAGGTGGAACGTGGTCCGGGTCCCGAACGGTTTCGGCGCCATGAACTCTCTCCTGGGGCCGGTCGGGTCCATCCCGAGGAGCTCCTGGCGATAGCCGTGGCCATCCAGCCACACCTCGATGACCGTGCGGATGCTGAGTGCGGCAGCTGCGGAGGGAGCCCAACGCTGCATGTCGAACATGTCGAGCAGGGAACCGAAGACTCCCGGAAGAAGCCTCTCTCGTGCATCGGCACCGGGGCGCTGATCGCTCTCGACTGTGAAGCTGAGATCGGATCCGATCTCGACACTGATCTGTCCATGTCTGCCGTCGCGACGGTGCAGCCCATCCCAGGCCACCGCCCGCAAGACCTCGGTGGGAAGCTCGGGGCTGCCCTGATCGACGAGAAAATACCTCGCTGGGCGGCGCCGCACATCCTCCATGAGGTCGACTGCTCGAAGCGGCTCGACGGTGAACCTCTCCACTCGTCCTCCCCGTCTCTGCACCTACAGCCAGCCAGCCACAGCCGATCACGGCACCCACCCCCTGCAAGCACCACGCTCCCCGCTCGTCCGGTAGCCGTGCCGGCTTGTCACCCATCACGGAAGGAGAACCAGAACCCCGGTTCCGGAGGCCCTTGGAGCCGTGAGGAATCCGAACTGCACCGGTGATGCGCCGCCCGGTCCTACAGGCCGAAGGCGCCACCCTCGATGAGGATGAGCAGGCCGATGGCGATCAGGACCAGGGGCAGCAGGATGTGGCCCCAGCGGGCAAGCGCCTTGGCGACAACGGGGCGGGTGGCGAAGAACCGGCCCACGAAGCACCACACGGCCACCAGGACGAGGAACACCGCGGCATACACCGTCATGCCGCCGACGCCGGCGGTGGCGAAGACGGGCACGTAAACGCCGATGTTGTCGCCGCCGTTGGCGAACGTGACCGCGGCGACCTCCAGCGGGCCCGGCCCGCCCTCCTTACTCTGCTCCGCCTCCTCGTCCACGGCCCCGTCGCGGTGGTCTTTCCATCCCTGCCAGGCGGCCTTGAGGCCCAGGGCGAGCGGCAGGAGTCCGAGGTAGGGGATGGCGGACTCGGGCAGGAAAGTGGCTCCGAACGCTGCCGCCACCGCCACGGCGAGGATCGCGGCGAAGCCCAGGTACTGGCCCAGCACGATCCGGCGGGTAGAGCCGGGGTGACCGGTGCCCTGGGCGAAGAACAGCGCGAGGATCAGGATGTCGTCGATGTTGGTGACGGCGAACAGTCCGGCCGCCTGCCCGATGATGCCCAGGTCCACGAGTAGCTGCTCTCCTTCAGCGCGAGTGCCCCGGTGACGCTATCGGGAGCCCGCACCGCAGCGATCCCTGGGCCAGGGTTCGGTGCTGTCCCTTCTCGTTAACATCGAAAACGACACCGCCGGAGTGCCTCCCGAACTGCTGTCGAACCTAGCGAACAAAGCCAGCCTGGACGGATGGACGGATGGACGGATGGGCCGAGAGCTGCGGTGTCTCCGTCTACGCCAGTGGGCGGTCACGTCGTTCCGCACGCCGCGGTCACAAGTCTCCGCGGGGGCGGTGGCTGCGGCGGGCCCGAGCCTGTAACCGAAATCCGGTGGACGAGGTAGGGATACTGCCGTCATGGCCGTTACTCAGCAGCTCGCCCGCATACCCGAGGGGTATCTCGCCGCCTGCCGTCAGGCTGCCGCCGCGTCACCGGACGGCGATCACCGCTGGGATCCGCCGGTGTGCGACATGTTGGACCTGGACTGGGCACCGGCTCTGCTGAAACGTGTCGGCGAGGTGGCGGGACTCGGAGAAGTCCCTCTCGATGCACTGCGCCTGGCCACCGATGGCGACACGGCCTTGGAGCTCGGCTTCCTCGACGCCCACCCGCACGCCATAGCCCACTTCGGGGGCGCCCCCACCGGCCTGGACGTCTCCCAAGTGGCGCGCGTCTCCGAGCTCCTCGGCCAGATCGACATGCCCGCCCTTCTCGCTACCCTCCCGGCCGACGACAGTGACGCCGCGTCCTTGATCGGCCAGGTGGGCCCCATCGCTGGAGGCCTGCGCGCGTACCTGCTGGAGCACTTCAACGCCTTGCGCGATTTCTACGTCGACGCCGCCAGACGCCGGCTGCACATCGTGCTCTGGTGGGACTGACCCGCGACCCACAACGCGTCCCCAACGCCCACGAGCACCTGCAGAAACACCGTCCTCTGGTGGAGAGTTGGGCTGTTCACGTGCCGAAATAGCCTCCCGGGAGCGGCGGCCCGGACTGGCGCCAACGGTCACAGCTACTACGGGGAGCGCGAGCTTCTGCAGCTCTAACAATGCCTCGTTCTACGGGCGTTGGGCGTGGGGGTGCTGGGAGGGTGTCCAGCCATCCCATTACGCGGAGAACATGCGTGACTTCCCCGAACTCGTCGAGGAGTACCGGGCGATCCGACGCTCATGCGTGGACAACGACGTCCGGCGCACCGCCTAAGGGATGTCCCGTAAATGATCTCTGGGTTGGTGCGGACGTGGCTGTTCGCCATGCGGCCCGCGCGTCTGTCCAGCGATAGCGAGGTTGTGCATGCGAGCGATCCCGAGCATGGCGTGATGGACGCCGTCACCCTTGAGGCGGCAGTCGCGGAGGATCTTCCAAGTCTTCATGCGGGCGAAGGCGTGCTCGACGCGAGCTCGGCCCTGCTTGTGGGACTTGTTGTGCGCCTGCTTCCGGTCGGACAGGTCTTCGCCTTCGCGGCGGCGGTGGGGCATGACGAGTCCGGTGCCCGGATAGCCGCCGTCAGCGATCGCGAGTGTCTTGCCGACGGCGGCCCTGGCGCCGGACTCCTCCCATGCCGTGCAGTCGTTGCGATTGCCGGGGAGAGGCCGGCCGACCACGACGACCAGGCGGGTGTCGGCGTCGATGATGACCTGGTGATTGGTCGAGTACCGATAGTTCTTCGACTGCGCCGAGATGGTGATCGCGGGTGGGCACGAAGGTGCCGTCCACGATGAGCACGGTGTCCTCGGCGAACCGCCTGCGGGGTCGGAGCGCGAGCATCGGCCCGAGGTGGTCGATGATGCGGCCCGCTGCCGACTTCGAGACCCCGAAGAGCGGACCGAGCCGGCGCATCGTCAAGTTCGTCCGCCAGTAGGCCGCCACCAGCAGCAGCCGGTCTTCAAGAAGAAGGCCCCAGGGCCTGCCCCTGCGGACCGCGTCCCCACCTTCACGGCGCACCACGGCCACCAGCTTCCCGGAACAGCGCGGGCTCAGCCCGGTAAACGGGCTGTCCAAGACGGCTCCGACGCCGTGATCACACCAGTCACGCAGGGATCGTCGCACTTTGATCACGCTGCGGGTCCCAACTGCTTCTGGGGGGACACAACTCAGTCGCCCGGACGGACCCGGCATGAGAACCTCACACCCGTGGCTACGGAAACCGAGGTCGGAGAGCTGCTGCACCAGCGCGGCTGGCGCACAGCATTCACCGTCGCCGAAAGGGTGAACGCGTGGGCCGTCCTGGTGAGCGCCATCGAGCGCGGCTACGAGGACTTCATCCACGAGTACACCAACGACCTCTACTGCCGAAACTGGCTGCACGAGGCATGGCTCCTGCTGGATGAACACATCGTCCAGCTCTGGACCCCACAGATCAAAGCTCTGGACGACCGATACAAGGCCGCGACCATCAACGACGACGGCATCGCACTCGACCAGTTCCACAGGATCCCCGGCCCCGACCTGTGGTGGTGGCGGCGACACCCCCACATCCTCACCGGGAACCTGGGGCGTTCGCTTCGCTCAGCCGGCGCTGTCGGCGCCGACCTGGACACAACCTAACCCCTCAACCTCACGGGATTACGGGACAGCCCTTAGGAGGCGATCGCCCCGGGTCTGGCCGCGTACCAGCACGACGCCATCGAGGTCTTGGCCACCACACCACGCGGCTGAGCCTTGGCGCGGCCGCGGCCGCGATCGCCATCGCTTCGAAGGCTTGGCCCTAGCCGGCCGGTTCCCGGTGGCCCCAGAACGCAGAAAAGCCCCGCACCGAGCCCATAAGGGCTGGTGCGGGGCTTCCGCAATGATTGTTCGGCGGCGTCCTACTCTCCCACAGGGTCCCCCCTGCAGTACCATCGGCGCTGAAAGGCTTAGCTTCCGGGTTCGGAATGTAAACCGGGCGTTTCCCTAACGCTATGACCACCGAAACACTATGAAATTTAGAACATGCTGGTGTTGACACAGCTGTTCGTTATTTCAGAACTAACACAGTGGACGCGAGCAACTGAGGACAAGCCCTCGGCCTATTAGTACCAGTCAGCTTCACCCGTTACCGGGCTTCCACATCTGGCCTATCAACCCAGTCGTCTACTGGGAGCCTTACCCTCTCAAGGAGGTGGGAATACTCATCTTGAAGCAGGCTTCCCGCTTAGATGCTTTCAGCGGTTATCCCTCCCGAACGTAGCCAACCAGCCATGCCCTTGGCAGGACAACTGGCACACCAGAGGTTCGTCCGTCCCGGTCCTCTCGTACTAGGGACAGCCCTTCTCAATATTCCTACGCGCACAGCGGATAGGGACCGAACTGTCTCACGACGTTCTAAACCCAGCTCGCGTACCGCTTTAATGGGCGAACAGCCCAACCCTTGGGACCGACTCCAGCCCCAGGATGCGACGAGCCGACATCGAGGTGCCAAACCATCCCGTCGATATGGACTCTTGGGGAAGATCAGCCTGTTATCCCCGGGGTACCTTTTATCCGTTGAGCGACGGCGCTTCCACAAGCCACCGCCGGATCACTAGTCCCGACTTTCGTCCCTGCTCGACCCGTCGGTCTCACAGTCAAGCTCCCTTGTGCACTTACACTCAACACCTGATTGCCAACCAGGCTGAGGGAACCTTTGGGCGCCTCCGTTACCCTTTGGGAGGCAACCGCCCCAGTTAAACTACCCATCAGACACTGTCCCTGATCCGGATCACGGACCGAGGTTAGACATCCAGCACGACCAGAGTGGTATTTCAACGGCGACTCCACAACCACTGGCGTGGCTGCTTCAAAGTCTCCCACCTATCCTACACAAGCCGAACCGAACACCAATATCAAACTGTAGTAAAGGTCCCGGGGTCTTTCCGTCCTGCTGCGCGAAACGAGCATCTTTACTCGTAGTGCAATTTCACCGGGCCTATGGTTGAGACAGTCGAGAAGTCGTTACGCCATTCGTGCAGGTCGGAACTTACCCGACAAGGAATTTCGCTACCTTAGGATGGTTATAGTTACCACCGCCGTTTACTGGCGCTTAAGTTCTCAGCTTCGCAACCCCGAAAGGTCACTAACCGGTCCCCTTAACGTTCCAGCACCGGGCAGGCGTCAGTCCGTATACATCGCCTTACGGCTTCGCACGGACCTGTGTTTTTAGTAAACAGTCGCTTCTCGCTGGTCTCTGCGGCCACCCCCAGCTCACGGAGCAAGTCCGATCACCAGTGATGGCCCCCCTTCTCCCGAAGTTACGGGGGCATTTTGCCGAGTTCCTTAACCATAGTTCACCCGAACGCCTCGGTATTCTCTACCTGACCACCTGAGTCGGTTTAGGGTACGGGCCGCCATGAAACTCGCTAGAGGCTTTTCTCGACAGCATAGGATCATCCACTTCACCACAATCGGCTCGGCATCAGGTCTCAGCCTTAATGAGGGACGGATTTGCCTACCCCTCGGCCTACACCCTTACCCCGGGACTACCACCGCCCGGGCTGGACTACCTTCCTGCGTCACCCCATCGCTTACCTACTACAAGTCTGGTTCGTCGGCTCCACCACTTTCCTTTCCCCGAAGGGTCCGGAACGGCTTCACGGACTTAGCATCGCCTGATTCGATATTGGGCGTTTCAAAGCGGGTACCGGAATATCAACCGGTTGTCCATCGACTACGCCTGTCGGCCTCGCCTTAGGTCCCGACTTACCCTGGGCAGATCAGCTTGACCCAGGAACCCTTAGTCAATCGGCGCACACGTTTCTCACGTGTGTATCGCTACTCATGCCTGCATTCTCACTCGTGAACCGTCCACAACTAGCTTCCGCTGCTGCTTCACCCGGCACACGACGCTCCCCTACCCATCACAGCGGGCGTTGGCCCTATTGCTGCAATGACACGACTTCGGCGGTACGCTTGAGCCCCGCTACATTGTCGGCGCGGAATCACTTGACCAGTGAGCTATTACGCACTCTTTCAAGGGTGGCTGCTTCTAAGCCAACCTCCTGGTTGTCTCTGCGACTCCACATCCTTTCCCACTTAGCGTACGCTTAGGGGCCTTAGTCGATGCTCTGGGCTGTTTCCCTCTCGACCATGGAGCTTATCCCCCACAGTCTCACTGCCGTGCTCTCACTTACCGGCATTCGGAGTTTGGCTAAGGTCAGTAACCCGGTAGGGCCCATCGCCTATCCAGTGCTCTACCTCCGGCAAGAAACACACGACGCTGCACCTAAATGCATTTCGGGGAGAACCAGCTATCACGGAGTTTGATTGGCCTTTCACCCCTAACCACAGGTCATCCCCCAGGTTTTCAACCCTGGTGGGTTCGGTCCTCCACGAAGTCTTACCTCCGCTTCAACCTGCCCATGGCTAGATCACTCCGCTTCGGGTCTAGAGCGTGCAACTCAATCGCCCTGTTCGGACTCGCTTTCGCTACGGCTTCCCCACACGGGTTAACCTCGCTACACACCGCTAACTCGCAGGCTCATTCTTCAAAAGGCACGCAGTCACGACCGTTGTTCCGAAGAACAACGGCGACGCTCCCACGGCTTGTAGGCACACGGTTTCAGGTACTATTTCACTCCGCTCCCGCGGTACTTTTCACCATTCCCTCACGGTACTATCCGCTATCGGTCACCAGGGAATATTTAGGCTTAGCGGGTGGTCCCGCCAGATTCACACGGGATTTCTCGGGCCCCGTGCTACTTGGGAGATTCTTAAGCAAGCCGCTGATGTTTCGTCTACGGGGGTCTTACCCTCTACGCCGGACCTTTCGCATGTCCTTCGACTACATCAACGGTTTCTGACTCGCCGACCGGCCGGCAGACCGATCAAAAGAATTCCCACAACCCCGCATGCGCAACCCCTGCCGGGTATCACACGCATACGGTTTGGCCTCATCCGGTTTCGCTCGCCACTACTCCCGGAATCACGGTTGTTTTCTCTTCCTGAGGGTACTGAGATGTTTCACTTCCCCTCGTTCCCTCCACACTGCCTATGTGTTCAGCAGTGGGTGACAGCCCATGACGACTGCCGGGTTTCCCCATTCGGACACCCCCGGATCAAAGCTCAGTTGGCAGCTCCCCGGGGCCTATCGCGGCCTCTCACGTCCTTCATCGGTTCCTGGTGCCAAGGCATCCACCGTGCGCCCTTAAAAACTTGGCCACAGATGCTCGCGTCCACTGTGTAGTTCTCAAACAACGACCAGCCACCCATCACCCCACCAGACAAGCTGGCGAGTTCACTGGGGCCGGCACTGAAGATCGCAACCTTACGGCCGTACCTTCAGGACCCAACAACGTGCCAAGCACGACCATTCAAGATCTCATCACTTTCCACGCCGAAGCAGTACTTGTGAAGGACTCTCATGACCGTGCCAACTAATCAACGTTCCACCCATGAGCTGACCGTGCAGAACGTTTGTCTGCAATCGGTACTGTGCTCCTTAGAAAGGAGGTGATCCAGCCGCACCTTCCGGTACGGCTACCTTGTTACGACTTCGTCCCAATCGCCAGTCCCACCTTCGACAGCTCCCTCCCTTACGGGTTGGGCCACCGGCTTCGGGTGTTACCGACTTTCGTGACGTGACGGGCGGTGTGTACAAGGCCCGGGAACGTATTCACCGCAGCAATGCTGATCTGCGATTACTAGCAACTCCAACTTCATGGGGTCGAGTTGCAGACCCCAATCCGAACTGAGACCGGCTTTTTGAGATTCGCTCCACCTCACGGTATCGCAGCTCATTGTACCGGCCATTGTAGCACGTGTGCAGCCCAAGACATAAGGGGCATGATGACTTGACGTCGTCCCCACCTTCCTCCGAGTTGACCCCGGCGGTCTCCTGTGAGTCCCCATCACCCCGAAGGGCATGCTGGCAACACAGGACAAGGGTTGCGCTCGTTGCGGGACTTAACCCAACATCTCACGACACGAGCTGACGACAGCCATGCACCACCTGTATACCGACCACAAGGGGGGCACTATCTCTAATGCTTTCCGGTATATGTCAAGCCTTGGTAAGGTTCTTCGCGTTGCGTCGAATTAAGCCACATGCTCCGCTGCTTGTGCGGGCCCCCGTCAATTCCTTTGAGTTTTAGCCTTGCGGCCGTACTCCCCAGGCGGGGAACTTAATGCGTTAGCTGCGGCACCGACGACGTGGAATGTCGCCAACACCTAGTTCCCAACGTTTACGGCGTGGACTACCAGGGTATCTAATCCTGTTCGCTCCCCACGCTTTCGCTCCTCAGCGTCAGTAATGGCCCAGAGATCCGCCTTCGCCACCGGTGTTCCTCCTGATATCTGCGCATTTCACCGCTACACCAGGAATTCCGATCTCCCCTACCACACTCTAGCTAGCCCGTATCGAATGCAGACCCGAGGTTAAGCCTCGGGCTTTCACATCCGACGTGACAAGCCGCCTACGAGCTCTTTACGCCCAATAATTCCGGACAACGCTTGCGCCCTACGTATTACCGCGGCTGCTGGCACGTAGTTAGCCGGCGCTTCTTCTGCAGGTACCGTCACTTTCGCTTCTTCCCTGCTGAAAGAGGTTTACAACCCGAAGGCCGTCATCCCTCACGCGGCGTCGCTGCATCAGGCTTTCGCCCATTGTGCAATATTCCCCACTGCTGCCTCCCGTAGGAGTCTGGGCCGTGTCTCAGTCCCAGTGTGGCCGGTCGCCCTCTCAGGCCGGCTACCCGTCGTCGCCTTGGTGGGCCATTACCCCACCAACAAGCTGATAGGCCGCGGGCTCATCCTTCACCGCCGGAGCTTTCAACCCCCGCCCATGCAGGCAGGAGTGGTATCCGGTATTAGACCCCGTTTCCAGGGCTTGTCCCAGAGTGAAGGGCAGATTGCCCACGTGTTACTCACCCGTTCGCCACTAATCCACCCCGAAGGGCTTCATCGTTCGACTTGCATGTGTTAAGCACGCCGCCAGCGTTCGTCCTGAGCCAGGATCAAACTCTCCATGAATGTTTACCCGTGATCGGGTGCACACATCACTTAGAGCGGGCGCATCATGTCGGAATAAGACCGACGCGCCACAACGTCCTCGCTGTGTTTTGTTGCCTGCCAGTGCTTCACAAGTGAAGCCCGACAGGTCTTTTTCAAAGGAACCTCATCCACCGAAGTGGACGGGGTATCAACTTCTGGCGTTGATTTTTGGCACGCTGTTGAGTTCTCAAGGAACGGACGCTTCCTTTGTACTCACCCTCTCGGGCTTTCCTCCGGGCTTTCCTCCGGGCTTTCGTTCTGTTCTTGCGTTTCCGACTCTATCAGATCCTTTCGGGCCTGACCCCCAGTCAGCGGGGTTTGCCTTCCGGGCTGTTGGGCCCTTCCGACTCCTGAACTCTAGTGGATTTCCCCGGCGATTCATAATCGGCCTTCGGAAAGAAATTCGGGCATGCCGAATTCGTTCCCGGTGGGAGATCGTGCAGAGTTGGATGCCGCAACGAGGCGGCGGGATTCGTTGTCGCCAAAACCTTCCGGCTCTGGGACAACTCGAAGAACCTTACGGACTCCCCGGGCTGGTGTCAACCCCGGTGGTCAGCTGGGGGACTGGAGGTCCTCCACGCGGTCCAGCAGGCGCGCGAGCATGTCGCCGAGCACCCCGCGCTCCGCGGTGGAGAGGTCCTGGAGGAGGTCCTCCTCGAAGACCGTGGCCGCGCGCATCGCGTCCAGCCACTTGCTGCGGCCCTCGTCGGTGAGCTCCACGATCACGCGGACCCGGTTGGACTCGTCCCGCTCTCGCGTGACCAGGCCCTCCGCCGTCATGCGGTCGATCCGGTGGGTCATCGCCGCCGGCGTGAGGCCCAGCTGCTTCGCCAGTTCGCTCGGGCCCATCCGATAGGGGGAGCCGGAGATGACGAGGGCCTTGAGGACCTCCCACTCCGCGTTGCTGATGCCCAGGGCCGCCGTCTGGCGCCCGTACGCGACGTTCATCCGGCGGTTGAGGCGGCTCAGTGCCGAGACGACCTTCTCGACCTGGGGGTCCAGGTCCTGGAACTCGCGCTGATAGACGGCGATCTGTTCGTCGAGGCTCGGCTCTGGGACGGACGCAGTGCCGTCGGGGGTGTCACCCATGGGTCGAAGTATCGCACGAGCTCGTTGGCGTCTAACTCCTTCGGTGTGTACTGTTAAGGCTTGAAGTTTAGGTATGAAGTCTTCAGGCTTCAGGTCTCAAAGGCAGGTGAGAAGTGACCAAGGTGATGGGCGCTGCGATGCGGCGGATCCAGGCCGGGAACGCGCTGACCGCGTTCGGCATCGGCTTCACGGTTCCGTTCCTCTACATCTATGTGGCGCAGGTGCGAGATCTGGGTTCCATGGCCGCCACGAGCGCGTTCGTGGCCTTCGCCCTGGGCGCTCTCGTCGCGCTGCCCTTCACCGGTCGGGTCATCGACCGACGTGGTCCGGTGCCTGTGGTCATCGGGGCGGCCCTCACCGCCTCGGTCGGGGCGCTCTCGCTCGGGCTCTCCTCCGGCATCACGGCGATCCTGTTCTCCGCCCTGGCGCTCGGCGCCGGGCAGGCCGTGATGCAGCCTGCTCTGGCCACGATGATCGTGTGGTGCTCCACGCCGTCCACGCGGACCCGTGCCTTCGCCCTGCAGTTCTTCATGCAGAACCTGGGCCTGGGCATCGGTGGTCTGCTCGGCGGTCAGATCGTCGACGAGAGCCGGCCCGGCAGCTTCACCCTGCTGTTCGGCATCGAGGCCGTGATGTTCCTGGTCCTGGCGGGCGTCATCCTCAGCGTGCGACTGCCGCAGGTACCGACCATCAAGGACGCCATGCCGAAGGACCCGTCCCAGGCGGGCGGCAGCGGCTGGAAGCGGCTGCTCCGGCACAAGGCCATGGTGCAGCTGTGCGTGCTGGGGTTCGTGGTGTTCTTCGCCTGCTACGGACAGTTCGAGTCGGGTCTGGCTGCCTTCGGTACCGAGGCCGCCGGGATCGCCCCCTCCACCCTCGGATTCGCGCTCGCGGCCAACACCGGTGCGATCGTCGTCGCGCAGTTCGTCGTGCTCAAGCTGGTCGAGACGCGCCGTCGGTCGCGGGTGATCGCGCTCGTCGGGCTGATCTGGACCGTGGCGTGGGTCATCGCCGGGTTCTCGGGTCTGGGGCACGGCAGCGCCATGATGGCCGCCGCCGCGTTCATCACCACGTACGCGCTCTTCGGCATCGGCGAGGCCATGCTGTCGCCGACCCTGGCTCCGCTGGTGGCCGACCTGGCGCCCGAGGGCTCCGTGGGCCAGTACAACTCGGCCTTCGCGCTGGTCAAGCAGATGGCGCTGGCGCTGGGGCCGCTCGGGGTGCCGCTCGGTGCGGGGGTTCCGATGCTCTACATCGGGGTCTTCGTGCTCGTGTCGCTCGGGATCGCCGCGCTCGCGCTGCGGCTCGGCAGGCGGCTGAGCCCCATGCAGGACAACCCGTGGGTGGCGAGCAGGGTCGTGGCGCAGGGTGGTCCGGTCGTGGTGGCCCAGGATGTCGTGGCCGAGCGTGCGGTGGCCGAGCGTGCGGTGGGCAAGGACGTCGCCGTCGAGCCCGTTCACGCGTGAGCACGTAGGAACACGTAGGAAGCCGATGGTCGTACGTATATACGTGCGGCCGCGCGGAAGGCCCCGGTCCGGGTGGATCGGGGCCTTCCGCGCGTTCGGCTACTTGTCCGGGAGGGCGAACTCGCACCAGACGGCCTTGCCGCCGCCCGGGGTGCGGCGGGAGCCCCAGGCGGAGGCGATGGTCGCGATGATCGAGATGCCGCGGCCGGTCTCGTCGGCCGGTTCGGCGCGGCGGCGGCGCGGGAGGTGGTCGTCCCCGTCGGTGACCTCGATGATCAGCCGGCGGTCGGTGCGGCGCAGCCGTAGCCGCATGGGTGGGGTGCCGTGCTGGAGGGAGTTCGCGACGAGCTCGCTGGCGGCGAGCACGCCGAGGTCGCAGAGCTCGATGGGGAACCGCCAGGAGGCGAGGACACCCTGGGCGAAGGCGCGGGCGCGCGGGGCCGCCTCGATGCCGCCGAGGAGTTCCAGGGCGGCGTTGTGGAAGAGCTCGGCGTCCGCTCCGGTGCGGGCGGGTTGCTGGAGGACCATCACGGCGACGTCGTCGTCGTGGTCGGCGTCCACGCCGAGGGCGCGCATGAGGCGGTCGCAGATGACGGCCGGGGTGCCCTGGGCGCCGGAGAGGGCGCGTTCGAGGGCGGCGACGCCCTCGTCGATGTCCTCGCCACGGCGTTCGACCAGGCCGTCGGTGTAGAGGACGGCGGTGGAGCCGGGGCCGAGGGCGATGGTGCCCGAGGTGTGCAGCCAGCCGCCGGTGCCGAGCGGTGGGCCGGTGGGGTCGGCGGCTCTGCGTACGGTGCCGTCCTCGTCGCGGACGAGGATCGGGAGGTGGCCCGCGGAGGCGTACGCGAGCAGGCCTTCGTTGGGGTCGTGGACGGCGTAGACGCAGGTGGCGATCTGGCTGGCGTCGATCTCGGCGGCGAGGCCGTCGAGGAGTTGGAGCACCTCGTGCGGGGGCAGGTCGAGGCGGGCGTAGGCGCGGACGGCGGTGCGCAGCTGGCCCATGACGGCGGCGGCGCGCACGCCGCGGCCCATGACGTCGCCGATGACGAGGGCGGTGCGGCCGGCGCCGAGGGTGATGACGTCGTACCAGTCGCCGCCGACGGCGGCCTCGGTGCCGCCGGGTTGGTAGGTGGCGGCGACGCGCAGGTCGTCGGGCTGTTCGAGCTCCTGGGGGAGGAGGGAGCGCTGGAGGGTGACGGCGGCCTCGCGCTGGCGGCGTTCGCTGGCGCGGAGGCGCTCGACGGCTTCGGCGTGGTCGGTGACGTCGGCGAGGTGGATCAGGACGCCGGTGTGGTGGGGGTCGGGCTCGCCGGCGGTGTCGGACGCGGGGAACTCGACCGGGGTGCAGGTGACCGTGTAGGAGCTGCCGCCGCCCGGTGCGGTGCGGTTCTTGGCGGTACGGGACTTGCCGCTGCGCTGGACCTGGTCGAGGAGCGGGAGGAGGCCGAGCTCGCCGAGTTCGGGGAGCGCCTCGTGCGCGGGGGCGCCGGGGGTGCGGGCTCCGAAGCCGGCGGTGTAGGCGTCGTTGACGTAGGCGACGCGGTGCTCGGGGCCGTGGACGAGGGCGACCAGGGCCGGGAGCCGGCCGAGGACCTCGCGTACGGAGAGCTCGTCGAGGGAGGGCACGGCGGTGAGGACGCCCGTTCCGCGGGGTGGGGACGTTGCCGGGGACACGGACGGGGACGGGGGCGTGCCGGTGCCGACGCCACTGCCGCTGCCGCTTCCGGTCCCGGAGACCGTGGGGTCGGCGGGGTGGCCGTCGGCGGGCGTGGACCGCTCGGCTCCGGGGTCGGCGCGGCCGCCGCGGGCTGCCGGGACCGCGCCTTCACCTCGCTTGGCCTGGGCGGCGGCGTGTTCGGACCGGGCGGCGGCGCGGCGCTGCGTTCCGGGAAACCGGGCGCTCCAGCGCGTGAAGTTCACTGCGTTCAAGCCTCGTGGTGTCGCGAGTGGTCGCTGTGTCGCTCGTGGGCGGTCGCTGACTGGACGATGTCACTCTGTGCAGGGGTGAGCGCACCTATGGTCACACGTCCAGTGTGGCCGACCGCACTGACAACGTCAGCCCTGGCCGTTCTGCGGGGGGTTGGGGGCGGGGGGTGGATGAGGGGGCTTGGGGCCGCCGCCTGCGGCCAGTTCGAATTCTGCCCTGGGGTGTTCGAGGGAACCCAGGGAGACGATCTCACGCTTGAAGAGGCCCGCGAGGGTCCATTCGGCGAGGACGCGCATTTTGCGGTTGAAGCTCGGGATGCGGCTGAGGTGGTAGGCGCGGTGCATGAACCAGGCCGGGTAGGCCTTGAGCTTGCGGCCGTAGATGTGGGCGACGCCCCGGTGCAGGCCGAGCGAGGCGACCGAGCCCGCGTACTTGTGCGCGTACTCGGTCAGGACCTCGTCGCGCAGGGCGGCGAGGAGGTTGTCGGCGAGGACCTTGGCCTGGCGGACGGCGTGCTGGGCGTTGGGGGCGCATTCGCGGCCCTCCTCGCCCGCGGTGATGTCGGGGACGGCGGCGGCGTCGCCCGCGGCCCAGGCGTGCTCGACTCCTTCGACGGTGAGGAAGGAGGTGCAGACCAGGCGGCCGCGTTCGTTCTTGGGGAGGTCGGAGGCGGCCAGGATGGGGTGCGGTTTGACGCCCGCGGTCCAGACGACGGTGCGGGTGGGGAAGCGGGCGCCGTCACTGAGGACGGCGACGCGGTTCTCGCAGGATTCGAGCCGGGTCTCCATGCGTACGTCGATGTTGCGGCGGCGTAGTTCGCGGACCGTGTAGACGCCCATCTTCGGGCCGACCTCGGGGAGGATCCGGTCGCTGGCTTCGACGAGGACCCACTTCATGTCCTCGGGCTTGATGTTGTGGTAGTACCGCGAGGCGTAGCGGGCCATGTCCTCCAGTTCGCCGAGGGCTTCGACGCCCGCGAAGCCGCCGCCGACGAAGACGAAGGTGAGGGCGGCGTCGCGGAGGGCGGGATCGCGGGTGGAGGAGGCGATGTCCATCTGTTCGATGACGTGGTTGCGCAGCCCGATGGCCTCTTCGACCGTCTTGAACCCGATGCCGTAGTCGGCGAGTCCGGGGACGGGGAGGGTGCGGGAGATGGAGCCCGGGGCGAGGACGAGTTCGTCGTACTCCATCTCGATGGGGCCGGTGCCTTCGTCGGCGGTGGCGAGGGTGCTGACGGTCACGGTCCGTTTGGCGTGATCGATGCGCTCGGCCTCGCCGATGACGATGCGGCACTTGCCGAGGACGCGGCGCAGCGGGACGACGACGTGGCGGGGGGAGATCGCGCCCGCGGCCGCTTCGGGGAGGAAGGGCTGGTACGTCATGTAGGGCTCGGCGCTGACCACCGTGACCTCGGCTTCGCCGGCTCTCAGCTTTCGCTGGAGGCGGAGCGCCGTATACATGCCGACGTAGCCGCCGCCGACGATCAGGATGCGCGTACGGGGCGGGGTACCGGGGGCCGTGCCCCGGGAGTTAGCAGCCTTCACCATCCCATGACGCATCGTGGCCGGGAGTTTGTCCACAGGCCCGGCAAATTGTGTGACCGGAGTGAGTGCTGGGGCGGGGTGCAAGAGGACGTCAGCTTGTGGCGAAAATCTGCAGGTCAGGGCATGCAGAATGTGACATTCCGGAGGCACGGAACGGAAAAGTGGGGGTGAATGCTCCGATCGGGCGGTGCTCCGTCCGAGGCTGCCTCTTCTGAATTGACTCTGGCTCAACTATGTTCGTATCTCGTCGAGGAGTAGGACCGGGCCCGAGACCGTGGCCCCCTCGACGTGAAGGCGGGGAGTGTCTCCGGGGGGAGACAAATGATTACCGGGGGATACATATGAACATTTCCGATTTCCATGGTTCTGCGACCGCGCTCTCGGTCGAGAGCAACGGGCGCGGTCTGACGGGCGGCACCACGCACGGTGTAGGCCGGTCCACGCCGCTGCGCGTCGATGCCCAGCGCAACCTGGAACACGTCCTGCGGGCGGCTCGTGAGGTCTTCGGCGAGCTGGGCTACGGGGCTCCGATGGAGGACGTGGCTCGCCGCGCCCGGGTCGGTGTCGGCACCGTGTACCGACGCTTCCCGAGCAAGGACGTCCTGGTGCGGCGCATAGCCGAGGAGGAGACCGCCCGACTGACCGAGCAGGCCAAGGCCGCGCTGGGCCAGGAGGAGGAGCCGTGGCAGGCGCTGTCGCGTTTCCTGCGCACCTCCGTGGCCTCGGGCGCCGGGCGGCTGCTGCCGCCGCAGGTCCTGCGGGTCGGCTCGGCCGTCGAGGACGAGGCCGAGGAGGCGGAGGCCGCCCGGGTTCCGCACCAGCGGCAGGCCGTGCCGGCCGCCGGGGCTCCCGACCTTCGGGTGGTGGGGAAGCGCGGTTCCGTCGAGAACGAGCCCTCGGACGACGCGGGTGCGGGTGCGCTGCTGGAGGTCGTCGGCCGGCTGGTGCACCGGGCGCGGGAGGCCGGTGAACTGCGTGGCGATGTCACGGTGGCCGATGTGCTGCTGGTGATAGCGACGGCGGCGCCCGCGCTGCCGGACCCGGCGCAGCAGGCGGCGGCCTCGACGCGGCTGCTCGACATCCTGCTCGAAGGGCTGCGGTCCCGGACGGTGTGACCTCGGCGGGTGTCGGCGAGGGCCCGGTAGGGCGATTCGCCGGAATGTGCCCGGATGAGTGGATGGCGCGCAGAGGGGTTCGGCGCCCGTCCCCCGTGTGACACGCTTGCCCGGTGTACCGGTTGAGTGTGTCGTGCGGGAGTCTCCGCGATGAGCGTTGACGGTCGGGAAGAGCCACGCGGTGGCGGCGGCAGCGAGGTGGAGGCGGGTAGTTCGCCCGCCCGACAGGTGCCGGCCCAGCGCGACCCGGGCGGGCGGCACCTACGCCCCTCGGGCTCTTCCGGACCGGCAGGCACCGGGGGCGAGCTGCCGCTGTCCGACGGGGACTTGATCGCCCGGATGCGGGGCGGTGACGACGGTGCGTACGAGGAGCTGTTCCGTCGGCACGCCGATTCCGTGCGCCGCTACGCGCGGTCCTGCTGTCGGGACGCGCACACCGCCGACGACCTGACCGCCGAGGTGTTCGCGCGGACCCTGCAGGCGGTACGGGGCGGGGCAGGGCCGGACCAGTCGGTGCGGGCCTATCTGCTGACCACTGTGCGCAGGGTCGCCGCGGCCTGGGCGAAGACCGCCAAGCGGGAGCAACTCGTCGAGGACTTCGCCGTCTTCGCCGAGCAGGCCTCCACAGGTACGGAGGGCGGGGCCACCACACTGTCCGGGCTCTCGGGCTTCTCCGGCGGCGACACGCTCGAACTGGGCGCGGACGTACGGGCGATGCACGAGGCCGAGCGGTCGCTGGCCGTGCAGGCCTTCCGCAGCCTGCCCGAGCGGTGGCAGGCCGTGCTGTGGCACACCACCGTCGAGGAGGCGTCGCCGAGTGCGATCGCGCCGCTGTTCGGTCTGAGCGCCAACGCCACCGCCGTGCTGGCCAGTCGGGCCCGGGAGGGGCTCAAGCAGGCGTATCTGCAGGCCCATGTGAGTTCGGCGTTGAGCGAGGGCGGCGACTGCGCGCGGTACGCGGACCGGCTGGGCGCCTACGCGCGGGGCGGGCTGCGGATGCGGGCGGAGCGGGGGCTGCGCAAGCACCTGGAGGAGTGCGTGAAGTGCCGGCTGGCCGCCGGGGAGCTCCAGGATGTCAACGCGGGCATTCCGGCGCTGCTGCCGGTCGCGGTCATCGGGTGGTTCGCCGCCGGGTACGCGGGCAAGGCCGCCGGGGTGCTGGCCGGTGGAGCCGTCGCCGCGGGCGGGGCCGGGGCGGCCGCTGCCGTTGCCGGCGCCGGCGGGTCGACCGCGGGGGCCGGGACGGCCGGGGCCACGAGCGGCGCCGCCGGAGCCGGTGCCGGGGGTGGCGCTGCCGGGGGCGGAGCCGGGGGGGCCGTGGCCGCCGAAGGGCTCGGGCTGCCGGCCAAGGCGGCCATCGCCGCCGGGATCGCGGTGGCCGCGGCCGCCGGGGTGGTGTTCGCGCTGGCCGGGGACGACACCGAGCCGAGGCCCCGGGCGCATGCCGCGCCCAGTGCGGCGGCGCCCGCCGTGCCGTCGGTGCCGAAGGCTCCCGCGCCGTCCCCGGCGCCTGCCGAGCCGGATCCGCCCGCGCAGGAACCGCCGGCCGCGCGGAGCACCGTGGCTCCGCGGCCCGGACCGACGCCCTCGGTGGCGGCCTCGACCGCTCCCGCTCCGACGCCCTCCGCGTCACCGTCGCCCTCCGCCGGCCGGGAGAAGGCCTCGCCCACGCCGTCGCCGCAGCTGCCCTCACCGAAGCCGACACCGCCGCCGGCCCCGAAGCCGTCGCAGGGGTTCCAGCTGGCCGGACTCCCCCACTCGGTCCACGGGGACCACACCGGCCCGGAGGTGGCGACCTGGCGCAGCGGCTGGGTGTGGCAGCGCCGCGGGCTGGAGGTGGGCGGCCGGCGCTTCGCGCACGGCATCACCGTCAACTCGCGCTCCTCGGTGGAGATCACCCTCAACCGGCAGTGCACGACCTTCTCGGCGCAGGCGGGGGTGGACGGCCTGTCGCTGTTCACGGACGGCGCGGTGCGGTTCTCCGTGTACGCCGACGGGGAGCGGTTGTGGCAGTCCGCCGCCCTCGGGCACGAGGACCCGCCCGCGGCCGTGCAGGTCCCCCTCACGGGGCGCAAGACCCTGCGGCTGATGGTGGAGAGGGCCGGGCCGGGCAGCCTGCCGACGCTGGCGAGCTGGGCGGACGCCGTGCTCAGCTGCCGCTGAACACCTCGGTCAGCGTCGCCGCGAGGGCGCCCGGCGTGAGGGTGGCGCCGGCCTCCTCCTCGCGGCGGTGACCTTCCGGGCCGAGCAGGGCGCGGGTCCGCCGCAGGAGGCGGTCCACGACGCCGCTCTCCGGAACCGAGCGTGGATGGCCCGCACGCCAGGCGGTGGCCGCCGCGAGGGCCCGTACGGCCTCGGCCGGCCGGTCGGCGTCGGCCAGCAGCACGGCCGCCGCCTCGGCCATGCCGGCCAGGATGCGCTCGGCGCAGCGGGCGTCGACGGCGACGGTGAGCGCGGGCCCGATCCGGGTCAGCCCGGCCACCGGGCCCTGTTCGCGGCCGGCGAGGACGGCGTCGATGGTGGCCAGCCCGGCGGTGAGCTGCGCGGGAACGGTGAACCGGTCGGCCTCGGCGCGGGCCCGGTCGCACTCCTCGCGCGCCCGAACGGTGTCGCCGCGCTGCAGGGCGACGAGGGCGCGGAGGAGCCGGGCGAAGGTGTTGACGTCGTACACCCCGCCGTAGCGGTCGGATTCCTTCTCGGCCTCCGCCAGCAGTCGCTCGGCTTCGTCGAGGTCCCCCGCGCAGTAGGCGGCCTCGGCGATCCGGGCGATGGCGAAGGGCGCCTCGACGCTCGCCCCGACCTCACGGGCGAGGCGCAGGCACTCCTCGTACTCGACGCGGGCGTCGGCGTAGCGACCGCGTGAAAGGGCGACCTCCCCGGCGGCGCTCGCCACCTGGGCGCGGGTCCAGCGGTCGCCGACGCGCCGGGAGAGCGCGTGCAGCTCGACGAGGTCGGCGTCGACGTCGGCCAGGCCTCCGGTGACGTCGATGGCGACGTGGGCGCGGAGCATCAGGACGATGCCGAGTTCCCACTCACCCGCGTGGACCCGGCAGTTGGCGACGGACCGGTCGAGGTCGGTGTGGAAGTCGTGGGAGGTGCCGGTGAGGAAGGTCGTCGCGGGCCAGAGCATGCCGGGGAAGCGGGTGGTCTCCGGGGATCCGTGCCGGAAGGTCTCCTTGATGCGGGTGGCCAGGTCCCGGTAGTCGGAGGTGCGGAACTTCTCGGCGGAGTTGCTCTCGGCGAGCAGGAACATGTCGAGGACGAGCAGGCGCATGAAGCGCCAGTACGCGGGAGTCCCCTCCGGGGGGACCTCGGGGGTGAGGGCGAGGGTCCGGGTGGTCCACTCGGCGCCCTCGGCGCGGTAGTTGCGCAGCCACCAGAACCAGCCGAGGGCGAAGACGAGGCGCTGGCCGGCCTCGGCGTCGGCGGTCTCGACGACGGTGCTGTGCAGGGCGGCCCGGAGGTTGTCGAGCTCGGTCTCGACGCGCCGGATCCAGGGGAGCTGGGCGGCGGAGCGGATCAGGGGCTCGGCCTCCTCGGCGAAGGCGAGGTAGTGGGCGGCGTGGCGGCGGGCGGTGGCCCGGGCGTCGGCGGGGTGCGCGGCGGCGCGCTCGGCGGCGTACTCGTGGATGGTCTCGAGCATCCGGTAGCGCATGCCAGGGCCGCCCTGGTCGCCGTGGTCGCCGTGGCCCTGGTCCGGTTCGGCCAGGACGAGGGACTTGTCGACGAGGGAGCCGAGGACGTCGGCGGCGTCGTAGGAGGCGGGGTCGGACGGGTCGGCGCAGACGGCCTCGGCGGCGGCCAGGTCACAGCCGCCGGCGAACACGGACAGCCGGCGCAGGACGGTGCGTTCGGCCTCGTCGAGCAACTCCCAGGACCAGTCGACGACGGCGCGCAGGGTCTGCTGGCGGGGCAGGACGGTACGGGCCCCACCGGTCAGGAGCCGGAAGCGGTCGTCGAGACGGTCGGCGATCTGGCGCGGCGTGAGCAGCCGCAACCGGGCGGCGGCCAGCTCGATCGCGAGCGGCAGCCCGTCGAGGCGGGCGCAGATCTCGGCGACGGCGGCCGGGTCGTCGGTCGGGCTGAAGTCGGGGCGGGCCGAGGCCCCACGGTCGGCGAAGAGCTGGTGGGCGGGGTCGGGCGGCAGGGGCTCGACGGGGCGGACCGTCTCCCCCGGGACACCGAGGGGTTCGCGGCTGGTGGCCAGGATCCGTACGCCCGGGCAGTGCGTGAGGAGGCGTTCGGCGAGCTCGGCGGCGGCGCCGATGACGTGCTCGCAGTTGTCGAGGACGAGCAGCAGACGGCGGTGGGCGCAGTGTTCGACGAGGCGGGTGGTGGGGTCGGCGGCCGGGGTCGGGGCCTCGCGGGCGACGAGGGAGCTCTCCCGTAGGCCGAGGGCGCTCAGGACGGCGCCGGGAACGGCGGCGGGCTGGTCCAGCCGGGCGAGTTCGACGATCCAGCCGGCTTCGGGGTGGGCCGCGGCGGCGTGTTCGGCGAGGCGGGTCTTGCCGGAACCGCCGGGGCCGGTGAGGGTGATGAGCCGCAGGCGGCCCAGGTCGCCGCGGAGGGCCGCCAGTTCGGGTTCGCGGCCGACGAACGAGGTCAGACGGGGCCGCAGATTCCCGCGGGCGGTCTCGGGAGCGTCGGGGGTCCCGTCGGCGACGGCGGTGTCGGGGAACTCGGGTCGGGGCTGCGGTGGTGGCTGCGGGGGCAGGGGCTGCGGCCGGAGGAGTTCCGCGTGCAGGGCGGCGAGTTCGGGGCCCGGGTCGGTGCCGAGGCCGTCGGCGAGGGCGCGGCGGGTGTGCTCGTACGCGGCGAGGGCCTCGGCCGGGCGACCGGCGGCGCGCAGGGCACGCAGCTGCTGCGCGCGAAGCGACTCGTCGTACGGGGACTCCTGGACCAGCGTCTCCATCTCGGGCAGGAGTGCCGCCGGAGCGACGGCGCCACAGCGTAGGTCGGCCTCGATGCGCTGGCGGAGGGCGCCGGAGCGGCGTGCCTCGGCGACGGCCGCATGGGCGGCGCGGGCGGGCTCGGGCAGGTCGGCGAAGGCCGGTCCGCGCCAGAGGGCGAGGGCGGTGCGCAGGGTGCGGGAGGCGGCGGCCGGGTCGGTGGCCAGTTCCTGGCCGCCCTGGACCGCCAGCCGGTCGAAACGGTGCAGGTCGATGTCGTCGCGGGCGGCGGCCAGGAGGTAGCCGCCGGTGGGAACGGAGAGGACGGCGTCCCGACCGCCGAGGGCGCGGCGCAGCCGGGCGACGAGGGCCTGGAGGGCGGCGGGGGCGTCGTGGGGCGGGTCGTCGCCCCATACGTCGTCGACGAGTTCGGCGACGGAGGCCGGGCGGCCGGCCCGGAGGGCGAGGGCGGCGAGGAGCGCGCGCAAGCGGGCGCCGCCCATGGGGAGAGGGGCGCCGGTCTCGTCGCGCGCCTCCGTGACGCCGAGGATGAGATACCGCACCGGGCAATTCTGCACGGCTTGTCGGGGTGGCGGGGCGGCGTGGCGCCCGGCCGCACCTCAGGAGATCGAGGTGTCCCCGTTGACTTCCAGGAGCGTGCGCAGGGCCTGGGCCATCGTGGCGCAGGTGGTGGGGTCCAGCGGGGCGAGCAGCTCCGCGTAGCCGCGCAGATGCTCGGTGATCATCAACTGCGTCAGCGCGAGGCTCTGTTCGGTCAGCCGGATCCGCACGGTGCGGCGGTCCCGACCGTCCCGCACCCGCTCGACCAGGCCTTTGGCCTCCATGCGGTCGATGCGGTTGGTGATCGCGCCGGAGGTGACCATGGCGGCCGGGATGAGGGCGCCGGCGGTCAGCGCGTACGGGGGGCCGGAGCGGCAGAGGGTGAAGAGGATGTCGAGCTCGCCCACCTCCAGGTCGTGCTCGGCCGCGAAGGCCTTCTGCTGCTTGTCGATGACGCGGGTCATCCGCTGGATGCGGGCCACCACCTCCACCGGCCACAGGCCTGCCGCCAGATCGGGGCGCTCCGCCGTCCACTGGCCGACGATCGCGTCCACTGCGTCGCTCATGCGCTGTCCTCCATCGCTCGCGTCCCTCGATCCCTGACACCGACAAGATATCTCAACGTTGAGACACTTGACGTTGAGAGGAGTGGATGATTTTATCTCAACGTTGAGATTCTCATCCTTGAGATGAATGGAACGGGGCACCCCGCATGACCACGACCACCGGCACGGCCACGACCACCGCCACACCCACGGCCATCGCCACGACGGCCACGACGGCCACCACGACAGCGCGCGCCACGTCCCGCCCCCGGCTCGGCCCCGTTCCCGTCTTATGGCTGGCGCTGCTGGCCACCCCCCTGGCCGCCGGGGCCAACGCCCCCGTCCTGATCCTTCCGGACATGGCCCGTGCCCTCGGGGTGAGCGGCTCGACCGCCACCTGGCTCGTCGCCTCCTACGCCTGGGCCATGGCCGTCGGCACGCCGCTGCTGGCCGGACTGCTGCGCCGCCGAGGCCTGCGGGCCGTGCTCCGCGTGGCCTCCGCCCTCCTCGTCGGCGGCACCCTCCTCGTCGCCGCCTCCCCCTGGTTGCCGCTCACCCTCACCGGGCGGGCCGCGCAGGCCGCCGGCGGCGCGGGCCTCACGGCGGTCGCCATGAGCCTGGCCGGCTCGGCCCGCCGGATGGGCGTGATCAGCGCCAGCTTCGGCATCCTCGGCGCGTCCGGCCCGCTCCTCGGCGCACAGCTCGCCCACGCCGTCTCGTGGCGCCTCTCGCTCTGCGTCTCCGTGATCGCGGTCCTGGCGGTCCCCATGGTGAGCCGATACGCGACGACCCCGGCGGCCCCGACGGCCCCGGCGGCCCCGGCGGCCCCGGAGACCCCGGAGACCACACATCAAGGCAGGTTCGACGTCCGCGGCGCGGCGCTGCTGACGGCGTTCGTCACCACCCTGGTCCTGCTGCCCCACACGCCGGCCGCCGCCCTCGGCTCCTCGGCCGTCGCCGCCACGCTGCTCGCGCTCCACATCCGCCGGCAGCCCGACGGATTCGTCCCGGCCGCGCTGATCCGCAAGCCGCTCTTCCTCGGCTCCGCGCTGCTCGCGCTCGCGCTCTCGGGCTCGTACTTCACCCTGCTGTTCTCCGTGCCCCGGCTGCTCGCCGACCGGGCCGGCTGGGACGCCGGCACCGCGGGCACCGGTCAGCTCGTGGCACTGCTCACCGGATCCGCGCTCTCCTGGCTGCTGGCCGCGGCATCCGCCCGCATGAGTCGGGTGGCCGTCCGTTCGGTGCTCGTCGGCGTCGGCGCGGCGGCCGGGGCGATCGCGGTGTTCGCGAGCTGGGGCCCGTTGCTGCTGGTGGCCACCGTGGGCGGGACCTTCGCGGCGACCGGCGCCAACGCGGTGCTGTCGATGCACGCCGTGTCGAGCGCCCCCGATCCCCAGCGCCCCACGGCCATCGGCCTGTTCGCCCTCTGCTACCAGCTGGGCGGGGCCTTCGGCCCGGCGATCGCGACCGCTCTGGTGCTCGCCGCCTGACCCGAACCCGGAACCTGAGCAGGAGCAGCAGCCGGCGGGGCGACCGTCAGGACAGCGCCGGGCGGTGCACGGGGACTCCCTCGGGCACCGCCCGGCGCCGCGCCGCGGAGGTACCCGTCCAGCAGGTGCCGCGCCGGGCCAGCAGCCGGCCGAGCCACAGCTCCATCGAGACCAGTTCCGCCAGCCCGTCCAGCGGGACCGGATGCCCGTCCGCCGCGTCGAGCAGGGCCTGGCGCACGACCCGGGCCTCGATCAGCCCGGCGTCCGCGAGCAACGGCGACTCGAACAGGTCCAACAGACCGTTCAGGGCGGCGCGCAGCCCCAGCCGGGTCGCCGTCTCGTTCGGCTCGCGGTCGGTGACACCCCAGCCCGGCGGGAACTCGCGCACCCCCGCTGAGGACAGGACGCTGCGCAGGATCGCGGCCCGCGCGCCGGGCTGGACCCGCAGGGACTCGGGCAGGGCGCGGGCGGCCCGTACGACCTGGTTGTCCAGGAAGGGTGCGTGCAACCGCTGGCTGCGGACCTCCACGGCCTGCTCGAAGACCCGGTGGTCGGCGGCGTGGCGGGCGAGCAGCGAGCGGGCGCGGGCCTCCCCCGGCCGCAGCGACAGCGGCGGCCGGCCGGCCGCGACCGTCAGACGGATCGATACTTCCGCCAGCGCCTCCCCCGTGAGCCAGCCGGCCGCCGGTCCCGGGCGGGACCAGGTCAGGGCGGCGAGGGAAGCGTCCACCGGACCGGAGGATCTCTCGGTGACCCCGCCCTCGCGGAGCCGGGCCGCGGCGGCCTCCATGCCCGCGCGGTACGACGTACGGGCAAGTCTTCGGGCCGCCGAGTACACGGTGAGCGGCACCAGCAGGGACTCCCCGGAGGCTCCGGAGGCGGAGGCCGAACGGGCCAGCGCCGCCACCGGGCGCAGCAGGTGCCGTCGCCGGCGGTCCATCAGGAGGTCGGCCATGCGGGCCGGGTGGGCGTCGAGGACCTGGCGGGCGCCGTGGCCGGTGAAGTGGTCGGCCGAGCCGGCCGCCAGTCGGCGCCGCTCGCGGGCGGCGAAGACCAGCGAGGGGCCGGGTTCGTCGGTCAGCGGGCCGTCGAGTTCGGCGTACGGGAGGGCCTCCGCGGCGGCGGCGACCACGACGTGGTGCAGGCGCGGGTCCGCCGCGATGACCCTGGCCCGTTCCAGCTCGGCCTCGCGCCCCTGCGGGGTCGCCAGGTCGTTGAAGGTGACGGCCAACAGCCGCGCCCCGGCGGGACTGAGCAGGGTGCCCGGCGCCCCCGGCAGCCCGGCCGCCAACAGCGCCAGGGTGGCGGAGGCGCTGCCGCCGGAGAGGTCGGCGCCCACCCCGGGGGCCGGTGCGCCCCGGGCGGCACGCCGATCGGCGGGGCCCATTCCGGGCACGGGGCCGGGATCGTACGGCGGCAGGGTGTCGGGAGCATGCCGCGGAGCCGTGAGCCGGGCGCGCACGGCATCCACCAACGCTTCCCGTACGCCCTCCACCGCGCGCTCGGCGTCGGCCTCGGGGGCGGCCACGGCGAGCGAGGCGACCTGCTCGTAGCCGGTGATCTCGCGGGAGCCCTCGCGCAGGATCAGCGCGTGCCCGGGCGGGATGCGCCGGACCCCGGCGTACGGTGTGCCGTCGCCCAGCGCCTCGGGACTGTCCGGGCAGGCCAGCAGGGCGGCGAGATGGCCGATGTCGAGCTGCGCCTCGATGAGGTCGGCGAGCGGGAGGGCGGCGGTGGCGTACGCCGTGCCGCTCGCCCAGGGCGTGTAGAAGACGGGCCGGGCACCCGCGAGGTCGCCGACGACGGTGATGCGGCGGCCGGCCTGGACGACGGCGGTGTAGCTGCCGGACCACTGGGTGAGGTGGCGCAGCGCGCCGCCGCGGGCGGCGTAGAGGGCGCGGCGCAGTTCGGCGTCGGTCGCGCCGCAGCAGCCGAGGACCGCGAGCCGGGTGAAGGGGTCGGCGGGATCGGCGGTGACCGTGCGGATCTCGTCGGGGCGCCAGTCGCCGACGGCCCAGAGGGGGTCGGGGTCTCCCCAGAGCAGTTGTGCGCCGACGGGGTGGACGGTGCGTTCCGCGTCCGCGCCCGGGTCGTCCGCATGGGCGGCGTCCGCGAGGCCGCCGCGCAGGGGCGCACCGCCGTCGCCGTATCCGCCCTGGCCGTATCCGCCCTGGCCGGAGGCTTGACCGGAGGCCTGGCCGGAGACCCTTCCGGCCGTGCCGAAGCTCGCGGCGATACTGCTCCAACCCACCAACCAGCGCACCGCCGCCTCCCCAACCCGTGGGCACATGACCGGGGCACAGGCAGCACGGACAGCGCTGAGGGCGCGGCCGCGGGACCCCGGGTGGCTCGGGGTCCATGCTGCCACGGGACAGGCGTGCGAGAGTGGTTAAAGGGGGCGCACACGCAAACGAACACGCCCCGGCAACTCGGTATTTGGCGTTCCGTTCCCACCGCCCCATAGGTCGCTTTCAGCCATTCTTCGGCCGCCGGAAGAGCCGTCACGGGCCTCCGGCACCCGACGCGGGGGCGCGGTCCGGGGGGCGCAACCCGCCCCCCGGACCGTTCCGCCACCCGCGGGGATTGAGGCAGCGGCATCCCCCGACCCGCCCGGTCAGGCGGCGGGCCGACCCACGCACCGCACATCGAATCGCCGGGTCCGGGGACCGGCCAGAGCGCACGGGCGGGCGCACGGCCACACGGGCGGAGCACGCGCTGACACGTGCGCCCCGGCACCGGGTCCGGGGCGGACTGTGCAAACGGACAACAATCCCGCCATACGGAAGTAAGGGCCTTAACGCTTGGGAGGCGGGGAACTACGCTGGGTTTACGAAATGCCGGGCGCCTATGCCCCGGCGGCGTCTGCGTTCCGCGTGTGACGAGGGGTGGCGCATGTCCAGGGAGCTCCGCGAGCCCAATGAGAAGCTCGGCGCCGTCCTCGCCCTCGCGGGCATCAGCAACGCCGGGCTGGCCCGGCGGGTCAACGACCTCGGCGCACAGCGCGGCCTGACGCTTCGGTACGACAAGACGTCGGTGGCCCGGTGGGTGTCGAAGGGGATGGTGCCGCAGGGCGCCGCCCCGCATCTGATCGCCGCCGCGATCGGCGCGAAGCTGGGCCGGCCGGTGCCGTTGCACGAGATCGGACTGGCGGACGCGGACCCCGCGCCCGAGGTCGGGTTGGCCTTCCCGCGCGACGTGGGCGCGGCGGTGCGCTCGGCCACCGACCTCTACCGGCTCGACCTCGCCGGGCGGCGCGGCGGTGGCGGGATCTGGCAGTCGCTCGCGGGCTCGTTCTCCGTGGCGGCGTACGCGACGCCCGCCTCACGCTGGCTGATATCTCCCGCCGACAGCTCGGTGGCCCGGGAGCCCGCGGGCAGCCGGGCCCCACACCTCACGCCCGGCGCGACGGCGGCCGACGCCTCGACGGCGGGTGTCTCGGCGACCGACACCCCTACGCCCGGTGTCCCGACGCCCGGTGCCCCGACGCCCGGTGCCCCGACGGCCGACGACGCGGCGACCGACGGCCCGACCGCCGGCGGCTCCACGACGCTCGACCCCGCGGCGCGGCATTCCATGGTCCGGAGCCCCGTATCAGCGCCCCCCTCGGCTCACGACGTACCGGCGCGCGAGGCGACGGCACCAGGTCCCCGGTCCTCCCCGGACGGCCGCACGACCGGCCCGATGACAGGTCTGGCAGGCTCTATGACGGGACCGGCGACAGGCCCGCCGTCCACCGTTGTGCCCGCCCAGCCCGGACCCGAAACGCCGCGCGACCACGGCCAGCGCGTGGGCCACAGCGATGTGTCCAAGCTGCGCGAGGCCGCCGAGGACGCGCGCCGCTGGGACTCCAAGTACGGCGGCGGGGACTGGCGTTCGTCGATGGTGCCCGAGTGCCTGCGGGTGGACGCGGCGCCGCTGCTGCTCGGCTCCTACACGGACGAGGTGGGCCGCGCGCTGTTCGGCGCGACCGCCGAACTGACCCGACTGGCCGGGTGGATGGCCTTCGACACCGGCCAGCAGGAAGCCGCCCAGCGCTACTACATCCAGGCGCTCCGGCTCGCCCGCGCGGCCGCGGACGTACCGCTCGGCGGCTACGTGCTGGCCTCGATGTCCCTGCAGGCGACCTACCGGGACTTCCCCGACGAGGGGGTGGACCTCGCGCAGGCGGCCGTCGAGCGCAACCGGGGTCTGGCCACCGCCCGCACCATGAGCTTCTTCCGACTGGTCGAGGCACGGGCGCACGCGAAGGCGGGCGATTCGACGGCCGCCGGAGCGGCGCTGCGCGCGGCGGAGGGCTGGCTGGAGCGGTCCCGGGCGGGCGATCCGGATCCGACCTGGCTGGGCTTCTACTCGTACGACCGTTTCGCGGCCGATGCCGCGGAGTGCTACCGGGACCTGAAACTGCCCCGGCAGGTACGGCGGTTCACCGAGCAGGCCCTGTCGCGGCCCACCGAGGAGTACGTGCGCTCGCACGGCCTGCGGCTGGTGGTGAGCGCGGTCGCCGAGCTGGAGTCGGGCAATCTCGACGCGGCGTGCGCGGCGGGCACCCGAGCGGTGGAAGTGGCGGGCAGGATCTCCTCCGCGCGGACGACCGAATACGTACGGGACCTGCTGCACCGCCTGGAACCGTACGGGGACGAGCCGCGGGTGGCAGAGCTGCGGGAGCGGGCCCGGCCGCTGTTGGTGGCGCCGGCGTAGGACCTGTCTTCCGGGGGCCGCGTGGCCGGGTTGTCGGTGCCGGGGTGCAGTATGCAGGGGTGGGAGGTGTCAGCGTGGGTGGCGGCGTGGACTGCGATGTGCTGGTGATCGGCGGCGGAATCGTCGGCCTGTCGACGGCGCATGCCGTGGCGCGCCTGGCTCCGGGGACCAGGGTCGTGGTCCTGGAGAAGGAGTCGGGTCCGGCCCGGCACCAGACGGGCCGCAACAGCGGGGTGATCCACAGCGGGATCTACTACCGCCCGGGTTCCCTGAAGGCGCGCTTCGCGGTGAGCGGGGCGGCCGAGATGGTCAAGTTCTGCGCGGAGCACGGCATCGCGCACGAGGTGACGGGCAAGCTGATCGTCGCCACGGAGCGGGAGGAGCTGCCGCGGCTGCACGCCCTGGTCCAGCGCGGCCGGGAGAACGGCATTCCGGTGCGCGAGCTCGGCCCGGCGCAGATCACGGAGTACGAGCCGGAGGTGCGCGGGCTCGCCGCGATCCATGTCGGCAGCACCGGGATCGTCGACTACGGCCAGGTGAGCGCCCAGCTCGCGGAGTCCTCGGGCGCGGAGATCGTCTACGGCGGCGCCGTGGACCTGATCTCCCGGCGCCCGTCGGCCGTGGCGGTGCGCACCACCTCCGGCCTGGTGGTCCGGGCGCGGGTGCTGGTGAACTGCGCGGGCCTCCAGTGCGACCGGATCGCCCGGCTCGCCGGAGACGACCCGGGCATGCGGATCATCCCCTTCCGTGGCGAGTACTACGACCTGGCGCGGCCGGACCTGGTCCGGGGCCTGGTCTATCCGGTGCCCGACCCGGCGTTCCCCTTCCTCGGGGTGCACCTGACCCGGGGCATCGGCGGCGGCGTCCACGTCGGACCCAATGCCGTGCCCGCGCTGGCCCGTGAGGGGTACGGCTGGTCGACGGTGCGGCCCCGGGACATCGCGGACGAGCTGGCCTGGCCGGGATCCTGGCGGATGGCGGCACGGCACTGGCGGTACGGGACGGGCGAGATCCACCGCTCGCTGTCGAAGCAGGCCTTCACCCGGGCGGTACGGCGCCTGCTGCCGGCCGTCACCGCCGCCGATCTGCACCCGGCCGCGGCGGGGGTCCGCGCCCAGGCCGTGCTGCGCGACGGCACCCTGGTGGACGACTTCCTGATCCGGGACGCCCCACGCACGGTCCACGTCCTCAACGCCCCCTCGCCCGCGGCGACCGCTTCGCTCCCGATCGGCCGGGAGATCGCCACCCGCGCCCTGCGGACCCTCGGCTCGGCCTGAGCGGCGCTTCGGGAGGGGTGCGGGAGCCGCTCGCGCGGCGGCTCCCGCACCCCCCGTCGTAGAATCAGCGCATTGTGTCTGAGTCCCTGAATCCCCAGTCGCCCCGCCTCCCGGACGCCGCGCCGGAGACGAACTCGTACGTGCCGCCCAAGTGGCGCACCGAGCCCCGCTTCCCCGACGGGCCCTCGCCGGACCCGGCCGGCTCGCACCACGAGCGGCGGATCCGGAGCTTCCAGCCCCGGCGCAGCCGGGTCACCACCGGCCAGGGCGAGGCCCTGAAGCGCCTGTGGGGCACCTGGGGCCTGGACATCGACGGCCACGAGGTCATCGACCTCGACGCTCTCTTCGGCGGGCTCCCCGTCGTCCTGGAGATCGGCTTCGGCATGGGCGAGGCCACGGCCCAGATGGCCGCCGAGGACCCCGACACCGGGATCCTCGCCGCCGACGTGCACACCCCCGGGCAGGGCAATCTGCTCGCCCTCGCCGAGCGCGGCGGCATGACCAACGTCCGGGTGGCCAACGGCGACGCGATCATCCTGCTCCGCGAGATGCTGCCGCCCGACTCCCTGGCCGGGATGCGCGTGTACTTCCCGGACCCGTGGCCCAAGGCCCGCCACCACAAGCGCCGGCTGATCCAGCCCGACTTCCTCACGCTGGCCGCGACCCGCCTGGCGCCGGGGGCCGTACTGCACTGCGCGACCGACTGGGAGCCGTACGCCGAGCAGATGCTCGAAGTGCTCACCGCGCACCCGGACTTCGAGAACACGCAGCCCGACGGCGGCTTCTCCCCGCGCCCCGCCTTCCGGCCCCTGACCCGCTTCGAGGGCCAGGGCCTCGACAAGGGCCACCTCGTACACGACTTGCTCTTCCGTCGCACGGAGAACTGACAAGGTCACCGCGCGTGTCAGAGCCGCTCGCTAGGGTCATGGTGTGTACCGAGCGCTCCAACTCGTACTGCCACGTCCGTCCGGCACGGTCCGCACCTGCGTGCTCCTCACCCTGCTCGCCGCGACCGGGATCGCGATCCTCGAACTCGTGCGGGAACAGACCGGCACCTCCGGCTTCTTCGTCGGTCTCGGTCTGGCCCTGCTGCCGGTGGCGCCGCTCATGGCGGCCTTCCGATGGCTGGGCCGGGCCGCGCCCGCGCCTTGGTCGCAGCTGCTGTTCTGTTTCGGCTGGGGGGCCTGTACCGCGGCCCTGATCGCGATACTGGCCAACAACTTCGCCACCGAGTGGATAGCCGCGACCACCACCGACGCCTCCGCGGCCGATCACCTCGGCTCGGTGGCCATCGCCCCGGTGGTGGAGGAGAGCGCCAAGGCGGCCGCCCTGCTGCTGGTGTTCACGTTCCGAAGACGGCATTTCACCGGCCCCGCCGACGGGTTCGTGGTGGCCGGCTTCACCGCCACCGGATTCGCCTTCACCGAGAACATCCTCTACCTGGGCAACGCCTTCGTGGAGGACCTGGCCGACCGTAGCGGCGCGCTGGAATCGGTGACGGCGGCGACCTTCTTCGTACGGATAGTGCTGTCGCCTTTCGCGCACCCGCTGTTCACCGTGCTCACCGGTCTGGGCTTCGGCATGGCCGCCCTCGGCGCCCGCCGTGCGCGCCGGATCTGGCCGCCGCTGCTCGGCCTCGCGCTGGCCATGGGCATGCACGCGCTGTGGAACGGTTCCTCGCAGTTCGGGGACCACGGGTTCTACGTGGTCTACAGCTGCGTGATGGTTCCGGTGTTCGGGCTGCTGGTGTGGCTGGCCGTGCGGATAAGGCGGGACCGGCTGCGGGCCGTCGAGGACGAGCTCGCGCCGTACGCGGCCGCGGGCTGGCTCGGACCGGCCGAGGTCCCGGCCCTGGCTTCGATGCCGGCCCGCTCGCTGGCCCGCGCCCTGGCCCGGGACAGCGGGGGCCGGGCCGCCGGACGTACGGTCGCCCGCTACGAGGCGGACGCGGCGGCCCTGGCCCTGCTACGGCACCGGGCGCGGCGCGGCGGCCCCGTACGGGAGCGGGATTTCGCGCGCCGGGAGCGGGAGTTGCTGGACCGGCTCTGGCGGTCGCGGGCGACGGCGGGTCCCGCGCTGGCCCGGGCGGCGGTCATGGAGGAACTGATTCCGCCGTGGTTCGACCCTCTGGACCCGGCGGCCGCGCGGACGGACGTGCCCGGACCGCGTCGGACGGACGACGACCCCGGGTCTCAGACGGTCAGGCCCTTGGAGTTCAGCCACGCCAACGGGTCCTGCGTCGATCCGCCCTTGCGTACTTCCAGGTGGAGATGAGGTCCGGTGACGTTGCCGGTGGCGCCGACGCGGCCGATGGTCTCGCCGGCGCCGACCGTGCCGGAGGTCACCGACATCGAGGAGAGGTGGCAGTACCAGATCTCCGTGCCGTCCGGGAGCTCCAGCACGATGCGGTAGCCGTACGCGCCGGACCAGCCGGCCGAGGTGATCTTCCCGGCGGCCACGGCCTTGGCCGGGGTCCCGGTCGGGGCCGCGAAGTCGAGGCCGGTGTGGTGGCCCGAGGACCACATGGAGCCGGAGTCGCCGTAGTGCGAGGTGAGGGTGTAGGCGGAGGTGGGCAGGGAGTAGCTGCCGGACGGCTGGGCGAGGCGCTCCTGCTCGGCCTTGGCCGCCGCCGCTTCCGCGGCCTTCGCCTCGGCCTCCTCCTTGGCCTTGGCCTCGGCCTGTGTCCTGGCCTCCTCGGCGGCCTTGCGGGCCTCCTCCAGCTTCTGCTTGGCCTCCTGCGCGGCTGCCTGCTGCGCGGCCAGCTCGGCGTCCGCCCGAGCCTTCGCCTCGGCGGCGTCCTGCTGGGACTCGGCCTGCTGGAGGATGCGGTTGCGCAGCACCTCGCCGGCGTCCGGGCCCTGGGCGGACTGCTGCGCGATGATCCCGGTCCGCTCGCCCGTCGCGGCGGCCGATCCGGAACCGTCCTCCTCCTGCTGGGCCTTGCCCCCGGTCATCATGTCGGGGAGGGCCGGCAGGGATATCGCGACCTGGGGCCGGTCCTGCGCGGTGGCGATGCCGCCGGCGCCGACCGCCGCGATGACGCCGACGCCGAGCACGGTGGAGCTGCGGGCAAGTCCCCCGCGCTGCTTGGCGACCCGGTGCTTGCCACGGACCGGGCGCACCGAATCCTCGGTGGGATTCCACTCGCCCCAGGCACCCGCGGTGGGCGGCTGCTCCTGGATCTCGATGCCTTCAGGGGCAGGCAAGTTGGAGGCCACCGGGGCACACTCCTCATCGACGCGCAGAGACGCGCGCGCGCACGGTGCCGTCTCTTGCGACGGCTGGGACGACCGCGCTGCGTTATCGAAAGGTAATAGACGTAGGGGAGTGATTCCAAGCTTCTCCGCTTGATCGTTCCCACCAATCAGCCACGCACTGACCGGCTTTGGCCACACCTTTCTCCAGCAAACCCACCCCAACCAGGGCAAAAATCGAGCGACTCCCCTATCACTTCAGCCACAGGCCTGAAATGACGATCCGTCAAATTGCTTGCGGAAAGCATTCATTCGCCTACGGAACGTCACATCGCGTCGCCGCGCGGCACCACCGGCACGGTCCGCCGCCGCTCCGGCTCCCGTTCGCCCGGCCGACCCACCGCCAGCAGCGCCATGTCGTCCGTCGCCCCGCCACCCGTGTGCCGGCGCACGTCACTGCTGAGCGCGCTGAGCAGCGCCTGCGGACCGGGGAAGATCCGCCCCCGCAACCGGGCCGCCGGATCGTAGAAATCCCCCGCGCCGTCCCGGGCCTCGGTCAGCCCGTCCGTGTAGAGCAGCAGGGTGGTCCCGGCCGGGAAGGCCCACTCCTGCACCAGGTCCGGCCAGCCGCCCAGCTCCCCCATGCCGAGCGGCAGGGCCGGCTCCGCCGGGGCGAGGACCGCCAGCTCCCCGTTCGCGTGCAGCAGCAGCGGCTCGGGGTGACCCCGGTTGAGCAGCCGCAGCACGCCCGCGCCCGGCGGGACCTCCCCGAGCACGCACGTCGTGAACCCCTCCACCGCGTCCAGGCTGTCGCGCCGCGTGCCCTCACGGGCCAGCGCCCGCTCCAGCCGCTGCGCCAGCGCCTCCAGCGTGGGCTCGGTCTCGGCCGCCTCCCGGAACGCCCCGAGGACCACCGCGACGGCCTCCACCGCCCCCAGCCCCTTGCCCCGTACGTCGCCCACCGCCAGCCGCACCCCGTACGGGGTCTCCTGGACCGCGTACAGATCCCCGCCGATGAAGGCGTCCGCCTGCGCGGCCTCGTACCAGGCGGAGACGTGCAGCCCCCCGATGCGCTCGGCGGGCTTCGGCAGTACCGCCCGCTGCGCGGCCTCGGCGATCCCGCGCGCCGAGGCGAGCCGCTCACCGCTGCGCCGCACCATCCGGTTGATCAGGAGCGCCAGCCCGGCGACGGTCAGTACGGTCACCAACTCGGTCAGCGCCTCGACCTTCCAGCTGGTGCCGTTGAGGATGTGCAGCACGAACACGGCGCACACGGCCAGACCACCGGTCAGCGCCGTGGCCCACAGCGTGAACAGCGGGGCGGCGATCAGCGGGGCCGCGGTGAAGAACGGGGACCCGGTGAAACTGGGCGGGGTCAGCACGTCGAAGACCATCCCGACCGCGATCAGCACGACCGGCAGCAGCCGGACCACGCGACGGGTCACGCCGTTCCCGGTGACGTCCCCGGTGCCACGCCCGGTGCCGTCGGCGCCCGCGCGCCCAGCCCCGCTGCCCTGCCGGCCCAGCCCCACCACGCCGCTCTCCCGCCGCCCGGTCCATCACACGGGTCCGGGCCCGCTGCCTGATCGCCCCTCAAGGCTGGCGGCAGGAGCATCCGTACGGCGACCTGACGGCGGCCGGACGGGTGACGCGGCGCGAACAGGCGCGAGAAGACACAAGAACGGGGGACCGAGGCGGGTCGGACGGGACCGACAGGACCGGAACACGACGAAGGCCCGGTTCCTGGTGAGGAACCGGGCCTTCGTACTGAGTAGCGGGGGCAGGATTTGAACCTACGACCTCTGGGTTATGAGCCCAGCGAGCTACCGAGCTGCTCCACCCCGCGTCGGTAAACACAACTCTACGCCATGCGGGGAGACCCCTTCACCAATTAACGGCCGGCCACCCCCGAAACGGGCATCACCGCAGGTCAACGCCTTGAAACCGGCATCGAACCGTCCCGCTCCGCCCGCGCCCCGGACCACGTCGGCCGTCAGGCGACGGGATCCCGAGGCCGGGTCAGCACGCGGGTCGTGCTCCCGTCGTCCTCCCGTACGTCCCGGACATGGGTGAAGCCGATCCGCTCCAGCAGCACCAGGGAGGCCGTGTTGGCGTCGGCCACGGTGGCGTGCACCTCGGTCAGACCGAGTGGGCCGAAGCCGTACGCGACGATCGCCTCGGCGATCTCGGTACCGAGACCCGCTCCCCACGCCTCGGGCGCCAAGGCGTAGATGATCTCGTGGCCGTCGACCTCGTCGGTGCGCTTGATCTCGGCGTGCCCGACCAGCCGGCCGTCCCGGCGCACGGCCCACACGTCGAAGAGGTTCTCGGCGTACACCTTGGAGAAGACCCGCCCGAAGAGCGCCCGGTCCTCGTCCTCGGAGGTGGGACCGTCCCCCATCCACCGGGACACCCGGGTGTCCTGGAAGAGGGCGACGAACGCTTCCTCGTCGGTCGGGGTGTACGGGTCGAGGAGCAGTCGCTCGGTACGCAGAACAGGCGTCATGATCGGCGACGCTACCCCCGCCGTCCTGCCGGGTCACCGGATTTTCCCGGAGGGCGCCGCCGTCGGCGTCCGTCCCGGCGACGTGCCGGAGCTCATCGCCCGGACGTCTTCGGCCAGTTCGTCCGTCCCCCCGCGGGCCGTGCCCCGCGAACGACCGAGCGCCCCACCCGGCCGAAGTCGGGTGGGGCGCTCAGCAGCAGGTCGGAGGATGTCTCCCCGTCCCCGCGAGCGGTAGGCCATGTCGGACTCGAACCGACAACCAACGGATTAAAAGTCCGCTGCTCTGCCAATTGAGCTAATGGCCCTCCAGGTGCTCACCCCAGAGCATAGCCGGACCGCGCCGGTCAGCCGATCGGGTATCCGCCGACCGGCCTGTCGCCGGCGGTCCGGTGGCGTCGCGTAGGGCCTGGGACCGGCTTCCGAGGGGGTGTTACTGGTCATCAGTTCCCGGGAGTGCGGAAAGGGCCCGCACGACACCGTGGTGTCGTGCGGGCCCTTTCTCAGGGGTTCAGCTCAGCCGCGATCAGCCGTTGCGCTTCCAGCGCGGCTTGTCGTCACGACGGCCACCGAAGCCACCGGTGGAACCGGAGCCGGAGCCGGAGCCACCGGACGGGCGGTGGTCGTCACGGCGGCCGTACGGGCGGTCGCCGCCACCGGAGCGGAAGCCACCGGAGGGACGGTCGTCACGACGGAAGCCACCGGACGGGCGGTCGCCACCGGAGCGGAAGCCACCGGAGGGACGGTCGTCGCGGTTGAAGCCGCCCGAGGAGCGGTCGTCACGGTTGAAGCCGCCGGAGGGACGGTCGTCGCGGCGGAAGCCACCACGGTCGCCACCACGGTCATCGCGGTTGAAGCCACCGGACGGACGGTCGTCGCGGCGGAAGCCACCGGACGGACGGTCGCCACCGGAACGGAAACCACCCGACGGACGGTCGTCGCGGCGGAAGCCACCACGGTCGCCACCACGGTCGTCACGGTTGAAGCCACCGGACGGACGGTCGCCACCGGAACGGAAACCACCGGACGGACGGTCGCCACCGGAACGGAAACCACCCGACGGACGGTCGTCGCGGCGGAAGCCACCACGGTCGCCACCACGGTCGTCACGGTTGAAGCCACCGGACGGACGGCCACCGCGGTCACCGCGGTCGTCGCGGCGGAAGCCGCCACGGTCGCCACCGCGGTCGCCGCCACGGTTGTCGCGACGCTCGAAGTTGCCACGGTCGTCACGCTGGGCGCGCTGCTCCTCGCGGCGCTCCTGCGCGGCCAGCTCGGCGGCAGCGGCGGCGGCAGCGGCCGCGACCTCGGCCTCGGCGGCCTCGGCCACCTCGGCGACAGCGGCCTCCGGGTCCTCGCCACGCTCACGGGCGGAACGGGCGACGAGGCGGTCGGCCTCCTCGCGCAGTTCCACGGCGCGGCGCGACAGGCGCTCCAGCTGCTTGGTGAGCTCGGCGACCTCGCGCTCGGCCTGCTTGGCGGCGTTGTTCGCGGAGTCGGCCTGGACCTCGGTCAGCGAACGCGCACCGGTGATCTCGGCGACCTCCGGCTCGAACGCGCCGGCGCCCTGGACGATGTGGCGCGAGGCGTCGACGCCCGCGTCCTCCATCAGGCGGAAGATCTGGCGACGCTGGTGCGGCAGCGCGAGGGAGACCACGACACCGGACTTGCCGGCGCGGGCGGTACGGCCCGAGCGGTGCAGGTAGTCCTTGTGGTCGCCGGCCGGGTCCACGTTCAGGACCAGGTCGATGCCGTCGACGTGGATACCGCGGGCGGCGACGTCGGTGGCGACGAGCGCGTTGACGTAGCCGTCCTTGAAGTCGGCGAGGACGCGGGTACGGGCACCCTGCGTCATGCCGCCGTGCAGCGCGTCGGCCTTCACGCCGGCCTCGACGAGCTGCTCGGCGATGCGGTCGGCGCCCAGCTGGGTGCGGACGAAGATGATGGTGCGGCCCTTACGGGCGGCGATGGCGGCCGTGACCGGCGCCTTGTCCTTCGGCTTCACGACGAGGACGTGGTGCGTCATGGTCGTGACGTTGCCCTGCGCGCTGTCGACCTCGTGCGTGACGGGGTTGGACAGGTAGCGCTTGACCAGGGTGCCGATCTCGTTCTCCATGGTGGCGGAGAAGAGCATGCGCTGGCCGCCGCCGGGGATCTGGTCGAGCAGCTCGGTGACCTCGGGCAGGAAGCCCAGGTCGGCCATCTGGTCGGCCTCGTCGAGGACGGCGATCTTGACGTTCTCCAGGGAGCAGGCGCCACGGTTGATGATGTCGCGCAGACGGCCCGGGGTGGCGACGAGGACGTCGACACCGCGCTCCAGAGCGTAGATCTGGTTGCTCATGGAGGTACCGCCGCAGACGACCTTCATCTTCAGGCCGAGCACGTCGCCGTAGGGCTGGAGCGCGTCCGCGACCTGCATGGCGAGCTCACGGGTCGGCGTGAGGATGATCGCGCGGGGCTTCTTCTTCTCGGTGTGACCGCCGGCCAGCGAGGCCAGGGTCGGCAGACCGAAGGAGAGGGTCTTGCCGGAGCCGGTACGGCCACGGCCGAGGATGTCCTTGCCGGCCAGGGCGTCCGGGATGGTCGCGGCCTGGATCGGGAAGGGCGCGGTGACGCCGTTCTGGGCGAGCTTGCGCACGATGCCCTCGGGGAGACCGAGGTCGCCGAAGGTGATCGAGGGCTCGGCGTCCGCGTCGGCGTCGTCGAAGTCGGTGGTCGAGTCCTCGAAGGACTCGTCGGTGTTCACGTCGGCCTCAAGAGCCTCGATGATCTCGTCCGCCTCAGCGGCCTCGATCGCCTCGGTGACCACAAGGGCCTCGGCGTCGATGATCTCGTTGGTGTCGTTCTCGGGCATGACGGAACGGTCAGAACTGGAAATGGACATGCGAAATGCGAAACCTTCCGGAGTCTCGGCACGCGCCCAAACTCCGTGAATCGCAAATCGACCGCCTCAATGCGGTCAGCCACGGCTAGGGAGAGTACGCGCCACACGGCGCTCTTCGGATTCGGCGCCGGGCAATGGGATCAAACGATCTATAACCATACGCACCCTCCCCGGGGTCTGGCAAGTCGCTCCCCCCAAAAGGCCGCTGACCTGCGAAAACTCCCTGCGGGCCAGCACCGGACCGAGCCCGGTCGGGGCCGGTCGGGCACCCGCCGGGCCTAGAGCTCGGGCACCGGCGCGACGGTCGGCTCCGGCTGCGGACTCGGCGGCGGCGACGTGGGTTCCGTCACAGGGGGAGTGGTCGCCGGCGGTGCCGGGGTCGGGCCGGCCGTCTGCTGCCCGCCGGCCGAACCGCCCGGGCCGCCGGGTCCGCCCGAACCACCCGTGGTGGGCTGCTGCGGGCCCTGCCCGCCCGCACCGCCACCCGCGCCGCCGGCCGGGCCTGCCGACGGCGCGGGCACTCCCGGCCGCCCGCTCGGCGTGCCCTCGCTCGGCGAGGCCCCGGTCGCGCCGGAGGCCTTGCCGTCCTCCTTGGACCGGCCGCCCTGGCTCCCCGTACCGTCCTTCGTGCCGTGCCCGTTGCCATGGACCCCGGAGCCCCGCCCCGAGACGGTGCCGGCGCCCGCCTCGGCGCCGCTGCGGCGGTCTCCCGAAGCAGCCGGCCCGGGCTTCGCCGCGTCCTCACCGACGCTCATGCAGCCGGCCGTCGCCGCGACCGCGAGCGCGGTGACGGCCAGTCGGAGGGAAGCGGACAACTGGCGCACGGGGGCACCTCCGGAGCCTGTGGATGAACTTTCCGCATGTGCGGGTCAATGTGCCCAACTCCCTTTGACCCACAAGGGACACGCCTTCGGCCGAACCCCTGGCCCGAACCTCGCGCGGAACTCGGCGGAACTCAGCCGAGGAGCTGTCGCGCGACCTGCGAGCCGAGGTGCACCGCGCCCAGCCCGACCAGCACCGACATCACCACGTTCGCCGCGGCCAGGAACCCGCGGCCCCGCTCGGCCAGCCGCAGCGTCTCGTACGAGAACGTCGAGTACGTGCTCAGCGCCCCGCACAGCCCGGCCCCGAGCAGCAACTGCCACCGCGAGGAGGCGGCCCCCGCGAGCGCCGCCCCGGACAGCGTCCCGAGGATCAGGCAGGCGGTCGCGTTGACCACGAAGGTGCCCCAGGGGAAGACGGCGTCCGGGCCGTCCAGCCGTGCCTGCACCGCGCGGTCCAACAGGTAGCGCAGCGGCGCGCCGACGGCCGCGCCCGCCACCACGAGCAGCCAGTTCACCGCGGGCCGCCGCCGGGTCCGGGGCCGCGCCCTCGCCCGCGGAGCGCGAGCCGCGTCACCGAGGCCGCCGCCCACACCGCGCCGAGCGCCGCCACCACCGTGAACCCGCCGTAGGCCAGGGCGGTCCCCGTCTCCCCCTCGTCCAGGAGCCGCGAGAAGTCCACCGCGTAGGTGGAGAAGGTGGTGAAGCCGCCGAGCACGCCGACCCCGGCGAAGGGCCTCAGCAGCGGATGCGGCGACGTCCGGCCGCCCTCGCTGATCAGCACCATGAGTACGCCGATCAGCGCACTGCCGGAGGCGTTGATCCACAGGGTCGCCCACGGGAAGGCCCCGGGCGCGGCCGGCCACAGCAGGGAGACCCCGTACCGCGCCGCGCCGCCGGCCGCGCCGCCGACCGCCACCGCCGCGAGGACCCGGGCCTGCGGCTCGGCGCGCTGCGCGGGTACGTGCAGGTCGACGTCCGGGTCGATCGCCTCCGCCGGCCCGTCGGGAACAGGCCCCGGAGCCGACCCCGGACCCGGCCGGGTCACCCGTAGCCCAGCGCGTGCAGCCGGTCGTCGTCGATCCCGAAGTGATGGGCGATCTCGTGCACCACGGTGACCTCCGTCTCGGCGACCACGCTCTCCCGGTCCTCGCACATGCGCAATGTGGGATTGCGGTAGATGGTGATCCGGTCCGGCAGCACCCCGGCGTACCACTCGCCGCGGTCCGTCAGGGGAGTTCCCTCGTACAGGCCGAGCAGCTCGGGGTCGTCGGCGGGTGGTTCGTCCTCGACGAACACCGCCACGTTGTCCATCAGCCGCGTCAGCTCCGGCGGAATCCGGTCCAGGGCCTCTGCGACGAGCTCCTCGAACTCCTCGCGCGTCATCTCCAGCACCCGGCCATTGTCGCTCCGGGGGAAACCGTTTTGGCGATAGCTCCCCGGATCCCATATGCTTCTCACGTCCCCGACGCGCTGAGAAGTGCCCGGCGGGCCTTTAGCCCTCATCGTCTAGTGGCCCAGGACGCCGCCCTTTCAAGGCGGTAGCACGGGTTCGAATCCCGTTGGGGGTACGCATTACCGTGTGCAAGACTTGTTCTCGCACACTGCAAGGTCCTGTGGAGCAGTTGGTTAGCTCGCCACCCTGTCAAGGTGGAGGTCGCGGGTTCAAGTCCCGTCAGGATCGCTGAAGCCGGAAACGGTTTCGTGGCTGGGTAGCTCAGTTGGTACGAGCGATCGCCTGAAAAGCGATAGGTCGCCGGTTCGACCCCGGCCCCAGCCACCATCAAGAAGGCCCCGTCCATCGGACGGGGCCTTCTGTGGTTACTCCCCCTCCGCCTCGGCCGCCGCCGCACGCTCCCTGCGGCGCCACTGCACGACGCCGACGGCCGCCGCCCCCGCGGCGACCAGGGCGAGCAGCGCCCCGTCCGGGACCGCGTCCGCCAGCGAGCCGACCCACTGCTCCACGGCGAACGAGTCGTCCACGTCCAGCAGCCCCGGCAGTGCGCTCGCCCCGTCGTAGGCGAGGAACAGCCCGCCCAGGGTGATGAAGAACAGCCCGGACAGCAGCGAGGTGGTGTGCAGCTCGAAGCGGCCGACGCGCAGGGCCCGCCCGCGCAGCCAGCGCCGCCTGCCCAGGTCGAACCGCTCCCACAACAGGGCCAGCAGGAACAGCGGCACGGCCATCCCCAGGGCGTAGACCGCGAGCAGGACACCGCCGTAGACGGGGCTGCCGCTGACCGCCGCGACCGTCAGCACGCTGCCCAGGATCGGGCCGGCGCAGAAGCCGGCCAGCCCGTAGACCGCGCCGAGCGCGTACACCGACAGGGCGGTGGTCGGCCGGATCCGGCCCGACAGCTCCGAGATCCGCCTCGGGGCGAAGCCGAGGCCCAGGATCTGCGCCAGGCCGAGCGCGATGATCAGCCAACCGCCGCCCAGCACGAGCTGGTCGCGGTTGCTGTGGAAGAACCGCCCGGCGTACGAGCCGGCCGCCCCCAGCGGTACGAGGGTGCTCGCGAGGCCCGCGTAGAAGATCCCGGTGCGCGCCAGGAGCCGCGAGGTGGAGTCGATGGAGTACGCGAAGAAGGCCGGCAGCAGCAGCGCGCTGCACGGGCTGAGCAGTGCGAGGAGGCCGCCCAGCAGGGCGGCCAGGTACCCGATGTCGGTCACTGCTTCGCCGCCTCGGCCTTCGCCTTGGCGATGGCCGCCGTGAACGTGTCCAGCGGCTGGGCGCCGGCGATGGGCCTGCCGTTCAGCAGGAAGGAGGGGGTGGAGGTGACGCCGATGCGGTAGCCCTCCTCCTGGTCCTTGCGCAGGGCCGCGGCGGCCTGCTCGCCGGCCATGTCCGCCTTGAAGCGCTCCAGGTCCGGGACCCCGGCCTCGCGGGCCAGCTCCACGAGCCGGGGCTCGGCGAAGCCCTTCTCCTTCGAGCCGCCGGCGTAGGCCGCCGCGTGGAAGGCGTCGAAACGGTCCTGCTGCCCGGCCGCCCAGGCGGCCTTGGCCGCGGCCTCGGACTCGGCGCCGAAGATCGGGAAGTTGCGCCACTCGATGCGCAGGGTGCCGTCCTGCACGTACTTCTTCACCAGTTCGGGCTCGGTGTCCCGGGCGAACTTGCCGCAGTAGCCGCACTTGAAGTCGGAGTACTCGATGAGCACGACGGGCGCGTCGGCGCGGCCGACAGCGAGCTTGTCGCCGGATTCACGGCGGGCCAGGGCCTTGAGCTCGGCGGTGGGGTCGGTCGCGGGCGCGGCCTCGGCGGCGGAGCCGGCCGAGCCGGTCGAGTCGGGTGCGGTGGCCTGCCAGGAGACGAGCCCGAGGGTGATCGCGGCGAGGGCCACCCCGGCGGAGATCAGCAGGGGTTTGGCGGAGGACTTCTTGGCGGACTTCTTGGCGGCGGGCTTCGGGGAAGAGGGCATGCGGGTGCTCCAGTGCTGCGGGTGGGTGGGACGGGACCGGGGGACCGGTCCCTCTAGACCCGCATCACGCAGAGCCGCAGCCGGTCGGGGGCCGGGCGGTCGGGGCCGCGTACGGGGCTGCGCGCGGTGCCGGCCGCGGCCGGACCGGCGTCCTCGGGCACCGCCCGGACCGGCGGGACCTGGGCGTGCTGCTCGCCCGCGGCACGCCGGGGGACGGCGGGCGAGCCGCCGTGGCCCGGAGCCGTCGGCGCGCAGGCGGGCCCGTCGGCGTCGGTGGAAACGGCCGCCCGCGGCCACGCCATGGCCGATCCGGTGTCCGGGGCCGAGACCGGGACGGCTGCAGGGCCCGAAGCCGAGGCAGGAGCCGGGGCCAGGGTCGGGCCCGGGTCCGGGGCCGCCGCGACAGAAGTCGGGGCCGAGGCCGGAGCCGGGGCCGTTCCGGGCGTCGGGGCGAGCGCCACCGCCTGGGTCGCGCAGCCCAGCAACACCGCCAGTACCGCGAGCACGGCGCAGCCGAAGAGGCGGGGGCGGGACAAGGTGGGCTGCCTCTCATACGGACGACCGACGGACTCGTCCCGAAATGGTACGGGTCCACCCGACAAATGCGTTCGCCACCCGGAGGGCCCAGGTGAGATCCTCGATCAGGTATGTCTACTTCCTTCGCCGCCCTGCAGACGCTTCTCGGTGAGATCTCCCTCCGTGACGCGCACCGCCTCGGCCGCCGCCTCGAAGGCGCCCGCCGTATCCGCAAGCCCGAGGCCAAGCAGGCCGTGCTCGACGAGATCGCCGCGGAGGCCACCAAGGCCGCCGAGCGTCTGGCCGGCCGTGCCTCGCGGATGCCGGAGGTCACGTATCCCGAGAACCTGCCCGTCAGCCAGAAGAAGGACGAGATCGCCGAGGCGATACGCGACCACCAGGTCGTGATCGTCGCGGGCGAGACCGGGTCCGGCAAGACCACGCAGATCCCCAAGATCTGTATGGAGCTGGGCCGCGGCGTCCGGGGCATGATCGGGCACACCCAACCCCGCCGGATCGCCGCCCGCACGGTCGCGGAGCGGATCGCCGAGGAGCTGAAGTCCGAGATCGGGCAGACCGTCGGCTGGAAGGTCCGGTTCACCGACCAGGTGGACCAGGACGCGACCTTCGTGAAGCTGATGACGGACGGCATCCTGCTCGCCGAGATCCAGACGGACCGCGAGCTGCGCGCCTACGACACGATCATCATCGACGAGGCCCACGAGCGGTCGCTGAACATCGACTTCCTGCTGGGCTATCTGGCCACGCTGCTGCCGAAGCGTCCCGACCTCAAGGTCGTCATCACCTCGGCGACCATCGACCCCGAGCGCTTCTCCCGCCACTTCGGCGAGGCGCCGATCGTCGAGGTCAGCGGGCGCACGTATCCGGTGGAGGTGCGCTACCGACCGCTCCTGGAGGAGGACTCCGAGGACAGCGACCGGGACCAGATCACCGCGATCTGCGAGGCCGTGGACGAGCTCCAGGGCGAGGGTCCGGGCGACATCCTGGTCTTCCTCTCCGGTGAGCGGGAGATCCGCGACACGGCGGACGCCCTGAACAAACGGAACCTCCGCTTCACCGAGGTCCTCCCCCTCTACGCACGCCTCTCGCACGCCGAGCAGCACCGCGTCTTCCAGCAGCACACCGGGCGCCGGATCGTCCTCGCGACCAACGTCGCCGAGACCTCGCTGACCGTCCCCGGCATCAAGTACGTGATCGACCCGGGCACGGCCCGGATCTCCCGCTACAGCCACCGCACCAAGGTCCAGCGCCTGCCGATCGAGCGGATCTCGCAGGCCAGCGCCAACCAGCGCAAGGGCCGCTGCGGTCGTACCAGCGACGGCATCTGCATCCGGCTGTACTCCGAGGACGACTTCGACGCCCGTCCCGAGTTCACCGACGCCGAGATCCTGCGGACGAACCTGGCCTCCGTCATCCTCCAGATGACCGCGGCCGGCCTCGGCGAGATCGAGAAGTTCCCCTTCATCGACCCGCCGGACCACCGCAACATCCGCGACGGCGTCCAGCTCCTCCAGGAGCTCGGGGCGCTCGACCCGGAGGAGAAGGACCCCAAGAAGCGGCTCACGCAGATGGGCCGCCAGCTGTCCCAGCTCCCGGTGGACCCGCGGCTGGCCCGCATGGTCATCGAGGCCGACAAGAACAACTGCGTCCGCGAGGTCATGGTCATCGCGGCGGCCCTGTCCATCCAGGACCCGCGCGAGCGGCCCTCGGACAAGCAGACCCAGGCCGACCAGAACCACGCCCGCTTCAAGGACGAGACCAGCGACTTCCTCTCGTTCCTGAACATGTGGCGCTACGTACGCGAGCAGCAGAAGGAGCGCGGCTCGTCCTCGTTCCGCCGGATGTGCAAGCAGGAGTACCTCAATTTCCTGCGCATCCGGGAGTGGCAGGACATCTACTCCCAGCTGCGCACGGTCGCCAAGGGCATGGGCATCCACGTCAATGAGGCCGACGCCCCCGAGCAGGTCGTGCACGTCTCGCTGCTGGCGGGTCTGCTCTCGCACATCGGGCTCAAGGACACGGACAAGAACGAGTACCTGGGCGCGCGGTCGGCCAAGTTCGCGATCTTCCCGGGCTCCTCGCTCTTCAAGAAGCAGCCCAAGTTCGTGATGTCGGCCGAGCTGGTGGAGACCTCGCGGCTGTGGGCCCGGGTGAACGCCAAGGTGGAGCCCGAGTGGGTGGAGCCGCTGGCGCAGCACCTGGTCAAGCGCACCTACAGCGAGCCGCACTGGGAGAAGGACCAGGCGGCCGTGATGGCGTTCGAGAAGGTCACGCTGTACGGCGTACCGATCGTGGCCCAGCGGAAGATCAACTACGGCCGGATCGACGCCGAGGTCTCCCGCGACCTGTTCATCCGCAACGCTCTCGTCGAGGGCGACTGGCGGACCCACCACAAGTTCTACGCCGACAACCGCAAGCTCCTCACCGAGGTGGAGGAGCTGGAGAACCGGGCCCGGCGCCGCGACATCGTGGTCGACGACGAGACGCTCTTCGACTTCTACGACCAGCGGATCCCGGCGCACGTGGTCTCCGGGGCGCACTTCGACTCGTGGTGGAAGCACAAGAAGCGCGAGGAGCCCGAACTCCTCGACTTCGAGCGCGAGATGCTGCTGACCGAGAAGGCGGCCGGGGTCACCAAGGCCGACTACCCGGACTCCTGGCGGCAGGGGCAGCTGAAGTTCCGGGTGACCTACCAGTTCGAGCCGGGCGCGGACGCGGACGGCGTGACCGTGCACATCCCGCTGCAGGTGCTGAACCAGGTCACCGACGAGGGCTTCGACTGGCAGATCCCGGGCCTGCGCGAGGAGGTCGTCACCGAGCTGATCCGCTCGCTGCCCAAGCCGATCCGCCGGCACTACGTACCCGCGCCGAACTACGCCGGCCGCTTCCTGGACACGGCGGTGCCCTTGCAGGAGCCGCTGCCGGTCACGCTGGCGCGCGAGCTCCAGCAGATGGTCGGTGTCCCGGTCTCGGCCGAGGACTTCGACCTCGGCCGGATCCCCGACCACCTCAAGATCACCTTCCGGATCGTCGACGAGCGCCGTAAGAACCTCGCCGAGGACAAGGACCTGGAGGCCCTGCGGCTGAGGCTGCGGCCGAAGGCCCGCCAGGCCCTCTCCAAGGCCGCCGCGGCCACCGCCGAGCGGGCGGGCGGGGAGTCGGTGGAGCGCACCGGGCTGACCGACTGGACGATCGGCACCCTGACCAAGGTCTTCGAGACCCGCCGGGCCGGCCAGCCGGTGAAGGCCTACCCGGCGCTGGTCGACGAGGGCGCGAGCGTCTCGGTCCGGCTCTTCGACACCGAAGCCGAGCAGCAGCAGGCGATGTGGCTGGGCACCCGGCGGCTCATCCTGCTGAACATCCCGGTGAATCCGGCGAAGTTCGCCTCGGACCATCTGAGCAACCAGCACAAGCTGGCCCTGTCCCGAAACCCGCACGGCTCGATCCAGGCGCTCTTCGACGACTGCGCGACCGCGGCGACCGACAAGCTGATCGCCGACCACGGCGGCCCGGCGTGGGACGAGGCGGGCTTCCGGAAGCTCTACGAGGCCGTCCGCGCCGACCTGGTGGACACGACCGTGCGCACGGTGAGCCAGGTGCAGCAGGTGCTGGCCGCCTGGCAGGCCTGTGAGCGCCGACTGAAGGCCACGGGCAGCCTGGCGCTCGTCGCGAACATCCAGGACGTCAAGACGCAGCTGGCGGCCCTGATGCCGGCCGGCTTCGTGACGCTCACGGGGCTGCGCCGACTGCCGGACCTGATGCGCTACCTGGTGGCGGCGGACCGGCGACTCCAGCAGATGCCCACGGGCGTCCAGCGCGACACCACGCGCATGGAGAAGGTCCACGAGATGCAGGACGAGTACGCCTGGCTGCTGGAGCAGTTGCCGAAGGGACGGCCGGTCCCGTCCACGGTCACGGACATCCGCTGGATGATCGAGGAACTGCGCGTCAGCTACTTCGCGCACGCGCTCGGGACGGCGTACCCGATCTCCGACAAGCGCATCGTGAAGGCGGTGGACGCGGCGGCTCCGTGACCGGCGCCGTGGTCCGGTTCGACTGCACCCCCTGAGCTGCGGTACAGTCTGATTCGCAGCCGCCGAGCGGCCGCAAATCAAGGACCTGTGGAGCAGTTGGTTAGCTCGCCACCCTGTCAAGGTGGAGGTCGCGGGTTCAAGTCCCGTCAGGTTCGCAGAAACGTCAGGGCCCGTATCCCTCTGGGGATGCGGGCCCTGACGCGTTGGCGGGTGACATCGCCCGGGCGGCCTTGGGGGACGCCTGGGGCTCGTGGAGCGCCCGCGCCACCCGTGAACACCTCCCGGCCACCTCCGCCCCCTCTCCGGGGCCCCTGCGGCGTTCGCCCACCTCGTGCGGACGGAACCCCGGCCGCTCCGGACGCGGCGGGGGCCGACAGGGGCACGACGGGGGCGAACCGTGGGTCGCCGCCCGGAATCCCCCGTTCGCATGATGCGCCTCGTGATGCACTTCCCCTTTACGGGGTGCATTGCCGGATATACAAGGGTGATCATCTGTGACGGGAGTCACCACATGAGTTTTTGAGACTCATACTTTTATCGCACCCATACGCTCGCTCGATAGAATATGTGCAATGGCACCTACCCCGCCGGTAGTCCCTCGCGCGATCGAGACCGCCCTGACCTGGGCATAAAAAAGATCGCGCTGGACCCGGCGGAGTCCAGCGCGATCGAACGACCTGGGACCTGTTGGGGCAGACCCGGTCGTTTGAAGCTATGTGGGTCTCATCGGATTGGGGGACCCGATAAACCCGTTAAAGCGGGGTGTTTACGCGACCTCAGGCCTCGCTGCGCTGCTGCGGAATTCCCGCGAGCAGTGCGCGAACCTCGGCCTCGCGGTACCGGCGGTGTCCACCCAGGGTGCGGATGGACGTGAGCTTGCCAGCCTTGGCCCAGCGGGTGACCGTCTTCGGGTCCACGCGGAACATCGTGGCAACCTCAGCCGGGGTCAGCAGCGGCTCGGCATCAGGGGTGCGAGCGGTCATGAGCGGCCTCCTCGGGAGAACCGAACCATCTCGGTTCTTTCCTCTAAATTCTGCACCTTGGCCCGCGTTGCCCGAAATGGACATACGCGGGCCGAGTCGGTTATAGGACGAACGGCTTGTCCTCGGCACTACAACTACACCATCCGTCCAGCCTCGACGGCCAAACCGACGGAATTGCCCTCCGAGGTGTTCATCAGCGGCGGAAGCCGATGGACCGTCCCATAGCGGACAGTCACCCCACTGTGACGATCAGTCACAGAGCGATCAGGAGTCGTCAGACCCCCCGTAGAGTGCAATGCCGAGCATTCCGCCCTTAGTTGGGCGGAAGGAACCCTCCCCGGACTCCTTGTCCTATTTTGGCACGAGGGTAGGGGAAGGGCGCAAGGGTGTAGTTAGTGCGGTCCGTCACGCTTGGGCCAATGGCCCGTATCGGGACGTAGGTCCTGGCACTACGTCCCAAATGCCATGATCAGGCCTCTGATCAGCCATTATTGACCGATCGACCGATACCGGACGATACGCGTGACCCCCTCTCGGGTGAAACCAGCCACATAGGCCCCTTTCGGCCTAATTCGCGAAAAGTCGCTCCCGGACCGCTCGCCAACGCTCCGCCAGCCCCTCGTAGACCTCGGTCGCGCCCTCCCTGTCCCCGGCCCGCAGGGCCGCGATGCCCGCCGCGAGATCCGCGGCCGAGCGGTCGGCCGCCAGCCGGTCCGCCGGCAACGCGTGCACCAACCCGCCGTAGTCCAGCTCGACCAGCGAGCGCGGGTGGAACTCCTCCAGCCAGCTCCCCACCTCCGCCAGCCCGTCTGCGAGCGACCCGTACCCCTCCGCGTCGCGCAGGGTCCGCAGCGCCCGCGCGAGTCGCCGCCGGGCCTGGACCATCGGCGTGCGGTAGCGCAGCCGCTCGCCCGGCACGTGGTCCCGCTCCTCGTCCGCCACCAGGACGAACCAGCGCAGCGGAACCTGCCACACCCCGGTACGGATCCACGGGCGCGCGTCCGGGTTCCGCTCGCGCCAACGCTCGTAGTCCTCGGCCGCCTGCCGGCGGGTCCCCGGCGGGAGCGCCGCGTCCAGGACCGGGCGCGGGAACCACTCGACGAGCTCCTGCAGCGCCAGCCAGCCGCGCAGCCGGGTGCGCCACGGGCAGATCAGCAGCACCCCGTCGACCACCACCGTGAAGGCGTCCGCGCTCTCGTGGGCCGGCACCCCCACCACCGGGACCCGCACCAAGTCCGACAGCGACCGGCGCAGTTCGTCCTGGGCGGTGGGGGTCGCCCCGCGCCGGGCGTAGTCGGCCCAGTGCGTGCGCTCCGGCTCGGCGAAGGCCGCCAAGGGCTCGTAGACGCGCAGGTAGGAGGCGTACGGGACGGTCGGCGCGGAGCGCGCGGACGGCAGCGGGAGATCGGAGGATTCGCTCACGCTCTCGTACTGCCCTTCCGCAGGGCCCGGTTCACCTCCGGGCGCCCGCGCGCCCTCGTACCACGGGAGTGTTTCGATCCTCGGACAGGTCACCTACGGACGGCCCTCAGGTCTTACTCTGCTCCCAGCACGCCCTCCCCCACCCGCAGGGCGGGCGTCTTTCCGCCGCATCTCTTCCATGGGAGTCACCACCGTGACCGAAATGACCGACGGCGTCCTGCACACCCTGTTCCGTTCGGAGCAGGGCGGCCACGAGCAAGTCGTGCTGTGCCAGGACCGCGCCACCGGCCTGAAGGCCGTCATCGCCATCCACTCCACCGCCCTGGGCCCCGCCCTCGGCGGTACGCGCTTCCACGCCTACGCCTCCGACGAGGAGGCCGTCCTCGACGCGCTGAACCTCTCGCGCGGCATGTCGTACAAGAACGCCCTCGCCGGCCTCGACCTCGGCGGCGGCAAGGCCGTGATCATCGGCGACCCGGACGTCCTCAAGAGCGAGGAACTCCTCCAGGCCTACGGCCGGTTCGTGGAGTCCCTCGGCGGCCGCTACGTGACGGCCTGCGACGTCGGCACCTACGTGGCCGACATGGACGTCGTGGCCCGCGAGACCCGCTGGGCGACCGGACGCTCCCCCGAGAACGGCGGCGCCGGCGACTCCTCGGTCCTCACCGCCTTCGGTGTCTTCCAGGGCATGCGCGCCAGCGCCCAGCACCTGTGGGGCGACCCGACCCTGCGCGGCCGCAAGGTCGGCGTGGCCGGTGTCGGCAAGGTCGGCCACTACCTGGTCGAGCACCTGCTGGAGGACGGCGCCGAGGTCGTGATCACGGACGTCCGCCAGGAGTCGGTGCAGCGCATCCTCGACAAGCACCCGGGCAAGGTCACCGCGGTCGTCGACACGGACGCGCTGATCCGCATCGAGGGCCTGGACATCTACGCCCCCTGCGCGCTCGGCGGCGCCCTGAACGACGAGACCGTCCCGGCGCTCACCGCGACGATCGTCTGCGGCGCGGCGAACAACCAGCTCGCCCACCCGGGCATCGAGAAGGACCTCTCGGACCGCGGGATCCTTTACGCGCCCGACTACGTGGTCAACGCGGGCGGTGTCATCCAGGTCGCCGACGAGCTGCGCGGCTTCGACTTCGACCGCTGCAAGGCCAAGGCCACGAAGATCTTCGACACCACGCTGGAGATCTTTGCTCGCGCGAAGGCGGACGGCATTCCGCCCGCCGCTGCGGCCGACCGGATCGCCGAGCAGCGGATGGCCGACGGCCGCGCCGCGCGCGCGGTCTAGGCACTTCCAGGGGCTCCTGGGCGTGCCCGCCGGGGTGCGGCGAGACGGAACTCACTGCACTTCGGCGGGTCGCCCGCCAGGAAAAGGTTAAAATCGCAGCTGACCAGCGAGGACGGGGCGCCTTGTTGGTTCTGCACCGGGGCGCGTCATGCGGGCGGCGTACCGTATGGCCGCGGAAGCAGGTACCGTTAAACCCCTACGGACGGTCTCTCCACGGAGAGCCCGCTCCGAACCATGAACGCGTGTCAGACTCTGGGGCCGTCGAGCCCCGTCACCGAGGGGGTCGAGCCATGGGGCGCGGCCGGGCAAAGGCCAAGCAGACGAAGGTCGCCCGCCAGCTGAAGTACAGCAGCGGCGGGACTGACCTCTCGCGTCTGGCCAACGAGCTGGGCGCATCGACCGTGGAACCGCTGCCTGTCAGCGAGCCGGTCGAGGTAGACGACGACGAACTGGACGAGGACGACCCGTACGCTCGGTACGCGGACCTCTACAACAGGGATGACGACGACGAGGACGAGGAGTCCGGGCCGTCGTCACAGCGTCGCGGCGCTTGACGCCCTGAGGCGTCTGCACGACAGACGAAAAGAGACTGAAACCCGGTCCAGGGCATCGCCCCGGGCCGGGTTTCAGTGCTGCTCAGCTCGCGTAGGAACCGGTCATGGTCGCGCCCTCGGTGTGGGCACCGCGGTCCAGGATCTCGCCCGCGACCCACGCGTCGACACCCCGGTCGGCCAGCGCGGTCAGCGCCACGTCCACCGACTCCTGCGGAACGACGGCCATCATGCCGACGCCCATGTTCAGGGTCTTCTCCAGCTCCAGCTGCTCCACCTGACCGGCCTTGCCGACCAGGTCGAAGATGGCGCCGGGGGCCCAGGTCGAGCGGTCGACCGTGGCGTGCAGGTGGTCCGGGATCACCCGGGCCAGGTTCGCCGCGAGGCCACCGCCCGTGATGTGCGAGTAGGCGTGCACCTCGGCCGTCCGGGTGAGGGCCATGCAGTCCAGCGAGTAGATCTTGGTCGGCTCCAGGAGCTCCTCGCCGAGGGTGCGGCCGAGCTCCTCCACGTGGCTCTCCAGCGACATCTTGGCGCGCTCGAAGAGGACGTGGCGGACCAGCGAGTACCCGTTCGAGTGAAGGCCGGACGAAGCCATCGCGATGACGGCGTCCCCCGTACGGATGCGATCCGCGCCGAGCAGGCGGTCGTACTCGACGACGCCCGTTCCGGCACCGGCCACGTCGAAGTCGTCCGGGCCCAGCAGGCCGGGGTGCTCGGCGGTCTCGCCGCCCACCAGGGCGCAGCCGGCGAGGACGCAGCCCTCGGCGATGCCCTTGACGATCGCCGCGACACGCTCGGGGTGCACCTTGCCGACGCAGATGTAGTCGGTCATGAAGAGCGGCTCGGCGCCACAGACGACGATGTCGTCCATGACCATCGCCACCAGGTCGTGGCCGATCGTGTCGTACACGCCGAGCTGGCGGGCGATGTCCACCTTGGTGCCGACGCCGTCGGTGGCCGAGGCGAGCAGCGGGCGCTCGTAGCGCTTGAGGGCGGAGGCGTCGAAGAGGCCGGCGAAGCCGCCGAGGCCACCGAGGACCTCGGGGCGCTGCGTCTTCTTCACCCACTCCTTCATCAGCTCGACGGCGCGGTCGCCCGCTTCGATGTCCACGCCTGCGGCTGCGTAGCTGGCACCGGTGGTCTTCTCTGTCATGACAGGAGAGAGCTTTCGTGTCGTTACTGCGTGTGGTGCCGGGCCCTGGGAGAAGCCTCAAAGACAGGGCCCGGCGCAGGTTGAGCCAGGGCTACGGGCGACGGAGCGCGTCGGCGGCGTCCGTGCCGCCGGCCAGCTCGGTCTCCAGGAGCTGCTTGCCCAGGAGCTGCGGGTCGGGCAGCTCCATCGGGTACTCGCCGTCGAAGCAGGCACGGCAGAGGTTGGGCTTCTGGATGGTGGTCGCCTCGATCATCGCGTCGAGCGAGATGTAGGAGAGCGAGTCCGCGCCCATGGAGGTGGCGATCTCGTCGACCGTCATCCCGTTGGCGATCAGCTCGGCCCGGGTGGCGAAGTCGATGCCGAAGAAGCACGGCCACTTCACCGGCGGCGAGGAGATCCGGATGTGGACCTCCGCCGCACCGGCCTCGCGGAGCATCTTGACCAGCGCGCGCTGGGTGTTGCCGCGGACGATCGAGTCGTCGACGACCACCAGGCGCTTGCCCCGGATGACTTCCTTGAGGGGGTTGAGCTTGAGCCGGATGCCGAGCTGGCGGATCGTCTGCGAGGGCTGGATGAAGGTCCGGCCCACGTAGGCGTTCTTGACCAGGCCGGATCCGTACGGGATCCCGCTGGCTTCGGCGTATCCGACGGCGGCGGGCGTGCCGGATTCCGGCGTCGCTATCACCAGGTCGGCGTCGACCGGGGCTTCCTTGGCCAGGCGCCGACCCATCTCGACACGCGAGAGGTAGACGTTCCGGCCGGCGATGTCGGTGTCCGGGCGAGCCAGGTAGACGTACTCGAAGACACAGCCCTTGGGCTTCGCTTCCGCGAATCTCGAGGTACGCAGACCGTTCTCGTCGATCGCGATGAGCTCGCCCGGCTCGACCTCGCGGACGAAGCTGGCGCCGCAGATGTCGAGGGCGGCGGTCTCACTCGCGACCACCCAGCCGCGCTCCAGGCGGCCGAGGACCAGCGGGCGGATGCCCTGCGGGTCACGGGCGGTGTAGAGGGTTCCCTCGTCCATGAAGACGAGGGAGAAGGCGCCCTTGACCTGAGGCAGGACCTTGGCGGCCGACTCCTCGATGGTCAGGGGCTTGCCCTCGTCGTCGGTCTGACCGGCGAGCAGGGCGGTGACCAGGTCGGTGTCATTGGTGGCGGCCACCTGGGTGGCGCGGCCGTCCTGACGGGGGAGGTCGGCGACCATCTCGGCAAGCTCGGCGGTGTTCACCAGGTTGCCGTTGTGACCCAGGGCGATGGAGCCGTGGGCGGTCGCACGGAAGGTCGGCTGAGCGTTCTCCCAGACGGAGGCCCCGGTGGTCGAATAGCGGGCGTGACCGACCGCGATATGACCTTGGAGCGAGCCGAGAGAGGTTTCGTCGAAGACTTGGGAAACGAGGCCCATGTCCTTGAAGACGAGGATCTGGGAACCGTTGCTCACAGCGATTCCCGCGGACTCTTGTCCGCGGTGCTGCAGTGCATACAGTCCGAAGTAGGTGAGCTTGGCGACCTCTTCACCCGGAGCCCAGACACCGAAGACGCCGCAAGCGTCCTGGGGGCCCTTTTCGCCGGGGAGCAGGTCGTGGTTGAGTCGTCCATCACCACGAGGCACGCTTCCGAGTGTAGGCGAGATCGACCACTGGTCCGAATTGGGGACGGCCGGGAAATGTCACAGCACAGAGGGTGACCGATCCATTCCGTCTCGGTATCCGGAATGCCCTTGTTGACAGCCCCATGGGCATTCGTACAGGCTCTCGCCTCATGCAGCCTCTCGGTGACCGAACCGTCACCCTCGTCGAGCGCCGGCACGTGGACCTTGTCCGTGTCGCGAGCGCCATCTGTCGCTGTTCTGCGTAGTCACACGCCGCTTTTCGTTCTTTTTCTTCCTGATCCCTGCCCGAGCCTGCCCTGTCGTGCCGCGCGCCGTCCCGCGCCGCCCGGGGCGGGCCGGCGGGCCATGCCTTGGAGTACCTGTGACCTCGTACGAACCCCACCTGTCCCGGCGCGCCTTCGGCGGCGCGGTCGGCGTGAGCGCGGCCGCCGCGGCGGTAGGCCTGGGCGCCGCTCCGGCCGCCGCGGCCCCGACCCCCGGGGACGGACGGAACGCGCCGCAGGAGCGGGAGTTCCGGGCCGGGCGGCCCCGACCGTCCCGTCGGCCGAACATCCTGTTCATCCTCGGCGACGACCTGGGCTGGGCCGACCTCTCCTCGTACGGCTCCCCGCACATCAAGACCCCGAACCTGGACCGTCTCGCCCGCCAGGGCGTCCGGTTCACCGACGCCTATTCGGGCTCCGCGACCTGCTCGCCGACCCGGTTCAGCCTGTACACCGGGCGCTACCCGGCCCGTACCAAGGGCGGGCTGGCCGAACCGATCGCCGACAAGTCGGTGGGTCTGGACCCCACGCACCCGACGCTGGCCTCGCTCCTGAAGTCCTCGGGCTACTCCACGGCGTTGATCGGCAAGTGGCACGCGGGCTACCTGCCCGACTACAGCCCGACCAAATCCGGCTGGGACGAGTTCTTCGGCAACTTCGGTGGCGCCCTGGAGTACTACTCCAAGCTGGGTCTGGGCGGCGAGTACGACCTCTACGAGGGCGACGCCGAGTACAAGGACCTGCGCTACTACACCCGGATCATCACCGAGCGGGCGAGCGAGTACGTCTCCCGCGACCACCACGGCAAGCCGTGGCTGCTGAACCTCAACTTCACCACCCCGCACTGGCCGTGGATCGCCGACGGGGACACCGAGCAGAGCGCCGAGATCGTCCGGCGGATCAAGGCGGGCGACGGGCGCGCCCTGTGGCACCAGGACGGCGGCTCGGTCGAGAAGTACAAGGAGATGGTCGAGGACCTCGACCGCTCGATCGGCAAGGTCCTGGAGGCGCTGAAGCGTTCCGGCCAGGAGCAGGACACCCTCGTGGTCTTCTCCAGCGACAACGGCGGCGAGCGCTTCTCGTACAACTGGCCGCTGTCCGGCAACAAGGCCTCCCTCCAGGAGGGCGGGATCCGCGTGCCGAACATCGCGCGCTGGCCCGCCCGGCTGGACGGCGGCCAGGTCAGCCACGTCCCCGTGTTCAGCCCGGACTGGACGGCGACGCTGCTGGAGGTCGCCGGGGCCCGCCCGCACCCCGCCTACCCGCTGGACGGGGCGAGCCTGGCCGGGTACCTGCTGCGCGGCGAGAAGGTCGCCGAACGGGACCTGTTCTGGCGGGTCCGGGGCGAGCGCGCGCTGCGCCGGGGGGACTGGAAGTACTACCGCGGCAAGGCGGGCAAGGACCAGCTGTTCAACCTGGCCGGGGACGTCCGCGAACAGGCCGACAAGGCCGCCGTGGAACCGGCCCGGCTGGCGCAGCTGCGGGCGGCCTGGGAGAAGGTGGACGCCCAGCTGCTGCCGTACCCGGCCTGACCGCGGTCGTGCTCACTCGGCGGCCGAGGCCGCCCTGGCGGTCAGGCCCTTGCCGTCGGGCGCCGTGAGGGTGAGGGTCCGGCCCTCGACCTTCGCGGTGAGCGGGCCGCTGCCGAACAGTCCGGTCAGCGTCCGCTCGACCTCGCCCACCGGCCCCTCGCAGGCCATACGGGTCGAGGTCAGCGGCCCGAAGGTGACCGTGGAGCCCTCCACGGTCACCTGGGCGCTGAACCGGTTGCAGCCGAGGTTGCCGCTCACGGTGAGGTCCGGGGCGATGGTGAATCGTGACTTCCCGGCCGCCTCGGCGGGCAAGGAGGCCGCGGTCCCACCGCTGACCAGGGACTCCACGGTCCACTCGGTCGTGGTGAGCGGGGCGTCGGTGACCGCGGGGGCCGACGTCATGGCGATGGTGCTCCCGTCGGCGGTCTTCAGGGTGAGCCGGTCGGGGCCGCGGTCGATCGTCAACCTGCCCCGGAACAGCTTGGCGAAGGCCGTCTCGAACTCCATGTCCGCGCAGGCCATGGTGGTCGAGGCGCCGGGCGTCACGGTCACCGAGGAGGTGCCGGCGAAGGCCGCGACCGCCGTGAAGCCGTTGCAGCCGTAGTTGCCCTTGACCTGGTTCGGACCGATGTCGAGGTGGGCGCTCTCGGGCGCGTGCAGGGTGCGGCCGCCCGTGGTCAGGGACTCGACGGCCCAGGAACCCTGGGGATCGGGCAGTCGGGCGCCCCGCGCGTCCTCGCCCTGGCCGCAGCCGGTCAGGGCGAGCGCGACGACGAGGGCCAGGCCCGCGGCGGCGGGGACGTGCCGGAAGGTAGGCATGTCCCTGGGACGGAGCGGGCGCGAGGCCGGTTCCACCATGGTCGTTCCCCCTCAGCTCATCAGCGGCAGCAGCGCCGACAGATCGGCCCGCTCGCCGCCGGCCCGTACGTGCGCCTCGTCCAGCGCCGCGGCCCACCGCGTACGCCCGGTCGCCAGCCGGATCCAGGTCAGCGGGTCGGTCTCCACGACGTTCGGCGGGGTGCCGCGGGTGTGTCGCGGGCCCTCGATGCACTGGACCACCGCGAAGGGCGGGACGCGGACCTCGACCGCACCGCCCGGTGCCTTGAGGGCGAGGGCGTCGGCGAGCAGCCGGGTACAGGCGGCCAGCGCCTGCCGGTCGATCGGGATGTCCAGTCCGGCGGCCCGGTTCAGGTCGTCGGTGTGGACCACCAGTTCCACGGTCCGGGTGACCAGGAAGTCGGCCAGGGTCATGTCCCCGATCCACAGGTCGAGCACGCGGTCACCCGGATTCGCCGCGAGCGCCCGCTCCATCCGGTCGGCCGCCCGCTCGAACAGCTCGGGCAGCGGGGCCCCGGTCAGGGTTTCCCTGGCCGCCTCGGAGATCTTCCCGGCGAGGGAGGCGGTGGCGAAGGGCCATTCGACGGCCGACAGCTCGGCGACGGCGGCGGGCGGCCGGGCGAGTCCGCCGGCCAGCGAGTCGGCGATCCAGGCGATGTGCCCGGCCAGTTCGGCGACGCTCCAGTCCCCGAGCCCGCTGGGGCGCGCCAGCTGCTCGGGCCCCAACTCCGCGACGGCCCGACAGACATGCGCGAACTGCGCGGTGACGGCCGTGCGGATCCGGACGGGGTCGTAGGTACGCGGCTTCTTCCCTCGGGGCGGCATGCTCCGACCCTACTCGGGGGCCGGCAGCACCGGCCCGGTGCGACAGCGCCGCTGCGCGGTGTCGGTGGCGTAGGCGTAGGCGGTGGCGGTGGCGTAGGCGGTGAACAGCTCGTCGAGGCGCGGGCCGGGCGACGGTACCGACGCCGCGAGCCCCCGACCGCCGGATTCGGGTCGGGGGCTCGCGGGAGAGGCGGTGCGATCAGGCCAGCAGGGCCGGGATCGTCGTCTCGTGGGCCTCGCGGAGCTCGGCCAGGGGAAGGGTGAACTCGCCCTGGATCTCGATCTCCTCGCCGTCCACCACACCGATGCGGGTGACCGGCAGGCCGCGCGCACCGCACATGTCGGTGAAGCGGAGCTCCTCGCTGCGCGGGACGGCCACGATGGCGCGGCCCGCGGACTCGGAGAACAGGAAGGTGAAGGCGTCCAGGCTCTCGGGGACCACGACGCGCGCGCCGTTGCCGCCCTTGAGGCAGGACTCGGTGAGCGCCTGGATCACGCCGCCGTCGGACAGGTCGTGCGCGGCGTCGATCATGCCGTCGCGCGAGGCGGAGATCAGGATCTCGCCGAGCAGCTTCTCGCGGCCCAGGTCCACCTTCGGCGGCATGCCGCCGAGGTGGTCGTGGACCACCTGCGACCAGGCCGAACCGCCGAACTCCTCGGCGGTGTCGCCCAGCAGGTACAGCAGCTGGCCGGCCTCCGAGAACGCCATCGGCGTACGGCGGTTGACGTCGTCGATCACACCGAGGACCGCCACGACCGGGGTCGGGTGGATCGCGATGTCACCGGTCTGGTTGTACAGCGAGACGTTGCCGCCGGTCACCGGGGTGCCCAGCTCCAGGCAACCGTCCGCCAGACCGCGGCAGGCCTCGGCGAACTGCCACATGACGTCCGGGTCCTCGGGGGAACCGAAGTTCAGGCAGTCGGAGATGGCCAGCGGCTTGGCGCCGGTCGCCGCCACGTTGCGGTACGACTCCGCCAGCGCCAACTGCGCGCCCGTGTACGGGTCGAGCTTGGCGAAGCGGCCGTTGCCGTCGGTGGCCATGGCCACGCCGAGGTTGGACTCCTCGTCGATACGGACCATGCCCGCGTCCTCGGGCTGCGAGAGGACGGTGTTGCCCTGGACGAAGCGGTCGTACTGGTCGGTGACCCACGACTTCGACGCCTGGTTCGGGGAGGAGACCAGCGCGAGGACCTGCGCGCGCAGTTCCTCGGAGGTCTGCGGCCGCGGCAGCTTGCCGGCGTCGTCCGCCTGCAGCGCGTCCTGCCAGGAGGGGCGCGCGTAGGGGCGGTTGTAGACGGGGCCCTCGTGGGCGACGGTGCCCGGGGGCACGTCCACGATCTGCTCGCCGTGCCAGAAGATCTCCAGGCGCTCGCCCTCGGTCACCTCACCGATGACGGTGGCGATGACGTCCCACTTCTCGCAGATCTCCATGAAGCGGTCGACGTGCTGCGGCTCGACGATCGCGCACATGCGCTCCTGCGACTCGCTCATGAGGATTTCCTCGGGCGAGAGCGTCGCGTCGCGCAGCGGCACGGTGTCCAGCTCGACCCGCATGCCGCCGGAACCGGCGGAGGCGAGCTCGGAGGTCGCGCAGGAGAGCCCGGCGCCGCCGAGGTCCTGGATGCCCGCGACCAGCTTCTCCTTGAAGATCTCCAGGGTGCACTCGATGAGGAGCTTCTCCTGGAAGGGGTCGCCGACCTGCACCGCGGGGCGCTTGGTGGGCTTGGTGTCGTCGAAGGTCTCGGACGCGAGGACCGAGACGCCGCCGATGCCGTCGCCGCCGGTGCGGGCGCCGTAGAGGATGACCTTGTTGCCGGGGCCGGAGGCCTGGGCGAGGTGGATGTCCTCGTGCTTCATCACGCCGATGCAGCCGGCGTTGACCAGCGGGTTGCCCTGGTAGCAGGCGTCGAAGACGACCTCGCCGCCGATGTTGGGCAGGCCCAGACAGTTGCCGTAGCCGCCGATACCCGCGACGACGCCGGGCAGGACGCGCCGGGTGTCGGGGTGGTCGGCGGCGCCGAAGCGCAGCGGGTCCACGACCGCGACCGGGCGGGCGCCCATCGCGAGGATGTCGCGGACGATGCCGCCGATGCCCGTGGCCGCGCCCTGGTAGGGCTCGATGTAGGACGGGTGGTTGTGCGACTCGACCTTGAAGGTGACCGCGTAACCCTGGCCGACGTCGACGACGCCGGCGTTCTCGCCGATGCCGACGAGCATGGCGTCGTTCTGGGGGGCCTTCTCACCGAACTGCTTCAGGTGGACCTTGCTGCTCTTGTAGGAGCAGTGCTCGGACCACATGACCGAGTACATGGCGAGCTCGGCGCCCGTGGGGCGACGACCGAGGATCTCCCGGATCCGGGCGTACTCGTCCTCCTTGAGGCCGAGTTCCTTCCAGGGCTGGGAGGCGTCCGGGGTTTCGGTGGCGTTCTTGACGGTGTCGAGGCTCATGCGCTGACCAGCTTCTTCAGGACCGAGGTGAAGAACGGGAGGCCGTCGGTGCGGCCCGTCCCGATCAGCGGCTCGACCGCGTGCTCGGGGTGCGGCATGAGGCCGACGACGTTGCCCGCGGCGTTGGTGATGCCGGCGATGTCGCGCAGCGAACCGTTCGGGTTGCCGTCCAGGTAGCGGAAGGCCACTCGACCTTCGGCCTCCAGTTCGTCGAGCGTGCGCTCGTCGGCGGTGTAGCGGCCGTCCATGTTCTTGAGCGGTACGGAGATCTCCTGGCCGGCGGTGTAGTCGCCGGTCCACGCGGTCTCCGCGTTCTCCACCCGCAGCTTCTGGTCGCGGCAGATGAAGTGCAGGTGGTTGTTCCGGAGCATCGCCCCCGGCAGCAGGTGGGCCTCGGTGAGGACCTGGAAGCCGTTGCAGATGCCCAGGACGGGCATGCCGCCCTTGGCCTGCTCGATGATGGTCTCCATCACCGGCGAGAAGCGGGAGATGGCCCCGGCGCGCAGGTAGTCCCCGTAGGAGAAGCCGCCCGCGAGGACGACCGCGTCGACCTGGTGCAGGTCCTTGTCGCGGTGCCACAGCGAGACCGGCTCGGCCCCCGCGAGGCGGACGGCGCGCAGCGAGTCACGGTCGTCGAGCGTTCCGGGGAACGTGACGACTCCGATGCGAGTGGTCACCGTCAGGCCTCGACCTTCACGGTGAAGTCTTCGATGACGGTGTTGGCGAGGAACGTTTCGGCCATCTTGTGGATGCGGTCGAGGGCGGCCTGGTCGACCGGTCCCTCCACCTCGAGCTCGAAGCGCTTCCCCTGGCGGACGTCGGCGATCCCCTCGAAGCCCAGGCGCGGCAGTGCACGCTGCACCGCCTGGCCCTGGGGGTCGAGGATCTCCGGCTTGAGCATGACGTCGACTACGACGCGTGCCATCGGGCACTCCCGTGTGGTGGTTGGTGCGAAGGCGGTTCCCTCAGCGTACCCGGCTGAAATTTCTACGCGGGTAGATATCTCGGGGCCCTGATCACCGCGCCGTTTCGGCTTCACCAACGCTTCGCAAAATCCGCCGGAAAACCACGTGCCCGGCATTGCGGCGGGACACGCGGAGAGAATTAACTGGGCTTCGCAATGCAATGGGAATCGAGGTACAAAGGAATCACTCCGGATTCCGGATGAAAGTTGCATTGCCCCGAAACATCCACACAGGCGACATCACCGCACGTCAGCAGGTGGCGACGTCGCACGAAGGGACCGATATCCGTGGCGCAGCGCGTAGTAGTCACGCTCTCCGACGACATCGACGGCGGGGAAGCGGCGGAAACGGTCGTGTTCGCTCTGGACGGAAAGTCCTACGAGATCGACCTCAATGTGGCGAACGCAAAGAAACTGCGGAAGGGCCTGGCCCCCTTCGTGGCCGCCGGCCGTCGCCAGTCGCGCTCGGGGAAGGTCTTCAAGCACACCGCCGTCGCCCCCGACCCGGCCGTCGTCCGCGCCTGGGCCCGCTCGAACCAGTTCGAGGTGCCGCCGCGCGGCCGCATCCCGAAGAAGATCTACGAGGCCTACAACGCGGCCCACTGAGCGTCGATTTGCCATGCACCCCCATGTGTCGGCTAGTGTGTGGATCACGCCGAGGGGCCAGACCGCAGGTCACAGCCTCCGAGGTCGTGCGGGTGTAGTTCAGTAGCAGAACATCCCTCTTCCAGAGGGAAGGCGCAGTGTGCGATTCCTGTCACCCGCTCTGCATCACTCCCGAACCACTGCGGTGGATCGGGTAGAGTGATGCACGCATCGCCTCAGGGCGATGCAGTGCTTGCGGACGTAGCTCAGTTGGTAGAGCACCACCTTGCCAAGGTGGATGTCGCGCGTTCGAGTCGCGTCGTCCGCTCTGTATCGAGAAGGCCCCGATCATTACGATCGGGGCCTTCTTCGTGTTCCCCGACTTCCACACCGACGACACCGACCCTGACAAATGTCATCGGGGGCGGTGACAGCGCGCACTGCCCGCCCGGCGCGGGCGCCGCGAAGCTTGGATCATGACTGACACCGTGATCGAAGCCGACGGCCTGCGCCGCGGCTACGCAGGAGGATTCGAGGCCGTACGGGGCGTGTCCTTCTCCGTGGCCCGGGGCGAGATCTTCGCGCTGCTCGGCACCAACGGCGCGGGCAAGACCTCCACCGTCGAACTGCTGGAGGGACTGGCCGCGCCCAGCGAGGGCCGGGTGCGCGTCTTCGGGCTCGATCCGTACACGCGGCGGGCCGAGGTCCGCCCGCGCACCGGCGTCATGCTCCAGGAGGGCGGTTTCCCCTCCGACCTGACGGTGACCGAGACCGTCCGCATGTGGGGCGGGGTCACCAGCGGCGCCCGCCCGGCGGCGGAGGTGCTGGAACTGGTCGGCCTGGCCGCGCGGTCCTCCGTACGCGTCAAGCAGCTGTCCGGCGGCGAGCGACGGCGCCTGGACCTCGCGCTGGCCCTGCTCGGCCGGCCCGAGGTGCTCTTCCTCGACGAACCGACCACCGGCATGGACCCGGAGGGGCGCCGGGACACCTGGGCGCTCGTCCGGGCGCTGCGCGACCAGGGCACCACGGTGCTGCTGACCACGCACTACCTGGAGGAGGCCGAGGAGCTCGCGGACCGGCTCGCCATCCTCCACGAGGGGGAACTCGTCCTCTCCGGCAGCCCGGCCGAGGTGACCGCCACCCGCCCGGCCCGGATCCGCTTCACCTTGCCGGCCGAGGTGCCCGCCGCCCGGCTCCCGCTGACGCTGCGCGCGGCGGCCGACGGGCAGCGCGTGGAGATCCGTACCGACCGCCTCCAGGGGGACCTGGCCGAACTGCTGGACTGGGCCCGGGAGTGCGACGTGGAACTGGTCGGGCTCGACGCCCGGACCGCCTCCCTGGAGGAGGCCTTCCTGGAGATCGCGGAGAACCGCCGCACCACCGGCGGCCGCACCGAGGACACGAAGGCGGGGACCCGATGAACACGCTCACCCTGAACCCCGGCCGGCTCGTCGCGCTCGGCCGCTCGGAACTGACCCTGCTGGTACGCAACCGGGCGGCGCTCACCCTGGCCGTCCTGATGCCCCTGCTGATGGTGTTCATCCTGCGCTCCTCGTTGAGCGGGGCCGAGGGTGCCGAGGCCCTCGGCGAGGCCACCCTGACCGGCGGGATCGGCATGGTGCTGATCCTCGTCGTCCACATGAACCTGGTCTCCGCCTACGTCGCCCGGCGCGAGGAGCTCGTCCTCAAGCGGCTCCGTACCGGCGAGGCGACCGACCTGGAGATCATCGCCGGAACCGCCCTGCCGGCCGCCGTCCTGGCCTTCGGGCAGATCACCGTCATCGCCGTGGCCGGTGCGGCCGTCCTGGACGTGCGCATGCCGCGGAACCCCTTGCTGCTCGTGGTGGCCGTGCTCGCGGGCATCGTGCTGCTGGCCGGGTTCTCCGCGCTGACCAGCTCGTTCACCCGCACCGTGGAGACCGCGGGCCTCACCACGCTGCCGTTGTTCCTGGCGACCGTGCTCGGCTCCGGGCTGTTCTTCCCGACGGACTCGCTGCCGGACCTGGCGGCGTCGCTGTGCGAACTGCTGCCGCTGAGCGGGGTGATGGACCTCGTGCGGGCCGGGTGGAGCGGCGGCTCGGCGGGCGGGGACCTGCTGGGCGCCGGACTGAACACATTGGCCTGGATCGTGATCACCGTGTTTTCTGTGCGGAGGTGGTTCCGTTGGGAACCGCGCCGGTGAAGCGAGTCGGGGGACGGGGACCGTGTCGAAGATGACCGGGTGGTGGAAGAACCGCAGCACCGCGGGGAAGGTCGAGCTCTACACGAGGGGGTCGTTCCATCTCTTCGTCGTGCTGGAGATCACCTCCTTCGGGCTGATGCCCGTGGCCGCCACCGCCCCTTCGAGGCCCTCGGTCCTGCTGGCCCTCGCCCTGCTCCTCATGGTCTGCGCCCATGCGGTGCTGTGCGGGGTGCTGACCCACCAGGCGCTGCACTGGGTGGTGGGCCGGCGCGAACGCCCCACCCGGACGGCGGTGGCGGTGGTCGTCACGACGGCCGTGTGCACCCTGGCCGTGCTCACGCTCCGGGCTGTCGGACACATCTCCGAGGCGGCCGTGGCGCCGACGCTGGTGGCAGGGCTGATCTGGTTCGCCTCGGGATCGCTGGTCCTGTGCCTGCGGTCGGTGAAGCGGATGCGGTACATCCCGCCGGTGGCGGCGGTCGCGACGGGGCTGGCCGCACTCGCCCTGGGCACGCCGGCCGCCACGGCGCTGGGGTACTGCGTGGGCATCCTGCTCGGGAGCCTGTTCTTCGGCGCCACCTGCGGTTTCTCGGCGTGGCTGCTGAGAACGGTCTACGAGCTGGACCGCTCGCGCGAGGTCCAGGCGCGGCTCGCGGTGGCGGAGGAGCGGCTGCGGTTCGGCCGTGACCTGCACGACGTGATGGGCCGCAACCTGGCGGTGATCGCGCTCAAGAGCGAGCTGGCGATACAGCTGGCCCGGCGCGAACGGCCGGAGGCGGTGGAGCAGATGATCGAGGTGCAGCGGATCGCCCAGGAGTCCCAGCGGGAGGTACGGGACGTGGTGCGGGGCTACCGGCAGGCGGACCTCTCGGTGGAGGTGGAGGGCGCGCGCGGCGTGCTCAGCGCGGCCGGGATGGACTGCCGTGTGGACTTCCTGGCCGCGCGGGGCACGGAGTTGCCCGCCGAGGTCCAGTCGGCCCTCGGTTGGGTGGTGCGCGAGGCGACGACGAACATCCTGCGGCACGGGGACGCGCACCGCTGCCTGATCCGGCTGACCGCCGCGGAGACGGGCGCCGTGACGCTGGTGGTGGAGAACGACGGGGCTCCCGAGACCCCGACCGGGCCGCCCGGTTCGGGGCTGGCCGGGCTGCGGGAACGACTCGCGGCCCTGGACGGGACGTTGCAGGCGGGGCTGGTCGGCGACGGCCGGTTCCGACTGATGGCACAGATCCCGGACCGACGACTGCAAGGACTGGAGGTGCGGGCGTGAGCCCCGTACGCGTACTGCTCGCCGATGACGAGCACCTGATCCGGGGCGCGTTGGCGGCGCTGCTCGCGCTGGAGGACGACCTGCTCGTCGTCGCGGAGGCGGCCTCGGGCCCCGAGGCACTGGCGATGGCGCGGGCCCACCGGCCGGACGTGGCGGTGCTGGACCTGCAGATGCCGGGAGCCGACGGTGTGAGTGTCGCCACATCCCTGCGGGCCGAACTGCCCGGCTGCAAGACCATGATCGTGACCAGCCACGGCCGCCCCGGGCACCTGAAGCGGGCACTGGCGGCGGGTGTGCGGGCCTTCGCCCCGAAGACCGTCTCGGCGCAGCGGCTGGCCGAGCTGATCCGGACCGTGCACGCCGGAGGCCGCTACGTGGACCCGGAGTTGGCGGCCGACGCGATCAGCGCGGGGGACTCTCCGCTGACCGCGCGCGAGGCGGAGGTACTCGAACTCGCGGCGGACGGGGCACCGATCGCGGAGATCGCGGAGCGGGCCTCGCTGTCGCAGGGGACGGTACGCAACTACCTGTCCTCGGCGGCGACGAAGCTGGGTGCGGAGAACCGGCACACGGCCGTGCGTCTCGCACGCGAGCGAGGTTGGGTATAGTAGTTCTCGCGTTACGGCGCACCTGCGGACATAGCTCAGTTGGTAGAGCACCACCTTGCCAAGGTGGATGTCGCGCGTTCGAGTCGCGTTGTCCGCTCTGTAACGAAGAAGCCCCCCGGTCCTCGGACCGGGGGGCTTCTCTCGTCCCTACGACCAGGACTGGCCGGTGAGGCGCTCGAAGGCCTCGATGTACTTGGCGCTGGTCCGGGCGACGACCTCGGCCGGGAGGGCCGGCGGCGGGAGCTCGCCCTTGCGGTCCCAGCCGGAGGCCGGGGAGGACAGCCAGTCGCGGACGTACTGCTTGTCGAAGGAGGGCTGCGAGCGGCCCGGCTCCCACCGGTCGGCCGGCCAGAAGCGGGAAGAGTCCGGGGTCAGCACCTCGTCGGCGGCGACCAGGGTGCCGTCCTTCGGGTCGAAACCGAACTCGAACTTGGTGTCGGCCAGGATGATCCCGCGCTCGCGCGCGATGTCCCGGGCCCGGCCGTAGACGGCGAGGGTGGTCTGGCGCAGCAGCGCCGCCGTCTCGGGGCCGGTGGTGCGCGCGACCTCCTCGTAGGAGACGTTCTCGTCGTGCTCGCCGACGGCGGCCTTGGCGGCCGGGGTGAAGATCGGGGCGGGCAGCTCGGAGCCGTCCACGAGCCCCTCGGGGAGGGCGAGCCCGCAGACCGTGCGGGTCTCGTTGTACTCGGCGAGGCCGGAGCCGGCGAGGTAGCCGCGGGCCACGCACTCCACCGGGACCATGTCGAGGTTGCGGCAGATCAGGGTGCGACCGGCCCAGTCGGCGGGGGCGCCGGCGGGCAGGTCGGTGGAGATGACGTGGTTCGGGACGAGGTCCGCGAGCTGGTCGAACCACCACAGGGAGAGCTGGGTCAGGACGCGGCCCTTGTCCGGGATCTCGGTGGGCAGCACCCAGTCGAAGGCGGACATGCGGTCGCTGGCGACCATGACGAGGCGGCCGTCCTCGTCACGGTAGAGGTCGCGCACCTTGCCGGTGTGGAGGTGGACGAGGCCCGGAACCTGAACCGGCTCGGGCTTTTCGACGAATCCGGACACGGGGTCTCCCTGTGGTTCTGTATGAAGCGCACCCCGATTCTCGCGCACCTGTGTCCCCACCTGTGGACAGGGGTCCGTGCCGCGGGTCGATCGCGGGGCCGGCGGCGGGGCGTCCGTGGGGTCGGTGGCGGGCCGTCCGTGGGGTCAGTCGTGCTTGCAGATCCGGTCGAGGAGATTGGCCGTGGCCCGCTGCACCCGCTCGTCGACGTGACCGGGCCGGTCGAGGGCCGGGGACCAGGCGAAGGTGCCGGAGGCGAAGACCAGCGCGCCGCTGGGCGCCCGGTAGAGGGAGGTCTCCTGGTGCCGGCGGGCGCCCTCGCTGTCGAGGTACGGGGAGTGCGCCAGCAGGATCCGGTCCTGGTGCTCGGGCAGCTGGGTGCGGGGGAAGTACCGGTCGGCCTCACCCGCGACCAGGCCGGGCAGCTCGTCGTTCTCGCCCGCGCCGGTGGAGTCCCACAGCCAGTGCCTGGCGTTGCGCACGATCAGGGGCGCGGGTTCGGGGACCCGGCCCGCGTACTGGATGCCGAGCAGCTGCTGCTCCGGACGGTCGACCTCGCGCCACAGGCTGGGGCGGCCCGGGCCGCGCCGTTTTCGGCAGGTGAGGAGCCGGTCGTCGACCCCGGAGGGGGACGGGCCGAGCTCGACCTGCCAGTACATGGTGTTGGCGGAGAGGAAGACGAGCGAGGTGCCGTGCCGGCGGGCACGTTCGACGGTACGGCGCATGGGGGCCGACCAGTACTCGTCGTGGCCGGGGAAGACCAGACCGCGGTAGCGGGTGGGGTCGACGCGGCCGGCGTGCAGGTCGCGGGTGTCGGCGTAGGCGATGTCGTAGCCGTAGCGCTCGGCCCAGCGGATGAAGTCGTAGGCGTGGCCCACGTGCAGGGGCAGGCCCGCGCCCGCGTAGGGGCGGTCGAAGGACACGGTGACGGCGGCGTCCTGCTCGCCCAGCAGTCGGCCCTGCTCGTCCCAGGCGTGGTAGAGGCTGGCGCCGCTGCGGCCGTCCTCCGGGTAGAGGTTGTAGGCCTGCCAGGTGATGTCGGGGAGCAGCAGCAGGAGGTCGGCGGGGTGGTCGTCGCGGACCGTGAAGGGGATGTGGGAGCGGTAGCCGTCGGCGGTGGTGAGCACCGCGACGTACGCGCCGACGCTCCAGTACGAGGGGACCTGGAGCCGCCAGGACAGCCACCAGTGGTGACAGGAGACGGTCCGGTCGGCGGCGAGCGGGGCCGGCTGGACGATGCCGGACAGCCGGGGGCTGGTGGTGATCTTGGAGGCTCCGTCGCCGCCGTAGTGGCCGATCCGGTAGACGTCGACGGAGAACTGCTGGGGCGGATCGACGGTGATGTGGAAGTCGATGGCCTCGCCGGGGGCCACCCCGCCGGTGGAGGCGAAACCCTTGATCTGCCGGTGCACGTCGTCGGCGGTGCGCGGACCGCCGTTGCCGCGGGCGCGGGGGATCTGGCCGGTGCCGGCGGCCGCGGCGGCCGGGTCCACGTACCAGGGCACGACGTGGCCGGTGTCGTCGAAGTAGAGCTCGCTGCCCCGGAACCAGGGCAGGGGGCCCTGCCCGAAGGGGTCGGACACCGCGTGCGCGAGCGCGCCTGACTCCCAACGCCGGATCTGGTCCGCACCCATGACCGCTCCCCTCCCTCGACCCCCCGAACGGGCGTACATCGCCTCCGTGCGCGGCTCCCGGCTCAGCCGAGGAGGTACTTTTCGGCACCCGCTCCAGGACATCCAGCCGCGACCGGTCCCAGCACATCACATAACGCACGCAGCCCGTCACTGTTCGTCGCGAATTGACGGGAACGGAACATTGACGTCCGGCTGCCCGTACGAGCCGTAGCCCTCCCGGGGAGGCGCATCGACCCGCCTCAGACCAGGCGGACCGGCTTCTCCGTGCGGACGCCCAGCGCCGAGAGCCAGTCCCGCAGCGGCTCCGGGTTCCCGTCCTCGACCAGGCACAGCACCCGCGGGGCCAGGTCCGAACGGCGGTCGCCGCCCACCAGCAGGACCGGCCCGTCGAGCCAGTCCAGCCCCGGGGTGGCCCCGGCCGAGTCCACGGCCGCGCAGCACACCATCGCCGTGACGTGATCGGCCAGCAGGTCCCGGCCGCTGCGCGGCGGCTGGAGCGGGAACAGCGGGAGGGTGTCCGCGCCGCGCGCCTTCCCGGCCCCGGCGGCCGGACCGGCCGCCCGCTCCTCGCGGGCCAGCTCACCGGTGATCCGGCCGGCCAGCGCCTCGCCGGCCGCGCCCTCACCGCCGCCGTCCGTGAGGTAGCCCAGCACCCGCTCCAGGGTGGGGCCGGCGAACGCGTCCGCGGTGGGGGAGGGGGAGTCGGCGGCCGCCAACGTGGCGGGACCGGCCGCTCCGGCGGCTCCTGAGGGGCCCTGGGAGCCGGGCCGGGCCGCAGGGGACGCGGGAGACACGGGGGCCGCAGGGGCCGCGGGGGATGCCGGGGATGCCGGGGATGCCGGGGCCGAAGGGCTCGCGGGCCGTCCCGCCGGAACGGCCAGGGCGTCCAGCGCGGCGTGCAGCCGGGCCGCCTCCGTCCGCCACTTGCGGTCCACGACCTCCTCCGGATACTCCGCCCAGTCCACCGGCGACCAGTCCGGCCCGGCCTCGGCCGGACCGCCATGGAAGAGCCGCGCGGCCAGCAGCGAGGTCGCCTCGTCGATCAACCCGGGCTGCTCCAGCAGGTCACAGGCGGGGCGCTCGCCCAGCCGCGAGGTGAACCCCTCGGCGAGCCGGTCCCGCCGGGACAGCTCGGTCAGCGCGGAGACCACCCCGGCGTCCAGGTGCGCCGGCCAGCGGCCCATCCGCCAGGCGGGCAGCGCGACCCGGGTCAGCAGCCGGTCCCAGCCCGCGTAGGCGAGGCCGACCTGCTCCTGGGCGACGATGCGCAGCCCGTAGTCCACACCCTGGGCACGCTCCGAGGCGGCCGCGGCCACCCCGCGCTCCATCTCGGCGGCGTCGGTCCGGCACAGCCGCAGCAGCAGCCGGGCCGGGGCCGCGATCCAACCGAGGCCGCGCCGACCGCCCACGTCCACGGCCGCGTCCAGGCCCCGTACAAAACCGCGCGCGTCGGCTATGTCCGGGTGCGCGGAAGGGCCCGTACCGGCGACGACGGGCGCGAGGACCGCCCGGAGCTCCGCGACCCGCATCCACCACATGAAGGGCGAGCCGATCACCAGCACCGGGGCCGCGCCGGGCTCGGACTCGGGCCCGACGGGTCCGGGCGCGCCGCCGAGGACGCGGGCGGCGCCGCGTCGGTGGGCCGCGTGACTGCGGTCCTCCAGCCAGCTGTCGCAGTCCGGGGTCAGGGCTATCGCGGAGGGCGGCGGCACGTCCATCCGGTCGGCCAGGTCCCGCACCAGCCGGTAGAGATCGGGCGCGGCGGCCTCCGAGAGCGGCACGGTCGGCGTCACGGCGGGACTCGCCCGCAGCACCACCGCGGCGAAGGCGCCACCGACGAGCAGCACCAGCACGGCGACCACACATACGACGAGAGTCACCGTGGGCCAGGGATCACCGGCCAGCCGGCCCGTCGCCCGGGCGGCCACCAGCACCACCGCGAGGGCGGCGGGCAGCAGCCCGACGGCCGAGGCCCTGCTGCGCACGCGCAGCACGGCCAGAGCGCGGGAACGCGCGGACGGCACGTTCGCTTCCATGATCGAACCGGTTCCGGACACGGCCGGACCTCACCCCCTCTGCCCTGCGGCGACGTTGCTCACTCCCCCACTGTGACACCCGCCACCGACATCGCAATGCCGGTGGGCCAAGTGCCGGAATGCTTGGCATCGCACCCTAGTTGGGGCACGCGCGGGCGTCAGGCGGACCGGGTGACGATCACCCGATGGAATGGCTTTGGGTAAAGGTGGGTGCGTTCGAACGCGGCCGGATGCAGTCGCACGCGGACACGCCCGCGGGCCCGGGCGCACGAGGTGCGCACCGGGCCCGCGGGTCCGTGGAGCGGCTGGTCAGCGACCCTCGGCCGCCTTGGCCGCGATGTCCGTACGGTGCTGCGAGCCGTCGAGACGGATGCGCGCCACCGCCTTATACGCCTTCGCGCGCGCCTGCGCCAGGTCGGAACCGGTCGCCGTCACCGACAGCACGCGGCCGCCCGCGCTGACCACCGTGTTGCCCTCGCGCCGGGTCCCGGCGTGCAGCACGTACGCATCGGGCTCGTCCTCGGCGGCCACCTCGAGCAGGCCCTCGATCGGGTCGCCGGTGCGGGGGGTCTCCGGGTAGTTGTGGGAGGCGATGACCACCGTGACGGCGGCGTCGTCGCGCCAGACGAGCGGGGGCAGCGCGTCCAGGGTGCCGTTGGCGGCGTTCAGCAGGACGCCGGCCAGCGGGGTGCGCAGCCGGGCCAGCACGACCTGGGTCTCGGGGTCGCCGAAGCGGGCGTTGAACTCGATGACCCGGGTACCGCGACCGGTGATCGCGAGGCCCGCGTAGAGCAGACCGGAGAAGGGTGTGCCGCGGCGGCGGAGCTCGTCGACGGTCGGCTGGAGGACCAGCTCCATGACCTCGTCGACCAGCTTCGGGTCGGCCCAGGGCAGCGGGGAGTACGCGCCCATGCCGCCGGTGTTGGGGCCCGCGTCGCCGTCCAGGGCGCGCTTGAAGTCCTGCGCCGGCTGGAGCGGGACCACGGTGACGCCGTCGGTGATGGCGAAGAGGGAGACCTCGGGGCCGTCGAGGTACTCCTCGATGACCACCCGGTCGCAGGCGAGGGCGTGCGCGCGGGCGGCGGCCAGGTCGTCGGTGACCACGACGCCCTTGCCGGCGGCCAGACCGTCGTCCTTGACGACGTACGGGGCGCCGAAGGCGTCGAGGGCCTCGTCCACCTCTTCGGGGGTGGTGCAGACGTAGCTGCGCGCGGTCGGGACCCCGGCCGCGGCCATCACGTCCTTCGCGAAGGCCTTGGAGCCTTCGAGCTGGGCGGCCTCGGCGGACGGGCCGAAGACGGGGATCCCGGCGGCGCGCACGGCGTCGGCGACGCCGGCGACCAGCGGGGCCTCCGGGCCGACGACGACCAGGTCGGCGGCGAGTTCGGTGGCGAGAGTCGCGACGGCAGCACCGTCTAGGGCGTCGACCGGGCGCAGCGTGGCCACGTCGGCGATACCGGCGTTGCCGGGAGCGCAGTACAGGGCGGAGACGGCGGGGTCGAGGGACAGAGAGCGGCACAGGGCATGTTCGCGGGCGCCGCCGCCGATGACGAGGACCTTCACGCTGCTCAGCCTAGCCGGGACGGCGCGGTCGGCTTCGTGCGGCCACCCAATTCAGGAGCGGCTACTCATTCGTGTATTCCTCCACAACGGTGGCTCCGAGCTCGCGCACGATGAGGTCGTGTCCGGTCAGGGCGCTCTCGACGAGGTCGGGATCGTCCTCCTCGGCGAAGTCGTCCTCGGGGGCCACCGGCGGGGGCGCCTGCTGTACGGGGGGCTGCGGGGCGGGAGCCGAGTGCTGGGACGGCGGCTGCTGCTGCGGGTGCTGGGCGGGCGGGGTCTGCTGGGCGGACGGTTGCTGCGGCTGCTGCGCCGGCGGCGGGTTGTAGGCGGGGGCGGGGGCGGCCGGAGCCCCGTACGAGGAGCCGTACGAGGCGGTCTGGACCGGGGCCGGGGAGCCGCCGCCGATGACGGCGTCGATCTTCCAGTTGACCTGGAACTGCTCGGCCAGAACCGCCTTGAGGACGTCCTCGCTGCCGCTGCTGGCGAAGTTGTCGCGGGCTCCGACATTGGGGAAGCCCAGCTGGAGGGTGGTTCCGTCGAAGCCGGTGACCTGGGCGTTCTGGCTGAGCAGGATCCAGGTGAAGCGGCGGCGGTTCTTGACGGCCTCCAGCACGCCGGGCCACATCGCCTGCACCTGTCCGGCTCCGGCGGCCATGCCGGGGGAAGGCGCCGCGGCGGCCGGGGCGGGGGTGGCGGCCGGGGCCACGGGCGCGGGAGCGGGGGCGGGGGCCGGGGCGGACGCTGAGGGCCAGGCACCCGCGGCGGGCGCCGGGGCCGCGGCTCCGGGCCACGCACCGGGAGCGCCGCTCCCGGGCTGCGCGGCGCCGGGCCAGGCGCCGGGGGCGGGGGCGGCCGGGGCCTGGGCCGGGGCGGGCGCGGGAACCGCAGCCGCCGGAGTGGCCGGAACCGGTTCGGGAGCCTGCGCCGGAGCGGGCGCAGGAGTGGGCGCGGGGGCCGCGGCACGTGCGGCGGCGGCACCCCCACCGGGACCGGCGGGCGCCATGGCGTGCGCCTCGGGCCCGGGCACGTATCCCATGGCGGGCGCGGCGACCGGCGGCGCGGCGAAGGCGGCGGCGGGCGGACCGCTGCGCTCCAACCGGTCGAGCCGGGCCTGGAAGGACCGCTCGTCGTCGAAGGCGGCGGGCAGCAGCACCCGGGCGCAGATCAGCTCCAGCTGCAGCCGGGGCGAGGTCGCGCCGCGCATCTCAGTGAGCCCGGTGTTGACCAGATCGGCTGCGCGCGACAGCTCGGCGGCCCCGAACACGGACGCCTGGGCCTGCATCCGCTCGACGACATCGGCGGGGGCGTCGATCAGCCCCTTCTCCCCGGCGTCCGGCACGGCGGCCAGGATCACCAGGTCGCGCAGCCGCTCCAGCAGGTCGGCGACGAACCGGCGCGGGTCGTTCCCGCCCTCCACGACCCGGTCGACGACCTCGAACGCGGCCGCCCCGTCGCCGGCGGCGAAGGCGTCGACGACGGAGTCGAGCAGCGAACCGTCGGTGTAGCCGAGCAGCGAGGTGGCCATGGCATACGTCACACCGTCTTCGGCGGCGCCGGCGAGCAGCTGGTCCATGACGGACATCGAGTCACGCACGGAACCGGCGCCGGCGCGCACGACCAGCGGCAGCACCCCGTCCTCGACCTTGGCGCCCTCGCGCCCGCAGACCTCGCCCAGGTAGTCCCGGAGGGTGCCGGGCGGCACCAGCCGGAAGGGGTAGTGGTGCGTCCTGGACCGGATGGTCCCAATCACCTTCTCCGGCTCCGTGGTGGCGAAGATGAACTTGAGGTGCTCCGGCGGCTCCTCGACCACCTTCAGCAGGGCGTTGAAGCCCGCCGAGGTGACCATGTGGGCCTCATCGATGATGTAGATCTTGTAGCGGCTGGACGCCGGTCCGAAGAATGCCTTCTCGCGCAGGTCACGGGCATCGTCCACACCACCGTGCGACGCGGCGTCGATCTCGATGACGTCGATGGACCCCGGCCCGTTCCTGGCGAGGTCCTGGCAGGACTGGCACTCCCCGCAGGGGGTGGGGGTGGGACCCTGCTCACAGTTCAGGCACCGGGCGAGGATGCGCGCGCTGGTGGTCTTTCCGCAGCCGCGCGGCCCGCTGAACAGGTACGCGTGATTGACCCGGTTGTTCCGCAGGGCCTGCATCAGCGGGGCAGTGACATGCTCCTGCCCGATGACCTCGGCGAACGACTCGGGGCGATAGCGGCGGTACAGCGCAAGGGACGACACGTATACGAGGTTATCCGGGCCCACCGACATCAGCGGCCCGCCGAAGCCCTTGAAGGCCGTCCAGGACGGTGTCCGAGGCGGTGCCCGGAACGCAAAGCGCCCCCCACGCACCCGCCAGAGCCCACTTACCCTTGCTGCCTTCCGGCCCTGGGGGAGTTCGGTGAGATAGCGCCACGTGAGGGGCTGGCCCCACCCTAGCGGATGGAAGCCCCCGGAATCGAGCCGGACCCCCACCCGCCCTCCGCCCGACGATCACGTTCGCGAGCACCCCTCAACGTCTTGTATTGTTTGCGGCGGAGGATTCGCCTAGTGGCCTAGGGCGCACGCTTGGAAAGCGTGTTGGGGGCAACCCCTCACGAGTTCGAATCTCGTATCCTCCGCCAGTGCCTCACCGGGCACGATGTCGAAGGGCCCCACCGTTCGCGGTGGGGCCCTTCGACGTGTGTGGTCTCAGTTTTGGTCTCAGTTGCGCAGGGCGGACAGCCCTGAACCTCTGCGGGCAGACTCCGGTGTCGGCCCTTCTCAAGGATCGGGGCATCGAGTGAGAGCCGGGGCCTCCTCTGCGCCTCGTCCTGCGCTTCCCGCGCTCGACGCTCAGCGTGGATGTTGCTCCATGGCGTCCCACCGCCGCGCATGTGTGCTCCTCACCACCCACTGGCCCACCTTTGCCGCCGGCCTCCGTCGACCTGAACCCGCCAGCAGAAAGGCTGACCACGCCCCACTGTCGGAGGGACAAAATAGGATGCCCAGCGGCAACACCACGGCTTCCAGACCGCCACCCTCTTGACGAGCAAGGACACCCTCATCTGATGGCAGTGACCCAGCAGGAGATCGAGAACCGCTTGTGGGACGCCGCCGACGAGCTGCGCGTGGCGATGCCCGAAGCGCAGTACTCCTCGGTGGTCTTCCCGCTGATGTTCTGGAAGTACCTGTCGGACACCTGGGAGCACAACCACCAGGAGTTCCTGGCCCAGTACGAGGGTTTGGACGGCCTCTCCGCCGAGGAAGCCCACGAGATCGAATACCGCGACCACCAGTCGTTCGAGATTCCGTTCATCCACGCTGGCACGGTCCAGGAACGTCGCGCCTCTTGGTCGTCCATCCTCGCCACCGTCGCCCAGCACGGCCTCGGCCAGCGGGTTCGTGCATCCCTCCAGGCCATCGAGTCGGCCAACCCTGACAAGTTCTCCCGTCTGTTCGGGTCCATGACCTGGACCTCCGAAGCGGTGCTGCCGGGGGAGGTGCTGGCGTCGGTCATGCGGGCGATGGACCGCGCCCCGAAAATGCACGAGGGCAACATGTCCCACGACGTGCTCGGTGGAGCGTACGAGTACCTCCTGAAGCGGTTCTCCGACGGGTCCGGTACCCGTGCTGGCCAGTTCTTCACCCCGCGCGAGGTCGTCGAGCTGATCATCGAACTGCTGGACCCCAAGAACCACGAGTCGGTCTACGACCCGACCTGCGGGTCGGGCGGCATGCTCATTGCCGCCGCGAGCCTGCTGAAATCTCACGGCGGGCGGGGATACACGCTCAGCCTCAACGGGCAGGAAGCGGTAACGGACACCGCAGGTGTGGCCCGCATGAACCTCTTCATGCACAACCTGACCGAGTTCAAGGTCGAGGTCGGCGACACCCTGAGGGACCCCCGCTTCAAGAAGCCGGACGGGTCCGTCAAGCAATTCGACGTGATCGTCGCCAATCCGCCCTACAGCCTGAAGTGGAAGCCCTGGACCAACGACCCGCGCGCCATCGGAGGGGTCGCCCCACAGTCGTCGGCGGACTGGGCCTTCGTGCAGCACATGATCGCCAGCATGGACCCGAAGAAGGGCCGTGCCGGCGTCGTCCTGCCGCACGGCGTCCTCTTCCGAGGCGGCCAGGAGGCAGCCATCCGCCAGCGCGTCCTGGACGACGACCTCCTGGAAGCCGTGATCGGGCTGCCCGCGAACCTCTTTTACAGCACGACGATTCCCACCTGCGTCCTCGTATTCCGTGCCCCCGGCACCAAGAACCCGGGGCGGCAAGACGGCGTGCTGTTCATCGACGCCTCCACACGGTTCACCAAAGCCAAGAACCGCCACGTCCTCACTGATGTAGACATCACCGACATCGTGACCGCCTACCACTCAGACTTCGACGGCGACGGAGGTGCCGGCCTCTCGGCGCGGTTCATCCCCGCCACAGAGATCGTCGCGAATGGGTACGACCTCAACATCGGCCGCTACATCAAGCATGCCGCCGCCGAGCAGGAGGACCTCGGCACCCTCATCGACGCCTACAACATCGCCCGGGCCGAGCGCCAAAAGACCGAGCAGCGCATGCTCGCGGTCCTCTCTGCCGCTGGCATCGAGGGCTTCGATGAGTGACTGGCAGCAGATCAGCCTCGGCGACCTGGAGACTCCTGTGCGCCGCAAGGCAGCCGTTCCGCCGCAGGGATCGAGTGCTTCGATGAGTGACGATTATCCGCTTCGCCCGCTCGGGGAGGTGATGCGCCTCGACATCCAGCGCACACCGATGAAGCCTGCAACTACCTACCGCCTAGCCGGGGTCCTGAATGCAGGAAAGGGGGTTGTCGCTAAGGGTGACCTCGACGGCGGAGATACAGAGTACGCAGCAATGAACGTGCTGCGCGCCGACCAGGTCGTGATGCGAAAACTGACCGCGTGGGAAGGCCCGATCACCGTAGTACCTGCCGAGTTCGATGGATTCGTCGTCAGCAACGAGTTCCCTACGTTTACGCTTGGCCCAGAACTGATGCCCGACTGGATGAGGCACGTCTGCCGCTCACCGCAACTGTGGGCAGAAATGAAGAACCGAGTGAGCGGGACAGTTCAACGACGCAAGCGCCTCAACCCAGAGCAACTCTTGCAGATCCAACTGCCGATCCCACCTCGTGAGTCGCAAGCGCGGATCGTCGAGATGCTCGACGCGGTCGATGACCAGATCGCAGCACTCGAAGCCGAGGTTGACGCCGTCGTTAGAGTCCGTACGGGTATGGTCGGAAGGTCTGCCGATATCGAGGAAACACCCCTTGGAAGCCTAGGAGTTGTGTCGCAGGGGAAGGGACTTCCGAAAGAGTTCCAGGGCAAGCGAACGGGCGAGGTTTCTTGGTACAAGATTGCGGACATGACCGGCCCCGGGAACGATTTCGGTTACACCCTTGCCGATACTAGGCTCACGCTCTCGGAGGTAGCTGAGAACGGCGGGGTCGTGGTCGAAGCTGGCGCGGTGACATTTCCGAGGGTAGGGGCAGCCATTCTCACCGAGAAGAAGCGGATCGTGGATACCCCTGGAGCGCTGGATGAGAACCACCTCATCATCACGCCCGGGGAAGGGACGAACTCGGAGTATCTGCTGGCGGTCATAGAGAGCTTCGCGCTCTCGGATCTGGTCCGTCCGGGCGCCGTGCCTTCGTTGAACATGGGTCTGATTCGTTCGACGAAAGTTCCTTGGAGCTCGACGGAGAACCAGTCTTTCGGGACTGCGCTAGGCGCGCTCCGAGCTGAATCTCGTGCCCTAGCAGCCGAGGCTGCCAGCCTTCGTGCCACTCGGGCAGCCCTCCTTTCGGGTCTGCTGGACCGCACCATCGACATCAAGTCCGCCAAGTTGGAGGTCTAAGCCGTGCCGAAGGGCGTTCGGGAGCGCGAGTTCCAGAACCTGATGATCCAGTGGTCCCTCCCTATGGGTTGGGGCTATACAGCGGGCCGGTCGCTGTCGCGTGAGACGACGCAGACGGTGGTCGTCGGCCAGCTGCGGGACGCCATCGTGCGGCTCAACCCTGGGGTGATCGACGGGTTCGATGTGGACGCGGTGGTTGAGGAGATCATCGCCACGGTCAACGCCGTCGACGGCGGGCTGGTGCGGGCCAACGAGCAGGTGCTGAAACTGCTGCGAGGGCACAAGGAGTTCCGGGGCGCCGACGGCGTGTGGCACGCCTTGAAGGTCATCGATTTCGAGCACCCGACCGCCAACACGCTGGTCGTCTCGGACGAGGTGACAATAACCGTCCCCGGCAAGACCCCTCGCCGTTTCGACCTCGTGTACTGGGTGAACGGCCTTCCTCTGGTAGTAGTCGAGGTGAAGTCACCGACCGCGAAGTCCGGGTGGGCCGACGCCGCGCGCGAGATCAACGACGTGTACGCCACCGAGTACCCGTGGTTCTTCACCCCCAATGTCTTCGCCATCGCCTCCGACGGGCTGAAACTTCGGTTCGGCGCCGCCGGCGCACCCATCAACCAGTGGCAGCCGTTCCGGTCCACTGCCGACGACGAGAACCTGTCCGGGCAGGCGGACGTGCAGCGCTCCGTCGAGCTGCTGCTCAACCCCATCACCATCCTGGACATGCTCGCTAACTTCGCCCTCTTCGACACATCCGGGGGCGGAGCGGACAAGAAGTACCTGCCTCGCTACCCGCAGATGGAAGCCGCCCATCTGATCCACGAGCGAGTCCTGGCCAACGGCCAGAAGGGTCTGATCTGGCATCACCAAGGCAGCGGAAAGACGCTACTGATGGTGTTCGCCGCCTCACTGCTGCTGGCCGACACGCGTACCGAGTCGCCCACGATCATCCTGCTCTCGGACCGGACCCAGCTCGTCAGGCAGACCTCCGGTGTGTTCACCTCCGCGATGGGGGACGCCTACTTCCACCAGCCTGCCGACAGCAAGGAGTTGCGTTCCCTGCTGGCCAACGACGTGCGCGGCGTCATCTCCACGACCGTCCACAAGTTCGCTAAAGCCGGCAAGGACCTGTCGACCCGGGGCAACGTCATCGTTCTGGTCGACGAGGCACACCGCACCCAGTCCGCCAGAGAGGATTCACTGGCCGGGCAGATGCGTGCAGCGTTGCCGCACGCGAAGTTCTTCGGCATGACCGGCACCCCTATCAGGAACCTCGCCACCGACACCTTCGCCCTCTTCGGCGAGGAGGCCGACCCAGACAGGGTGCTGCACCGATACTCGGTGTCCCGCTCTTTGCAGGACGAGGCGACCGTCCCGGTCGTGCTGGACCCGCATCCGGTCCTCTTCGAGATGAACGACCAGGCGTTGCAGGCTGAATTCGATCAGTTCGCCGACGAATTCGACCTTGACGACCCCGACCGTGAAACCCTGTCCCGCAAGTTCGGGCGCCTCACCTCGGTGTTCGCCAACCCCGAACGCATACAGACGGTCTGCCAGGACATCGTGGACCACTACCTGGCCGGCGCCTACCGCAACGGCCTCAAAGCCCAGGTCGTGGCTTACAACCGTGAGCTGGCTGTGGCTTACACGGACAAGATCAATGAACTGCTGACCGGTTTCGAGGCGTCGCAGGTGCTCGCCGAGGTCGGCAAGCACGACCGGATCACCGCCGAGGTCAACGTCCACGTCAAGGACTCCAAGGACGAGGACCCCGCCATGCGGCCGTACCAGCTCTCGGAGGCCGACGAGGAGGACCAGAAGCGACGCTTCCTCACCCCGGACGATCCGTTGTGCTTCCTGGTGGTGACCGCGAAGCTGATGACGGGGTTCGACGCCCCGAACGAGGGCGTCCTCTACCTGGACAAGCCGTTGAAGGCCCACAACCTGTTCCAGACGATCACCCGGCCGAACCGCACCTGGGTTTCCCCGGCCGGGTTCGTGAAGACCTCCGGGGTGGTCGTGGACTACATCGGCCTGGCCGAGGAGGTCCAGCGTGCCGTCGTCGACCCCACCGCGGAGGGGGCCGCTGGCAAGGGGGGAGGGTTCGTCACCGATCTGACCGAGCTGGTTGCCGAGTTCCGCAACACCTTCGCCCACATCGAAGACCTCTTCACGGACGTGGACGGCCTGGACCTCACGGTCCATGGATACGAGTCCGTGCGAGCCATCAACGTCTTCCTGGACGCCGACCCTGTCGCCGCCGAGGTGTTCTCCAAGGACTACCGGCTCTTGGCCCGTCTGTACCCGCTTATCAACACCGACAAGCGGATCGCCAAGTATCGGGACGGTTTCGCCCTGTTCGGGTCCGCGTACACGACCCTGTTCAAGAAGTCCTCCGACGAGGAGAGGAAGGAACGCCTGGGCGAGCTGGGACCGATGGTTCTGGAGATAATCAATGCCCACGTCCACTCCTTCTCTGTGGTCGCTTCCCACGAGGAACCCCTCGTTCTCGACGCCCAGGGCATCGCCATCCTCAAGGAGCTGCTGGCCCTCGTCCGCCCCAAGTCCGACAAGGACGACAGCGAGGACAAGAAGCCGCCGTCTGCGGCGGAGATCCTGGACCAGATCAAGGCCGCCCTCGAGAAGGGCCTCGAACCGGGGTCCGCGAAGTACACCGCCCTGGCAGAGCGGATCAGGCAGCTGCGGGACCGGATCATCCAGAACGCCCAGGACGCCCTGGAGTTCCTGGCCGAAGCACTCCGAGTCGCCCGTGCCATCGTGAACGCCGAGAAGCACCCTGCCGAAGCCGTCGTGCTGGATGATGACCATGTAGGTGTCCTGTCGCGGATCATCCACGACCACGCACCGTCCGGCCTTACCGTCACGGAGCGGAACCTGGCCGAGGAGATCGACCAGGTGGTCAAGCGCACCCTCGCCCAGTCATGGGACAACGCCGAGGCCCGCAACCGCGGCGTCCGCCGTGCCACCGCCACGGTCTTCCGCCGATACATGTTGAAGCCGGTGGGGGAGCCGTATGGCTCCACCGTCGCCTACATCGAAGCCCACTATCTCGTCGACTGATGTACACACTGAGGCCCGGCAACCTGCGGCGGTTGCCGGGCCTCGTCGCGTGTGGGCCCGATGTACACCCTGGCATCACCGGGCCGGCACTCCATTGATTCGCCGCGGTGGGCGGCAATCCGGGGCACTACCAGTCGTCAGTGTCCCCGTATTTTCCTGGATGCCGTGCGCGGTCCACAGCCTGTGCACACGCTTCGGCGAAGGCCACCTCCACGGCGTCCTTGTCCGTGCCTCGCACCTGAGCCTCGACCTCTTGGCCCGTGCCGGGTCGTCGGGCCGTGCGCCAGGCCGAGGTGCGGTCGGCGTAGCGGTCGGTCTCGAAGTCCCAGGCCGGCACCGACCACTGCTCCGGGACCCCGGTCGCCGCGCGTTCCCCACCGGGGAGGAACAGAGCTCGGGCGTGGAAGACCACGGCCCGCTCCGGTACACGGTCGCGGATGGCGCTCGCGCCGCCGGAGCCCTGATGTTCCCATCGCCAGCGGTCCCATTCCTCGACCTCGGCAGGGTGGTCGGGCCAGTCCTCGCTCCAGCGTGCGACGACCTCGTCGGCGTTCTCGCGGTAGAGGAAGGGAACGCACCGCTCGCCGAGATGGGCGACGTGCACCACCAGCTCGGCGGGGACGGGACTCTGGCCGACGTCCGGCGCGGCACTTCCCGCAGCCTGCTCCGTGCCCCACAGGAGGCCGCCAACTTTGGCGGCGGTGTCCTTGAGGACGCGGCTCGTCAGGTGCTGGTAGCGGCGGCGCATCCGGGCGGACTTGCCGGGCTCCCAGCCCATGATCGCGTCGACGACCGCGTCGGAAACACCGAGGATGAGCAGGACCGTCGCCGCGGTATGGCGGGCGTCGTGGAGGCGGGCATCGCGGACGCCTGCAGCCTTCAGCAGCTCCTTCCACTTGTGGTAGTCCGTGTTCGGGTTCAGAGGTTCGCCTATGGGCGAGGTGAAGACGTACCCCTTCTCGGTCCACAGGTCGCGGGCAAGGGCACGCTCGCGGGCCTGTTCCTCCTTTTGCTGACGCAGCAGCTGGAGCAGTTCGTCGGGAGCGCCGATGGGCCGCTGGCCGGCGCGGGACTTCGCGTTCTTGGTCTCGCGTCGGGTGTTGATCTTCTGGGGGCAGAAGCCAGGTTTACGCCCGCAGCGGTCACCGCAGCCGTGCTTGTAGCGGGGTCGCAGCCGGCCACGGCGTACGCGGATGACGCCGAGGTCGAAGTCGACGTCGTCCCACTGCATGCCCAAGACTTCGCCCTGCCGCAGGCCCAGGGCTAGGGCGATGACCCAGCGGGCGGTGTTGCGGTGCTTCGCGGCCTCGGCAAGCAGGCGCTGGACCTCCTCGACCGTGTACGGCTCGACCTCCTCCTCTTCCAGGCGCGGGGCCTTGGCGATCGTGGCCGGGTTGACCGTGAGGTGGGCGCGACGGACCGCTTCGTTGAGAGCGGTGCGGACGGTGCGGTGGACCTGGTGGGCGGTGCCGGCAGCGCTGCCGGAGTTCTGCATCTTCTTGTAGAAGCGCTCCAGGTGCTCGGGCTCGAGCTTCTCCAGCCGGTGGGCACCGAGGCCGGGGATGAGGTGGTGGTTCACCGCAACGCGGTAGCCATCGATGGTGTTCTCGGAGACATGGGCTGCGGCGATGTTCTCGACCCAGTGGGTGAGCCACGTCTCGAGCGTCCAGCTCTGCCCGGCCTTGCGGACTGTGCCCTTGTCGCGCTGGCGCTCCAGCTCGCGGACAGCCTTGGTGACCTCGGCGCGGGTCTTGCGGCCGACGTGGCGTCGGTCGGGCGTGCCGTCGTCCTTGACGCCGACGGTGACGCGGCCGTGCCATCTGCCGTCCTTGCCGAGGTAGATCGTGGAGGCGCCGTTGGGCTGGCGGGGCTTCGGTGCGGAGGCTCGCGTCACGCGGCGGCCCCGAAGTCGCTCGCCGACAGGCGGCCGGCCAGGAAGTCGTTCACCGCCTCTGCTGGGATGCGGCGCAAGCTGCCGATCTTGACGGAGACGATCTCCCCTGAGGCGACGTACTCGTACAGCTTGGTGCGGCCGATGCCGAGGCGACGTGCGGCTTCGGCGACGGTGAGGCCGACGAGGGTGGTGTCGCCCTGGTCGCTGCCGCGTTCGGCTATGAGCGCGCGGAGCGAGTCCTCTGGGACGTCGAGGAGCTGGGCGATCTGGGCAAGGGGCAGGGCGTGCTGGGGCAAGGGTGTGCTCCTCCTCCGGCGCACGCGGTCACAGGGGCGGCAACCCTTGCGGACCAGGCCGGTGGTGATGTTCAGGGATGGGCAGTGCTGATGCAGCAAGGCGTGGGTGCACGTTTCTCGGCGCTAGCGGCACCGAGGCGTGTCCTGCCGATAGCCGGAACGTCGCGGGCCTACCCGCGTGCTCGGCCTCGTGGCCCGCGCTCATTCAGGGGTGTTGGCGCTTCCACGCGTCTTCTTCGCGGCGCATCAGCTGTTCGAGTTCGGCCTTCTGCTCGTCGCCGTAGCTGGCGAAGTGCTTCAGCTCGAACTCAATGTGGTCGAGCTCGCGTTCCAGGATCTGCGCGTCACGCTGCACACGCGCGAGCGCGGCCCTCTTAGCGATGCGTTCGCGGACAAGACCGCGGACCGCCGCGTCGGCATGTTTCATGGGCGGCGCGGTCAGCTCGTCCATGGTGAGGTCGAATACCTGGCAGAAGCCGAGCGCCTCGTCGAGATTGACCCGGCGTCGCGGCTTGCCGCTCTCGATGCGCCAGATCGCGGCCTGGTTGACCGGGTGACCGGCCTCGGCCATTTTCTCGGCCAGGGCGACCGTACTCCAGCCGCGCGCCTCACGTTCCTGCTTGATGCGATCGGCTACGTAGTCCTCGGGCACAGGCCGGTCCGGGCCCGCTGCGCGTGCCGTGCCCTCTTTGCCGCTCATACCCACCTCCTCCCTTCAGGGTGACCCCAGGGGGTCCACTGCGGCCAGGGTCAGAAGTGAACACCATTGCGGAGCCGAATGCAAGTCATTGCATTATCGAAACTCCTGGGTATGCTGTCCGTCCACCCCCGAACGCCGGGGAACGCAGACGGACATGGAAAAGCCCCCGATGCTGCGAAGCACCGGGGGCAAGCATGAACCCTCGAAACCGCCCATCCCTGAACGATCGAACCGGCCCGGCCGGGGTTGCCGCCCCATATGGCCAGCCGGGTGAGGAGCTCAATGCCCCAGGGTACGACCCTGCCTCCCCAGACGCCATCCCACTTCAGCGAGGGCGCCTCGCCACTGGATCCGCCCTTCAACGTCGACGCCGAGCGCGCGGTCCTCGGCGCCTGCATGCACAAAGCCGACGTCATCGACGCGGTCCGGCCCATCCTCGGCGACGACGCCTTCTACCGGCCCGCCCACGAGACGATCTGGCGCGCGCTCCTCGCCCAGCGCCGCGAGGACAGTCCCACCGACCCGATCGTCCTTACCGAGCTGCTCCAGCAGCAAGGCGACCTGCAGCGGGTCGGCGGTCCCGCCTACGTGTTCCAGCTCGCCGACGCGCCCTACGGCACCGGCAGCGCGGAGCACCACGCGGAGATCGTCCGCGAGAAGGCCGAGCTGCGCCGCCTGGTGACCTCCGCCGTGCGCACTCTCCAGCGGGCCCAGGAGCCCGGCGCGGATCCCGAGGCGATACGCAGCGAGGTCGAGGCGGAAGTACGCGCCGAACGGGAGCGCGCACTGGCCTCGGGGCAGGGGCGGCTGTCCCGCTTCGCCAAAGACGGATGGTCGTTCGTCAAGGAGACCGGCGCCGACACGGAGCCCTTGTGGGGCACGCGCGAGAAGACCGTCTGGGCCTCCGGCGAGAGCCTGATGATCGTCGGCGCTCCGGGTGTCGGCAAGACCACGCTGGCCCATCAGGTGGTCTTCGCCCGCCTCGGGTTGCAGGAGACCGTCCTGGAGATGCCCGTCGCGCCCAGCCGACGGGTGCTGTACCTGGCGATGGACCGTCCCAAGCAGATCGCCAAGGCTATGGCCCGCCGCGTCTTCCAGACCGACGAGAAGATCCTTCGGGAGCGGCTCGTGGTCTGGGAGGGCCCACTGCCCGCCACCCTCGACAAGGAGCCCGACCTCCTCGCCGACCTCGCCGCCGCCCACCAGGCCGACACCATCGTGATCGACAGCCTCAAGGACGCGGTCAGCACGATGGTCGACGACAGCCTCGCGGTCGCCTTCCACAACGCCCGAAACCGGGCCCTGCGCGGCGGCGTGGAAATCATGGAGCTGCACCACCAGCGCAAGGCCAGCGCCGACGCGCCGCGCGGCCAGCGCCCCAGCCTGGACCAGGTCTACGGCTCCACCTGGTACGTCTCCGGCGCGGGCAGTGTCCTGTTCGTCACCGGAAAGGCCGGCGACCCCGCCGTCACCCTGCATCACCTCAAGACCCCCACCGGTGAGATCGGCCCCTTGGACGTCACCCACGACCACGTGCGCGGCACCACCATCGTCGACCCCACCAAGGACCCCGCGGTCCTGTTGCGCAACGCACCGGGCGGACTGTCCGCACGCGACCTGGCAACCATCCTCATCGGCGGCGGCGACCCCGACCGCGCCGACATCGAAAAGGCACGACGCCACCTCGGTCGGCTCGTCGACAGTGGCCTGGCAACGAAGGCCGACGGCATCGCCGGAGGGACCGGAGGCGGCCAGCAGGCCCGCTACTACCCCTCTGCCCGCCACCTCACCGCCGTCGGCTAACCCCCGCGCCGGCCCCTGCGGAGCGTTCACGCAGGCGTACACGCGCCCCTCCCGCACGCACAGGCCCACAACCCGCCGCAGGCGTGCACGCTCACCACAAAACCGCAGGTCACACGATCACGGAGGCGTACACGCCGTACACGCACCCAGGCGTACACGCGCGAGCCCCCCTTTAGAAGGGGGCTCGCGTGAACGCCCCCCGCGTGAACGCCGTGAACGACCCCAACACAAGACCCCCGCTTCCCCGCCCTGGAGCCCCTGCCTTGCTCTCCCCTGCCCCAAGCACCCCGGCAGCCACACGCGGCAACCACAGCTTCCGCGCCAGCAGCGCCCCGCTCCCCGCCCACCCCGGCCGTCAAGGACGAGACCCTCGCCAAAGTAACGATCCTGCCGGCGCCCGCCGAGCACCCGCACCCGCCGGGGCCCGTCGCGTGAACCGCAGCGCACGCATCGCCCTCGTCATCGGCCTGGTGGCCGTGGTCCTCATGGCCTTTCGCGTCTCGTGGAACGCGCTGTCCGACGTGGCCCGCGCCATCGGCGCAGACTCCACCGCCGCCCTGCTCTACCCGATCGTGGTCGACGGGCTGATGGCCCTCGCGCTAGTCGCCGCGCTCATGCTGACCGGTGCCGACCGCACGTTCGCGCTGCGGGTCCTGGCGGCCTACACGATCGCCAGCCTCCTGCTGAACTACGTGCACGGGCTCGTTCCGGCCCTGCACACCACCTCGGTCCAGTGGGGCCGGCTGGCCGACTGGGACCCCGCGAACTTGGCCCTCGTACTGCTGGCGACCTCGCTCCCGGTCGGGTCGATCTACTTCGGGTCGGACCTCGTGGCCAAGGTGCTGCACCACACCCCCGAGTCGGCCGACCCCGCAGAAATGGCCTCCGACCAGTCGGGCGACCGGCAAGCCGACCAGTCGGCTGGCGAGGAGGCCCCACGGTCGAGGTCTGACCAGGCCAAACCGGACCCCGAGCAGCCGACCGAGTCGACCCCCCTGAAGGTCACCGAGCCACCCGTGACGAGGCCGACCGAGCCCGATACACCGTCCCCCACTCCTGCTGCCCGACCACCCCGGTCGGCCGCCGTGGCGGAGTCGACGGGGTCGGCGCCGCGTCGGGCGACCGGTCGGGTCCCCGCCGCCAAGCCGACCGCCCACCGCAACCGCACCGACGCCGAAGTCCTCCACGAGGCCCGACTCCTGACCGCCGACTGGAGCGACGACCAGCTGACCGCCGAGCGTCTGCGCACCACACTACGGATCGGCCAGAAACCAGCCCGCCTCCTGCGCAACCAACTGCAGGCCGAGCGCACAGGCCAGACCCAGCCCGTCGCGGACGGCGGCTACAAGGTCGGGCCAATCGACGAAGCCGCCACCCCCGCCGGCACCGTCTGACCCCCCACAAAGGCACCGACCCTGCCCTTCCGGCGCATCCCGTGTCCCCATTCAGCCGAGCACGGGGCAGCACACAGCCAAGCACCCGGCACCAGCACCCCACGGAGAACCGATCCATGCACGACCCGAACCACGAACTCCCCACCTCCCAGCAGCACATGACCACCGGCTACAAGAGCGCAGCAAGTTGTACCCAGAGCATTGCTCCCGTCGGGAGCAATGCTCTGGGCTCCCCCGCCCCCAGGGTGGCGGGAGGGGACCCGCGCCAGGGGGCGCCGGTCCTTCGGGATGCGCCCGAGGGCGGACCGCACCCGGGCGGGGACGGACAGCACACATGCCACACCGCCCACTGCACGCACACCACGTCGAGCTCGTCGCACGTGCGCCAGCGTGAACGCCTGCGCGCCGAGAACAAGCGCATGCACCAGCCCAGCTGCCGCCTGAACGACGACGAATACCAGCTCCTCACCGACGCGGCCTCGGTCTGCAGGATGAGCGTCGCTGGCTTCCTCGCCCACGCCGCACTGAAGGCCGCACGCGACCTCGACCGCACCGAAGCCGAGATCGCCACCCGCCGGGAGATCGTCAGCGAGCTGTTCGCCCTGCGCCGGGCCCTCGGCCAGATCGGCAACAACCTCAACCAGGTTGCCACCGTCCTGAACTCCGGAGCCGACGCCCCGCACGCCGAGGCAGTCCTCGAAGCCGTCCGGCGGACCGCCGAGCGCGTGGACGACTTCTCCCAGCGCTACTTGGAGACGGAGACCCCCGCCGGATGATCCCCCGCGTCCACAAGATGGGCAGCCGCACCATCGGCCTGATCCGCTACCTCTACGGCCCGGGCACCCACGAGGAACACACCGACCCCCACCTCGTCGCCGCCTGGGACGCCCTCGCCCCCGACCCCGGCCGCAATCCCCACGCCACATACGAGGACCTGCAACAGCTTCTCGACCAGCCCGTCCAGGCACTGCCGGAATCGCGGCGCCCCGCCAAGCACGTCTGGCACCTGTCCGTACGCGCCGCACCCGAGGACCCGATCCTCACCGACGACCAGTGGGGCGACATCGCCCGCCGCATGGTCGCCGCCACCGGCATAGCCCCCGACGACGACACCGCTGGCTGCCGCTGGGCAGCCGTCCGCCACGCCGACGACCACATCCACATCATCGCCACCACCGTCCGCGAAGACGGCCGCCGACCCCGCCGCCACAACGAAGCCAAACGCGCCCAGGCCGAAGCCCGCCACATCGAAGCCGACCACAACATGCGCCGCCTCAACACCGGCGACGGCACCGCCGCACGCCGCCCCACCAGCGCCGAACGCCACAAGGCCAACCGCCACAACCAGGAACGCACCCCGAGGGAGACATTGCGCGAGACCGTCCGCCAGGCAGTCGCCGGCGCCCACAGCGAGGAAGAGTTCTTCGCCCGCCTCGCCGCCACCGGCCTCCTCATCCGGCAACGCGTCGCACCGTCCGGGGACCTCCTCGGCTACACCGTCGCCCTCCCCGACGACCGCAACAAGCACGGCGACCCCGTCTACTACTCCGGATCGAAGCTCGCCCCAGACCTCTCCCTGCCCCGCATACGCGAACGCTTCACCACGCCGACAGAAGCCCCGGAAAACGACAGCCGCCACGAGTCGCCCGCCCTGCCGCCGGTGACCGGTCCCGCGTTCGCGCGGCGCAGGGCCACCGCCGCCACCTGGCAGGCACTGCTGATCATCGACCGCGGCGACGACGGCACGGCAGCAGCCCACATCGCCGCCGCCGCGGAAGTCCTCGACGCGCTCGCCAAAACTTCCGCCGCCCACACCCGAAAGGAACTCCGCGAGGCAGCCTTCGCGTTCGAACGCGCCAGCCGCTCTCATGTGAAGGCCGTACGAGGGCACGACCGTGCTCTTCGGCAGGCCGCCCGCGACATCGTCCACAGCGGGCCCTCCCTCGGCCAAGGCGAGGACGGCGCCACCACCGCCATGCTCATCGACATGGCGTTCTTCCTCGCCACCACGGCGGCGAACTGGCACGCCAAGAGACACCACGCCCAGCAGGCAGCAGCCGCCCGACAGGCCGCCGAACACCTCCGCGCCGCCTACCAGGCAGCCGCCACCCAGCCCATGGGCGTCCTCCAGCAGCGAGGCCAACGCCTGACCCTGCATGTTCAACAGCGGCAAGCCGCCCTCGTCCGCCAGGCGCTGCCGGAGCTGGCCGAACGAGTCCTGGCCGAGCCCGGCTGGCCCGCCCTCGTCGCCACCCTCACCGACGCCCAGAAGGCCGGACACGACCCGGCCGCCCTGCTCGCCGAAGCCACCCAGCGGCGCGAGCTCGACACCGCCACCTCGATCAGCGATGTCCTCGTCTGGCGCCTACGTCGCAGCGCCCACCTGCCCGCCGCACCCGAAGCTCCGCACGAGCCGCCTGCCCGCGGCGACAGGCGCACACCTGCGGCGGCACCCGCCGCACAGCCAGCAGCCAAGGCAGCAAGCAACTCAACCCGACGGCGCTGACCGGACAAGAGCGGCTGAAGGTAACCGATGATCCCCGGTTAGCCAAACCGGGGATTCTCCAGACCATTGATGCACACCCACCCCACCCCCTTGAGGAGCACCTCTATGCCCGCAACCCCCCTGCGCCCCCACATCATGGCCCTGCTGTTCGACATGGACTTCGCTCACCCCGGACGCACCTTCCACCACCTCGACGGGCGCCCCTTCACCAAGAGGGAACAGTCCATTGCCAACGAAGCCACCCTCGAAGAGTTCCAGGCCGCCGGAGCCAAGATCCACACCGAGGTGACCCAGGAGATCGCCGATCAAGCCCTGAACGACGCGCTCGATCTCCTGCGCAAGTACTTCACCCAGAACCCCGAAGCCGTCATCCCCTACATGACCGACGAGGACCGTGACCAGTACGAGAGCCTCCTCACCATCGCCGCCGCAGACGGCGGCCGATTCCTCACCCGCAGGAACTGACCACAAGGGGAAAGCGCCAAAACAGAACCGGCGGCCGGGCCCCTGCCCGGCCGCCGACCTGCTGTACGAGGCACCGGGCACCGCGCGCCCCGGTGGCCATCGTCAGCCCATCAAGGTGGCGTCTCAGCAGTTCGACCTTCTCCCCGTACCGAACCTCCGGCCGAGCGGGGTACGATGAACATCGGCCGCACGGGCGTGTTCTTGGTCACACTTGAATCTCATCCGTGCGGCCACCTTTGTGTCCCGGTGACAGCCAGCTCGCCCATGGAAAGTCAGGTGAGGGCGGCGATGGCGCGGGCCTAGAATGGCCGTCGTGACCGACAACACTCAGCGCCCCGACAGTGGGCCGAACAGCGCCCCCGAACTGCCGACCCAGTACGCGCCGGCCGAGGTAGAGGGGCCGCTGTACGAGCGTTGGGTAGAGCGCGGGTACTTCGAGGCCGACGCGAAGAGCGAGAAGCCTGCGTACACCATCGTCATCCCGCCGCCGAACGTCACCGGATCGCTCCACCTCGGCCACGCCTTCGAGCACACGCTGATCGACGCCCTCACCCGCCGCAAGCGCATGCAGGGCTACGAGACGCTGTGGCAGCCGGGCATGGACCACGCCGGCATCGCCACCCAGAACGTCGTCGAGCGCGAGCTCGCCAAGGAGGGCAAGTCCCGCCACGACCTGGGCCGCGAAGCCTTCGTCGAGCGCGTCTGGGAGTGGAAGGCCGAGTCCGGTGGGCAGATCGCCGGCCAGATGCAGCGTCTTGGTGAGGGCCTGGCCTGGAGCCGGGACCGGTTCACCATGGACGAGGGCCTGTCCCGTGCCGTCCAGACCATCTTCAAGAAGCTCTACGACGACGAGCTGATCTACCGCGCCGAGCGCATCATCAACTGGTGCCCGCGCTGCCTGACGGCCATCTCCGACATCGAGGTCGACTACCAGGACGACGACGGCGAGCTCGTCTCCATGAAGTATGGCGAAGGCGAGGACACCATCGTCGTCGCCACCACGCGCGCCGAGACGATGCTCGGTGACACCGCCGTCGCCGTCCACCCGGAGGACGAGCGCTACAAGCACCTGGTCGGCAAGCGCATCAAGCTGCCGCTGACCGACCGCACGATCCCGGTCGTCGCCGACACCCACGTCGACCCGGAGTTCGGCACCGGCGCCGTCAAGGTGACCCCGGCGCACGACCCGAACGACTTCGCCATCGGCCAGCGCCACAACCTCGAATCCATCGTGGTCCTCGACGAGCGCGGCATCATCACCGTCCACGGCCCCTTCCAGGGCCTGGACCGCTTCGAGGCCCGCTCCGCGATCGTTGCCGCCCTGCGCGCCGAAGGCCGGATCGTCGCCGAGAAGCGGCCGTACGTCCACTCCGTCGGCCACTGCTCGCGCTGCAAGACGACGCTGGAACCACGCCTGTCCATGCAGTGGTGGGTCAAGGTCGAGACACTCGCCAAGACCGCCGGTGACGCGGTTCGCGACGGCCGGGTCAACATCCACCCGGCCGACATGTCGCAGCGCTACTTCGACTGGGTCGACAACCTCAACGACTGGTGCATCTCGCGCCAGCTGTGGTGGGGCCACCGCATTCCCGTCTGGCACGGCCCGAACGGTGAGCTGGTCTGCGTCGGTCCCGACGAGGAGCCGCCCACGGGTGAGGGCTGGACGCAGGACACCGACGTCCTCGACACGTGGTTCTCGTCCGGCCTGTGGCCGTTCTCCACGCTGGGCTGGCCGGAGCAGACCCCGGACCTGGAGAAGTTCTATCCGAACTCCGTCCTGGTCACCGGTTACGACCTGATGTTCTTCTGGGTCGCCCGGATGATGATGTTCGGCCTGTACGCGATGGACGGGCAGCCGCCGTTCCACACGATCGCGTTCCACGGCATGGTCCGCGACGAGTTCGGCAAGAAGATGTCGAAGTCGTTCGGGAACACGGTCAACCCGCTGGACTGGATGGACAAGTACGGTTCGGACGCGCTGCGTTTCACCCTGGCCAAGGGCGCCAACCCGGGCGTCGACGTCCCGATCGGCGAGGACTGGGTCCAGGCGTCCCGGAACTTCGCAAACAAGATCTGGAACGCGACGCGCTTCGCGCTCATGAACGGCGCCACGGTCGAGGGTGACCTGCCGCCGGCCGAGAAGCTCTCGGCGACCGACCGCTGGATCCTGTCGCGGCTGAACAAGGTCGTCGCCGAGGCGGACGCCTATTACGACGACTACCAGTTCGCCAAGCTCGCGGATGCTCTGTACCACTTCGCGTGGGACGAGGTCTTCGACTGGTACGTCGAGCTGTCGAAGACGACGTTCTTCGACGGTGGTGAGCAGGCCAAGGTTTCGGCCCGCGTCCTGGGCGAGGTTCTCGACGTCACCCTGCGGCTGCTCCACCCGATCGTCCCGTTCGTCACGGACACCCTGTGGACCACGCTGACGGGCGGGGAATCGGTCGTCATCGCCGAGTGGCCGAAGGACTCTGGCTTCCGCGACGATGCCGCGGAGAAGGAGATCGAGCTGGTTCAGCAGGTCGTCACCGAGGTCCGCCGGTTCCGCTCGGACCAGGGCCTTCAGCCCGGTCAGAAAGTCCCGGCCCGCCTGGAGCTCGACGGCACGGCGCTGGCCCCGCACGAGGCCGCCATCCGCCAGGTGTTGCGCCTCCAGCCAGAGGGCGAGGGCTTCGCCGTCACCGCCTCCCTGCCGGTGGCCGGTGCCACGGTCTCGCTCGACCTGTCGGGCACGATCGACGTGGCGGCCGAGCGTAAGCGGCTGAGCAAGGACCTGGCCGCCGCCGAGAAGGAGAAGCAGCAGGCCGAGGCCAAGCTCGGGAACGAGGCGTTCATCGCCAAGGCCCCCGACAACGTCGTGGACAAGATCAAGGGCCGCCTCGCCAAGGCCGAGGCGGACATCGCCCGGCTCCAGGCCCAGCTGGACAAGCTGCCGCCGCAGTAAGCGCCGGAACACGCCCGAAGGGGGCCCAGACCGCATGGTCTGGGCCCCCTTCGGGGTCTCCGGCCTCGGACACGGTCCCTACGGAATCCCCAGCGTCTCGTACGGACTCGACAGGGTGAACTCGCGCTGCTCCGCGACGATCTGAGCCTGGTGGAGATCGAAGTTCGCCATGTACAGGAGGTCGTCGAGGCGCGTCGGCTTCTGCTCCAGCACGTCGAGGGCGATCTCGGCAGCGCCGTCGTTCCGGTCCAGCCTGTCCTGGAAGAAGTCGAGGTTCTTCTCCACGACGAGGCGCGTCATGTCCAGCTCCGAGACTTCCGCGTCGGACACGCGCTCGACCCGCGAGTGCACCCGGTACTCGTAGAAGGGGCCGACAATACACCGGATGTCGTTGCCCGCCCCTCGCCTGAACCTGCTGGCCAGCAGGTTGACCGCGAAAGCCCAGTCCCCCCACTTGAGCACCTTCGGGTCGTACAGACCACACGCAAGGGCGTCAGCCCGGCGGCAGACGATCGACGTGGGAACGTGGTGCTTGCGTACGACCAGGTCTTCGTGGCACGGATACGAGGAGATGGTGAACCCCTCGAAGGCACCGAACATCCACGACATCGTGTGTACGAACGCGGTGTCGGGTTCGGAGTCGAGGATCTGCGCCGCCCTGTCCGGGTAGGACCCGTGCTTGAGGAGGGGTGGTTCAGTGGCCAGCCGGTCGTCGGCGTCCACCTGCATCACGTACTCCATCCGGGCGGCTGCCACGCCGGCGTTCCGGGCCACGTGGTGCCCCTGGCGCTGGGCGAGCCGGAGGACGCGTACGCCGGGCATCTCAGCGCAGGTGTCGATGGCCTTCAAGGTCGTGTCGTCGTCCGATCCGTCGTCGACGATGACCACCTCGTACGGACGTCGAAGGGACTGCTCGACGACGGACTCCACTGCCTCGATGAGGTAGTCCCCCGCGTTGTGGCAGGGGACGACGAAGCTGATGCCAGCGTGCGTGGTTGTCACGAGGCCGCCCTTCCCTTCATGGCCGCAGCGCCGACCGGAGCCGGGCGCCTGCGCACCGCGATGACCGTCGCGCGAGTCGCTGCGAAGTAAGTACGCCGAGAGCGCGTGTCCTGTTCGGTGTGGTCGTCCCAGCTCACGGTGAGATCCCAGCCCTCGTAGATCCGCTCCAGGGCGCGGGCGAGGGACTTCGGCGTGTACCGGGCCTCGCCTTCGATGTTGATCTGAGCACCGTGGGCGTCCTTCCGCGAGATCGCCGTAAAGATCTCGAGGTAGTGCACGTTGACTGAGCGGGAAGCCTGTACGGCCTGGGCGAGCAGGGCCTCCGCGTCGTCTCGCGACAGATAGTGGAGGACGTCCTTGGCGACGAGCACGCCGAAGTCCTCCTGGACGGGGTACTGCTCGATGAGGGACTCCACCACCGTGACCCGCTCAGCAAGGTCCTGGCGCTGTGAGAGCAGCTGGAGCAGAGGCTCGGCCGGGGCCTGGTCCACCGCGACGACGGTGAAACCGGCCTCTGCCAGGACGACGGTGTACGCGCCGGCACCGTACCCGACGTCCAGGGCGCGGCGAGGGGTGCTGATGGGGAGGGCGGCCAGCAGGGCGAGGAATCGCGGCGAAACGGGTGCGCGCAGTCTCTCTGCGGTGCTCCGGCCGTTCCGTAACGCCGCGGCGTAGAAGGCGTGGAGGGACGCCTTCGAGTGTTGTACGGGCAAGGGGTACCGCCTGGGGTTGGAGGGCTGGATGAGGGGAGGTATCTAGAACTCGGCGATCTCGACGGGCCGGCCGGGCGTGAGCAGAGAGGACGCCAGCGCCTCAGTGACCTTCATCGGCAGCAGGTGCGCCGAGAGCGAGCTCCTGTTCTCGGTCCCGCGCAGCCAGTTCTCCATGAGCTGCCGGTTGCTGTCGCTGTGGAACAGCCCGTCGAACGTCTGGACGGTCGTGTACTGCTCGTCCGGCAGCAGGGAGGCATTCGCCCTCGTGGTCAGCCGGGCGAAGGCGTCGATCTTGTCCGCGTTCTGCCCGCGGGGCACGTCGTAGCAGTGGACGTGCGCGGAGTAGAGGGTCGACAGCTGCGCTTCGAGGTCGACGCTGGAGGTGCGGCCGTTCTTGTTGTAGACGTCGTCCGGGAAGTCTTGCCAGCTGCGGATGGACGGCGTCGTCTGCTCGAAGGACAGCGTCCCGATGGTCAGGGTGCGCTCCGACGCGACGTCGACCAGGCGGAACGTGGCGGTGATGTCCGTCTCGCCGAAGAAGGCCGCCGGGCTCTCGGCGTGGGGCCAGCGCGGGTGCCCGTCCGCGAACCGGCTGGCGGCCGGCTTCGGGAGGCGGAGGTGCTGGTCAGCCGGGAAGGCGCCGAATGAGCTGACTTCGAGCCTGAAGCGGCGGTCGGGGAACACCAGCTTGTTGAGGGACAGGCACTGCACGGCGAGATCGACGTAGTGGTAGGCCCCGTGCATCATCATCCCGTAGCCGTACCGGTAGGGGTGATCGTCCCGCGTCTCGTACTCGTGCTGGAGGTTCCAGACGCCGCCAGCGGCTCGCAGGTGGAACGAGGTGACGGGAGCCTGCCAGTCCCGCACCCTCTCTTCGAGCGAGCGGAGCACCTCGCCGTTGTAGATGCGGTGGTACCGGCTCAGGGTCATCACGGAGTGCTTGGCACCGGTACGGTCGGCCTGGGCGATGAGCTCCTCCATGACGTCGGTGATGCGAGACGGCGCGAACCGGCCGTCGACCAGCGGAGCCAAGACCGGCTTCTCCACCAGGGAGTCGATGCCGTTCTCGACGCAGTAGCGCAGGTACGCCTCGTGCGCCCGCACCTCGGTCGCGATGTACACCTTCATCGGCAGCTCGGGCTGCCGAAGCTGCCGGAGGGCGGCTCCGATCAGCTCCGGCTGGTCCTGCTGCGCGGTCGAGCCACGGCCCGACTCCGGAAGGTAGACGACCTCCCGAGGCTTCAGGTCGGCTCCCTGGATGCGTTCCTCGATCGTCGCCCGCTCCGACTCCAGGTCGATGACGGAGTACGAGTCGACGTGGCCTGCCTCGACGGCGGCCCTGATGCAGGGCAGGTACTTGTTGGCGACGATCTCGTCGAAGCCGACCACGACGAGGTTGTGCCGACGGGTGGCGGGGCGGGCATCGCCGACGGCGGATCGCCCCGTCGGCTCTTCGACACAGCGGAGGGTCTGCTGCCTGGGGATCAGGGTCGCTGTCACCCGAGACATTCGAGAGTCGGTTTGCATCCGCTTTGCTCCCATTTGTGCTGTCACTGCTCGGAGCTGTTCCGAGACAGACCAGACGTTGATCGCCGCGACGGTGGTCGCCTCTCGCCCGAGCTCATGCAGGGCGCACCCACCGCGATCGGAGCCGACGTACCGACACCGGAGAGGCGGTGGCGGGGTTCGTGCTCGCATCACAAGGCTGCTGGCCGGGCCGCTCCGCCGGAACGTCCTCCCACCGCCCCAGGACCGAACTTTCACCGAACTAGGCCGTCCTGCCAGGCCCTTCACGGCTGAGAGCCCCGCACGAGATGGCACTCTGGCCGCATGGCAGAACTCAACGGAGAACCAGTCGAGCCGTCTCAGCTTCAGAACCTGGCCCTGACCAACTACGGCCACTTCACTTCGATGCGCGTGGACGATGGCCGCGTACGCGGCCTCTCTCTGCACCTGGAGCGGCTCCGGCGTGACTGCCGAACCCTCTTCGGTGTCGACCTCGACCCGCAGCGCGTCCGCGAGCTGGCCCGCCGCGCGGCACCTGAGACCGGGTCCACGACCGTCCGCGTCACCGTCTTCGACCCCCGACTCGACCTCGGCCACCCGAGCGAGGCCAAAGACCCGCACGTACTAGTGACCTCCCGATCGGCGGGCGCCCTTCCACTGCCGCCGCTCAGGGTCCAGTCCACGACGTACGTACGTGACCTCCCGAGCGTCAAGAGCGTCGGCCTCTTCGCGACCCTCCATCACCGCCGTCAGGCACAGTTGAGCGGATTCGACGACGCGCTCTTCGTCGACCAGGAAGGGGTGATCTCGGAGGGAGGCACCTGGAACATCGGCTTCTTCGACGGCAACCGGGTGATCTGGCCGAACGCCGACTGCCTCGTCGGCGTGACCATGGAGCTCCTCAAGGGTGCCCACGACCACGATGAGCGAACGGTCCGGCTGGACGACCTGCCGAACATGACAGCCGCGTTCGCCACCAACGCGGCGATCGGTGTCCGGGCCGTCAGCGCGATCGACAGCATCGAGCTACCCGAATCCCACGCGATCATCGACGCACTCCGCAAGGAGTACACGGAGATCGAAGACGACTTGTTGTAGCGCTCCGAAGCCGGGCTCCAACTGGCTAAGCTGGTCGGGAACAGCCGGCAACAAGGAGTCCTGGAGTGGCGACAGTTGAGCGATGGTCCGGACTGGAGGTCCGGGCCTTACGCGAGGCATCGCGGATGAGCACCGAGGAGTTCGCGACGCGCCTCGGTGTCAGCGATCGCATGGTGTCCAAGTGGGAATCACGCAAGGACACGATCCGGCTCAGGCAGGTCAACCAGGCGGCTCTGGACACGCTCCTCTCCAGTTCCGCACCTGACGTCCACGAGCGGTTCGCGAGCCTCGCGCGCTCGCTGGGCACGGTGCTCCCCGCCCAGGAGGCTCCAAGCCCCGGGGCCCAGCCACAGCAGCACAAGATCCGTCACCCTCGCGACGGCAAAAGCATGGCCCTCATCGAGGCGGGCACATTCCTGTGCGGCGAGAAGAACGAGCCAGTCTGGCTCCCGTCCTTCTACATCGACGTCTACCCGGTGACCAACAACGACTACGCCCGCTTCGTGGCCGCCACCGGCCACGAGCCGCCCCAGCACTGGCACCGCGGCAAGTGTCCCGACGCTATCCTCGACCACCCGGTCGTCTTCGTCACCTGGCACGACGCCTCGGCCTACGCGGCATGGGCGGGCAAGGAACTACCGACCGCCCAGCAATGGGAGAAGGCGGCCCGCGGCGCCCGCGGCGACTCGTACCCCTGGGGTAACAACCACACCCCGGCCAAGTGCAACTCCCGCGAGAGCGGCATCGGCTCCACGACCCCAGTCAGCCGTTACCACAGTGGCGTCTCCCCGTACGGCGTCTACGACCTCTGCGGCAACACCTGGGAGTGGTGCTCGACCCGCTCCGAGCCAGGCCGCTACGAGCTCAAGGCCGGCGCCTGGACCAGCCCTTTCGCCCGAGCCGTCCCCGCCGTATTCAACGACGCCTCCGCCGAGATGCTCGACGACGACACAGGATTCCGCTGCGCGACTCCCGCAACCGCGATCGAGGCCCTGCTTGCGGGCTGATCCTCCGATCATGCACGCCGGCGAGATCGAGACCTCCATCCTTCATCACGCAGCGCCCGACTTGGTGCGGGACGGGTTCACCAATGCCGACCACGACGGCGGCAGCCGTCCTTTCCTGCTCGTTCAAGGCGCGAGCGCGCACACCGGTACTGGTGTGATCGGTTTCCCGTCCCGCGCGACCGCGGCCAGGGACAAGGCCGTACTGGCCAGCCTGGCCGACAGCTTCGCGGGCCACCTGGAGATCCTCGGCCTCAGTGACTGAAGCCAGCCAACACACCTGTAATCGAAAGGTTCCGCTTTGACGCCTGCGCCACAGCCCTTCCCAGTCGGCTCGATCGTCCTGTACCTGGGGAACCGCGCCAACGTCACTGGTCACGCCGCCGACGGCAAGGTCGAGATACGGATGCTCGGCACGGGAAGCGAGCTATCCGTCCCTCCGGACAGACTGACCTCCGTGACGCCACCTGCTGCTGCGGGGCCACCACTCTCCCGGGCTGGCCTGTTCGCGGGTGCAGGACTCATCGCCGTCATCGCCTTGGCATTCCTTCTTGACGCCGGCGGCAACGACCCGGACGAGGCCGCTTCGGCGACTCCGCACGTGTCGGCGGTACCTCCAGCACCGAGCAGCCCCTCGACGGTTTCACCAACGACTGCGGCGACGCCACAGGCCGATGACACGCCCACCCCACGCGTGGCCCCCAGCTACGGTGCCGGAGTGCCCCCTTGGGTGAAGCGCGTCCAGGACGTGAAGGCGGCCTACATCCTGCCCGGCAATCCTGAGGAAGAAGACCCAGCCGACCGCAGAGACTCAGTTGTGATCGAGTACACCAGTGGCGACGCCGGTCAGCGCTGCACCGCGATGCGGGCATTGGCCGGGACCGAACACGGTGTCATCGCTTACACCCCGACCGGGATGGCGGTGGACTCGAACGACTGCCTCAGCGTGGACCTCAGTCCCTGATCGGCCGCGGTTCCCTGGGCTCAGTTCTGGTCTCATTCGCGTCCGTGCGGGCCCGTCCGTGCGTGGCCGCACCGAACGCTGCGCCGCAGGTCAGGACGCCCCTGACCCCCGTACGAATATTTGGTTAGAGGGTGGCCGTCTGCACGACGCTCCCGCTGTCACCACGGCCGAGGCGGCCAGCCGGAGTGCACCACCGACAGTTCGCGTCCTGGCGGGGGTCTTGCAGATCGCGCTGGCGAGTACGGGGGCGATGAATGACGGCGGCGTGATCGTGGTCGTCATCATGCAGGCCGGTGGCGGCCAGGACGAAGTGGTTGAGTGCCTCGGCAGCTGCGAGGGTGTTGAGTGTGATGACGCTGGGCACCGGGACACCCGGGACGTAGCGGGCAGCATCCCGTTCGGCTTTGGGGTGCATGTCGATCGCGAGCTGAGTGGAATCGATGAGCCGGTTGCACCACAGGCAACCGTCGCCGGGGAGCATGATCCGGGTGGCGGTGTGGATCTGGCCGACGCAGCCGGCGGAATCGACGGGGATCTTGACGCCTACTTGGACGCCTGGGATGAGGAACTGCTGAACGGTGGCGTTGACCCAGTGGCGGGCGGATGCGCTGTCGGCGGCGAGGAAGATCCAGTCGCAGAGCGCCAGCTCGTTGAGGGCCTCTGGGTGCTCCACGCGTGTGGCCTTGGGGATCAGACGAATGCGGGGATTGGCGCGCTGCGCGTTCCGGGCCGCGAGGTCGGTCTTGAGCTGGCCGATGTCGTCCTTTCCGGCAGCTACGAGGCGAGGCAGGTTGGTGGCCTCGACGGTGTCGTCGTCGATGAGGACGAGCGTGCCAACCCCCAGGCGGGCAAGTTCTTCGACGAGGATGCTGCCGACACCGCCCAGGCCGACGACTGCAACTCGGAGCCGGTTCAGCGTCGCCTGCCCGACGTCGCCCAGGAGCCGGGCCTGCCGATCGTGGCCCGGCCCGGCGGGCGTGGCAGTGACCGGACAGGGGCGGAGGCGCAGCAGATTGCCTCCCGGGATCACGGTCTCGGCCAAGGGTGTGCGGCTGCCGTCGGCAAGCCAGAGGTCCCCCGCAGCGGCGTGTGGGGTAAAGACGAGCCCACCGACCGTCTGTCCGGTGATCTGCCGCAGGGCCGGATACCCACGCTCATGGCTCGCGGTGTCGACGGAGGAGAAGCGAACCCGATCCAGCCCCCCATGGGCATGGACCGCAAGGTAGGCCGCAGATTCGTCACGGGCACGGACTGCCGCATCCCGGACAAACGATGGGGCGAGAGCGCGGTGGCCGTACTCGCCAGGGATGTAGGCGGTGTCATTGGTGGCCGTGATCAGGTCATAGGCCAGCAGCCGCGGGCCCCGCGCCCCTTCGGCATGGCCGGCCAGCAACACGGCCCCACCGCCGAACGGGAACAGATGCGCGGACAGCTCCGTCCAGAGGCGGTGGGGGATGGTCAGACTCCATCCCTCGGCGGGCGGGTTCACTGGTCGGCGAGCCACAGGCGGATCCTTTCGGCCTTGAGTGCCGCGCTGTCGACGATCGCGTCTCGACGGTTGGAACGGCGGGAGATCTGCAGTGCGGGCTGGCCGCGCCAGCCCGTCGACTGGACTGCCGGTCCATGGGACTGCCCGTCGGTACGGGAAAGCGGCCCGACGTAGTGGGGGTAGACGTCGGCGTCCGGGTAGGCGGCGCTGATCTGGAACCCGAGCCAGGTGACAGCCGGAGCGTAGGAGGGGCCGACCGGCACGTCCTCGACGGTGACGAACACACCGCCGGTGCCGTCCGGAACCACCTCGACCGGGTGACCGGTGAACTGGGCCCGGACGGCCTCGACGGCTTCGGTGATTGCCGAAGCGAGGGTGTTCACGAGTTGTCGTCCGGGGGCACGGCCAGGAACTCCTGGTTCGGGTGGACCCGGATCTGCTCGTCGTCGTCGACGACCTCGTAGCGCCCGTTCCCCCGCTTGACCGACAGCTGGAAGCCGGTGTCGATCGGTACGCCCTGGGCGATCGCTGCCTGCTTGATCTCCAGGCCAGTGAGCTCACGGCTGGGCAGGATCACGGGCTGGTTGTTCACGGTGACTGTGACCTTGACGGGGCGGCGCTCGTTCTGGCCGGCCGTCGGCTCGATGACGGTGTCCATCGCGTTCCTCGTTTCTGGTGTACCGGTGCCGCCTGGTAAGAGGCGGGCACGCCTGCGTTTCGAGATCTTCGCATCGTTTGAGATGTCGAACACTCGTGATCACGCTAGCACGGGGGTGTTTGAAATGTCGAACACTGATAGAAAGGAGGCAACACCCCCACACCAAGAGGAGGAGGGCGATGGCCAGGAACCGCGTGAACGTGGCCGCTCTGTACGCGGCCCTCGATGCCGCGCGGACCACGAGAGGACTCTCGTGGCGACAGTTGGCAGGAGAGGTGGGCGTCAGCCCTTCGACCATGACCCGGCTAGCCAATGGCCACCGACCGGACGTGGACGCCTTCGCCGCCCTCGTGCAGTGGCTCTCCCTGCCGGCCGAAAACTTCATGATCGATTCGGGCGGCGACGCCGAGGGCAAGCCCACCGCCGAGCCGGAGCTGCTGGTGCAACTCGCCCCGCTCCTGCGCGCCCGCAGCGATCTGGGTGAAGAAGACGTGCGGTACCTGGAAGAAGTGATCGGAGCGGCAATGCGTCGGTTCGCCTCCGACCGCGACTCCACTGTGGGGTGAGCATGGGATCTCGGTGGACCAAAAAGGCGCTCGAAGAACTGGCGCTCGAGGAGCGTCGACGGATCGAAGTCGACCTCCACGACCCCCTAGACCTCACGCGCCTGACCGATGAGTGGGGTGTCCGCGTGTACGGCCTGAGCGACCTCGCCGCTCACGGTTGCTCACCGGCGGCGCTGGAGTACTTCAGTTCCGCCGGTGCAGGAAAGTGGTCCGCCGCCCTGGTCCCGGCAGGGACAGGCTGCTTCATCCTCGTGAACTCGTCGCATACATCGCAGCGGCTCCGATCGAACATCGCGCACGAAATGGGGCACCTCCTTCTTGAGCACGAGTTCACTGGCGTTCTGGTCAGCGATGGCGGGTGCCGCAGCCTGGACCCGGCGATGAAGGTGAAGGAGCGGGAGGCACACGACCTCTCCGCGGAACTCCTGATCCCCAAGTCCGCCGCGATCAAGGCCGCGTTCGACAACCTTGCCGATGACGAGGTCGCTCAGCGCTTCGATGTGAGCATCGAGTTCGCACGAATGCGCATGAACGCCTCGGGCGCCAGGAAGATCGCAACACGGTCCAGAGCCAAACGCCGGTAGGTTGGCCCACACCACAGCAGGATGGCCCAATGGCCAGCCGCCCGTTCCGCACGGGCAAGGTCAGCCGTCCGAGGCCCCGGACCACGTATTCATCGTGGATCGGCAGGGCGGGGGTGGAGACACGGTGATGGACAACCGGGTGGAGCGTGACGTGCAGCCCGCAGGAGGGAAGGCAGCGATGGGACTCTTTGACAGGTTGTTGAAAGGCGGCGGTGACGGGTCCACTGAAACCTGTCCGTGGTGCAGCGCTTCGTTGATCGGCGCGGATAAGGGCGGATGGGCTGAGGGCCGCTTCGAGTGTCCGAACTGCGAGGGCGGCGTGTTCTTCATGGAAGACGGCCAGCTCGTGGATTCCATGCAGCGGGGCAAGAGCAGTGGAGGCGGCACTTGCGAGATGTGCCAGTCGTCGTTGTCTGGTGGCATGAGCTACCTGCCATACGAGGATGGAAGCAACTCGCATGCCTACATCAAGTGTCCGTCGTGCGGGCATGAGAACATCCGCTCCGGGTTCGGCGAGGACGACTAAGGGACACCCGTTTCGGGCAGAGAGCCCCCAGCGGTCGAAGACTTGATGCCGAAGCCGCCGAACGCGGCGCAGGCGGCCGCGTCACACCGCACTCTGGTCTCAGTTCTGGTCTCATTCACCCCCGTCCGGCCCCGTCCGTACGGGGCCACCCCGAACGCCCCGCCGCAGGTCAGGACGCGTACGGCCCCCGTCGGACGCCCGTACGAACATTTGGAAAGCGTGTTGGGGGCAACCCCTCACGAGTTCGAATCTCGTATCCTCCGCCAGTGCCTCACCGGGCACGTTGTAGAAGGGCCCCGCTGCTTGCAGCGGGGCCCTTCTACGTTTCCGCGTTTCTCCGTCCGCGTCCCCCCGTCCCGGCCGGATGCCCGCGCCACAATGGCCGGATGACGGACGAGGTGTTCCTGATACCCGCCCGGCCGACCGCCACGGCCGGGCTGCTCGCGGAGGCCGCCGCCCGCCGGGGGATGACCGTCCGGGCCCTCGGCCCCGACTTCGGAGAGCTGGTCGGCCGGCCCGTGCACTGGTGCGGTGGCCCGCACGCCGCCGCGCGGGTGGCCGGAGCGCTCGGGCTGGGGCTGCTGGAGCCCCCCGACGACTGGCTCACGCGGCTGCCCGAGCGGTTCACGGGCCGCCGGGTCGAGCTGACCACCCTGGGTCGGGCGGCGCGGGAGCTGATCGGATCCGGGCGGCCGGCGTTCGTGAAGCCGCCGCGCGAGAAGTCCTTCCCGCCCGCCGTGTACGGGCCCGGCTCACCGCTGCCGCGGTCCCTGCCCGCCACCACCCCCGTGCTGGTCTCGGAGGTGGTGGACTTCGCCGCCGAGTACCGGTTGTTCCTGCTCGACGGGGAGATCGCCGCCGGCAGCCGGTACGCCGTCCACGGACGCCTGGACCCCGCCCCGCTCGACGAGGACGGGCGCGGGGCGGACGTACGCGGCTTCGCGGCCGCGCTGCTCGCCGCGACGGGCCCGGACCTGCCCAGCGCCGTCACCGTCGACGTCGGCCTCGTCGGCGCGACCGGCCGGTACGCCGTGGTCGAGGCCAACATGCCGTGGTTCTCGAACAGTTACGCCGCCCGTCCCGAGGCCGTCCTGGACGTGGTGCTGCGCGCGGCCGGGCCGCTGGACCGGGTCGGCCCGGCCGACCTGCCGTTCGTGACCCCGTAGCGCGGGGGGCCGCCTCAGCCGTTGAAGCCGAGGGCCAGGGCCACGACCGCCGGGGCCGCGTAGATCACCGGGAAGGCGACGTGGGCGTAGGACTTCGCCCGGAGCACCGTGATCACGGCGCCCGCGAAGTACAGGGCCACCCCGATCGCCGCCGCGACGCCGATCGCGGGGACGAAGACACCCACCGCCAGGCCGACCGCGCCGGCCGCCTTCGCGGTGGCGAGCGGGGTCCACCACGAGCGCGGGACCCCGTACTCGACCAGCGGCTCCACGACCCACTTCGCCCCGAGGTACATCGAGGCCGCCGAGAATCCGACCATGAAGGCGCCGACCAGGGCGAAGACGACTGCGGTGGTGGACATGGGAGCTCCCCTCGGGCGGGAGCCGGTGCGCGGTCGCTCCGGTCTGTCTCCCGCCTGCTTCACTCCTCTGACCCACCCCGCCGCACCGGTGTGACAGGCCGCGCGAAAAAAGACTCCGCCCCGCGCTCAGGGGCTGCCGGGGACGTAGACGTCGAGGGCGGGGAAGCAGACGGCGTTGTCCGCGCTGCAGATCTCCCGGTCGGTCGGTGAGATCGCGGGGACGGGGCGTTCGTAGGTGAGCAGGCTCAGGGTCCGGCCCGAGGCGAAGGCGGCCGTGGCCTCGCGGACCGGGCTCAGGTCCGTGCGGTGCGGGCCGGATCCGGTGTACGCGTACGGGGCGTGGCCGCCGTCCACGACGGCGAAGTAGATCGTGGTCCGGCCGGGGTACACGGCGCCCTCGGTCACCAGCCGGATCCCGATGCGCGCCCAGGACTTCGGCAGGGGGTTGCAGGTGGTGCTCGCGCGGGCGTCCCGGACCACGGCCAGGCAGTAGTTCCGGTCGTCCGGCATCCAGGCGAGCTCGCCCGTGTCGCCCGCCGGTTCGCGGTGGATGACGAGGAGGGACTCGTCGCCCGGTACCCGGAGCTCCGGGGCCGTGTCCCTGCGGACGGCCTCCAGCAGCCGGCCGTCGGCAGCCGTGACCTCGGCGTCCCCGACCGGCTCGGCCGGCCCCGTCGCCTGCGGCGGCCCGGAGGGCGTCGTCGAAGGTGCCGACGCCGACGGCAGGGGCACCGACGCTGCGGGCGAGGGTGTCGACGGCGCCGACGACGGCTTCGGCGAGCTGCCGTGCTGCGAGAGTGTCGGCGCGTGTCCGGGAGACGGCTCCGGCGCGGGCGGCAGGCCGCACCCGGCCGTCGCGAGGATCGCCAGTCCGCATCCCGCGGCAGCCAGAATCGTCCCGTGTCGCATTGAATCCGCCCCCGCGCAGATGGAACCCGTGTGCGGGGCAGTCTGCCGTGTCGCCCGGCACGGCGACACGGCAGGGCGACACGGCATCCGGGGCGGCTCAGCCGAAGCTCGGCATCTCACCCACCGTTGTCGACATGTCGATCACCGCGAAGGCGGCGCCCTGCGGGTCCGTGACCGCCGCGAACCGGCCGAACGGGCTGTCCATCGGGCCGAAGTGCAGCTTCCCGCCGTGCTTCTGGGTCTTCGCCACCGCCTCGTCGCAGTCCGGCACCCCGAAGTAGACCTGGATGTACGGCGGCACGTCCGGCGGGAAGTCGGAGTCCATCTTCATCCGGCCCAGCACCGGGTTCCCGGCTCCGCCGACGCTGAAGACCTTGAAGTCCATGCCGGCCATCTCCGGGTCGTCGCCCGGGTCCATCTGCTGGGCGCCGTACGGGAAGACCTTCGGCAGGAACCCGTCCGCCTTGGCGGGGTCCCGGGTGAAGACCTCCGCCCACGCGTACGCGCCCGCCTCGCCCATCTTCTCGAAGCCCTTGTGCTCGCCCGGCTGCCAGACGCCGAAGACCGCGCCGCTCGGCTCCTTCGCGATCAGCATCGTGCCGAAGGTGCCCACCTGCATGGGGCCCATCAGCACCTCGCCGCCGTTCGCCGTCACCTTCTCGGCGGTGGCCGCCGCGTCGGGCGAGGCGAAGTACAGACACCACTGGGACGGGGCGTCGGCTCCCGGCATCGGCGGGACCACGGCGGCGACGGCCTTGCCGTCGGAGTAGGCCTGCGTGTAGTTGCCGTACTCGCTGCTCGCCTCGCCGAAGGTCCAGCCCAGCACGTCCGCGTAGAAGGTCTTGGCCCCCTCCACGTCGGCGAACATCGCGTCCACCCAGCACGGAGCGCCTTCGGAGAACTCAGACATGATCGATCGACTCCTCGTCTCGTACCTGTCGTCTCGTAGCTGTCGTCGTCGTAGACGGCCGTACTCACGCTAGGCGCGCGGTGCGGCGACCGCGCGGGGAGCGCGCCCAGGCGGGACGCTGGAGCCATGGACAAGGACATCACCATCCGGCTGGCCCAGCAGCCGGAGGCCGACGCGCTGCTCGGCCGGAGCCCGCTCGCCGCACTCGTCGGAATGCTGCTGGACCAGCAGGTGCCGATGGAGTGGGCGTTCTCGGGGCCCTGGACGATCGCCCAGCGGCTCGGCTCCGACGATCTCGACGCGCACGCCATCGCCGCGTACGACCCGGAGGCCTTCGCCGCGCTGCTCTCCGAGAAGCCCGCCGTACATCGGTATCCGGGGTCGATGGCGACGCGGATCCAGCAGTTGTGCGCGTACCTCGTGGAGCACTACGACGGGAGCGCGGAGGCGGTCTGGGCCGACGCCACGACCGGCCAGGAGCTGCTGAAGCGCCTCAAGGCGCTGCCGGGCTTCGGGGAGCAGAAGGCGCAGATCTTCCTCGCCCTGCTGGGCAAGCGGTTCGGCGTGCGTCCGACGGGCTGGCGGGAGGCTGCGGGCGGGTACGGCCCGGCGAACGTCTACCGCTCGGCGGCCGACATCACGGGCCCGGAGTCCCTGGCCAAGGTGCGGGCGCACAAGCAGGAGATGAAGGCCGCCGCGAAGGCCGCCAAGGCCGCGGGCGGCTCCTGATCGCGTGGTCGGGCGGCAGGTCGGGCAGGAATTGACCGGCCGGACCGGCCTCCGATTGACCCCTGATTCCGGTCGCTCAAGATCGTAGATTGGTGGACATGACAGAGATCGCGACCCGCGCCGCCACCGCCGAGGCCATCTACGACGGCCCCGGCAGCCTCATCACCCTGCTCACCGACACCGCCGAGCTCACCTGCAACACCGCCACCTTCGACGAGGGCGCGGCGGGCGCCCCCGTCCACTTCCACACCAAGGCCACGGAGTTCTTCCACGTGACCGCGGGCAAGCTCGACATCCTCGTCGACGACGAGATCCACACCCTGGGCGCCGGCGACTTCATCGCCGTCCCGCCGGGCGTCAAGCACGCCTTCGCCCCGGCGGCCGGCCACACCGCCGCCGTCTTCGTCGGCTTCACCCCCGGCATGGGCCGCTTCGACTACTACCGGCTCCTCGGCCGGGTCAACGCGGGCGAGGCCACCGTGCAGGACATCAAGGACAGCTCGGCGACCTACGACAACCACTACGCGGAGAGCCCCGTCTGGAGCGGCCGGCGCCGCAGCGCGGAGCCGTAGACCACGTCCGCGTCGAGGCGGCGCAGTTCCTCCGCCAACAGTTCCGCGCCGCTGCGGATCTTGAGGGCCACCTTGCGGTCGGGGCTCCCCGGCAGGCTCAAGGTGGCCAGCACGCCCGCGGGGCGGTCCACCCGGATCTCCCCGCCCGTGGTCCGCAGGCTGACGCCGGTGATCACCGGGCCCTCGCTCACCAGCCGGGCCACCGGCATCCCCAGCCGGTCCTCCAGCCAGCGCGCCAGCAGCTCCGCGCTCGCGTTGTCCGGCTCGCTCTCCACCGCCGCGCCGGTCACCGGCAGCGGCTTCTGGTCCAGGGCCGCGGCCAGCAGCGAGCGCCACGGCGTGAGCCGGGTCCAGGCCAGGTCCGTGTCGCCGGGCCGGTAGCCGTCGGCCCGCTCGTCGAGCACGCCGACCGGGTCGAAGGCGGCGGCCGCGTCCGTGATCCGGCGCTGCGCGAGCCGGCCCAGCGGGTCCCGCGCCGGCTCGGCGGGCGCGTCGCCCGGCCACCAGGCCACCACGGGCGCGTCCGGCAGGAGCAGCGGCAGGACGACCGAGCCGGCGTGCTCGGTCAGCGCCCCGTGCAGGCGCAGCAGCACGATCTCGCCGGTCCCGGCGTCCGAGCCGACCCGCAGTTCGGCGTCGACCCGGTTCGCGCGCAGCTTGTGCGGGCCTCGGGAGGTCCGCCGGATCACCGCGATGATGCGGCAGGGGTGTTCGCGTGAGGCCTCGGAGGCCGCGCGTACGGCGTCGTAGGCGTTCTCCTCGTCGGTGGCCAGGACAAGGGTCAGCACCAGCCCCATGGTCGGGCTGCCTATCGCCCGGCGGGCTTCGAGCAGGGCCCGGTTGACCTTGCTGGACGTGGTGTCGGTGAGTTCGGTCCGCATGGGCCAGAGTCTGTCACCGCGTCACCGCCGCTTGCGCGCCGTACCGAAGATGGAGCGGGAGATCTCCCGTCCCAACTGGGTCCCGATCGACCGGGCCAGCGAGCGGAACAGCCCGCTCCCCACCACCTGCTCGGCCAACGAGGGATCCGGCTTCGGGGCGCTGCGCGCGGCCCGCGCGGCCTCCTTCCGTGCCGCCTCGGCCTCCTTCTCCGCCTCGGCGGCGGCCGCGGCCTCCTCCGCCCGTGCCTCGGCGGCGGCCTGTTCGGCGGTGATCTTCTCGTACGCCGACTCGCGGTCGATCGGCTCCGCGTAGCGCGACCAGAGCGGGGAGGCCTTCACGGCCTGCTCCAGGTCCGCCGCCGTGATCGGCCCCATCAGCGACTGCGGGGCGCGCAGCCGGGTCGCCGCGACCGGGGTGGGGGCGCCCTTCTCGCTGAGCACGGTGACGACCGCCTCGCCGGTGCCCAGCCCGGTGAGCAACTCCTCCAGGTCGTACGCGGAGTGGGGGAAGGTCTTCACGGTCGCCTTCAGCGCCTTGGCGTCGTCGGGGGTGAAGGCGCGCAGCGCGTGCTGCACCCGGTTGCCGAGCTGGGCGAGGACGTCCGCCGGCACGTCCTTGGGGGTCTGCGTCACGAAGAAGACGCCGACGCCCTTGGAGCGGATGAGCCGGACCGTCTGGGTGATGGCCGCGAGGAAGGCCTTCGAGGCCCCGTTGAAGAGCAGGTGCGCCTCGTCGAAGAAGAAGACGAGCTTGGGCTTGTCCAGATCGCCGACCTCCGGGAGGTCGTTGTAGAGGTCGGCCAGCAGCCACATCAGGAAGGTGGAGAAGAGCTGCGGCTTGTCCTGGACGGCCGGGAGTTCCAGTACGGAGACCAGTCCGCGCCCGTCGGCGGCCGTCCGCAGGAACTCGCTCGTGTCGAACTCGGGCTCGCCGAAGAACTCCGAGGCGCCCTGCTGCTCGAAGGCGGTGAGCGCCCGCAGGATCACCCCGGCCGTCACGGTGGACAGCCCGCCGATCCCCTTGAGTTCGGCTTTGCCCTGGTCGGAGACGAGGAAGGCGACGACCGCGCGCAGGTCCTTGAGGTCGACGAGCTCGAGGCCCTTGGTGTCGGCGTAGTGGAAGATCAGGCCGAGGGACTGCTCCTGCGTCTGGTTGAGCTGGAGCACCTTCGACATCAGGACCGGGCCGAAGCTGGTGACCGTGGAGCGGAGCGGGATGCCGGGCCCGATCCCGCCGAGCGAGTAGAACGCGCAGGGGTATCCGGTGGGCTCCCACGTCTGGGCCACGTCCCGGGCCCGTTCGTCGACCCTGTCGCCCGGCGTCCCGGGCGCGGAGATCCCGGAGATGTCGCCCTTGATGTCCGCGAGGAAGACCGGGACGCCGCCCGCGGACAGCTGTTCGGCGATGAGCTGGAGCGTCTTGGTCTTGCCGGTTCCGGTGGCCCCCGCGACCAGTCCGTGGCGGTTGAGCATTCCCAGGGGGATGCGGATCTGACGGTCGGGCAGGCAGGCGCCGTCCCACAGGAGGGCCCCGAGGTCGAGCGCGGGTCCGGTGAAGGCGTACCCGGCGGCGATCTCCGCGGCCGGTCCCGCCGGCCCCGTACCGTCCGCGGGAAGGGCGGGGTCGGTGCGGGGGTCGGTGCTCTCGCTCATGATTCACTCCCCAAATAGCGCTGTTCGTCACTTTTGCACCACCGTCACGAGGCTGCGCCCGCACGCACCGGCCCGGTAGGCTTTCCGTGTGATCTTCAAGCGCATCGGAAGCGGAAAGCCTTATCCCGACCACGGCAGGGAAACCACCCGGCAGTGGGCGGACGTCGCGCCGCGCCCGGTCCGGCTGGACCAGCTCGTGACGACCAAGGGCCAGCTCGACCTCGAAACGCTGCTCGCCGAGGACTCCACCTTCTACGGCGACCTGTTCGCCCACGTCGTGAAGTGGCGGGGCGACCTCTACCTGGAGGACGGACTGCACCGCGCCGTGCGCGCGGCCCTGCAACAGCGCCAGGTGCTGCACGCGCGGGTCCTCGAAATGGACTGACGGCTTCGTCTGTATTGCGCCTTTCGGGTCACCATTGACCTATCAGCAGATCATTTAGTAGGCATCGACACCGGGTCGCACTACGCTGCGCCCATGAGCATGCTCACTCCCCCCGGCATGGGCGGAAAGTACCGCGTCACGGGAGCCGCCTACCCCCGTATGAGTCGTAAGCGGAGCCGTACCCGGATCGTCCTCGCCGTGCTCGGCTCGATCCTTGCGCTGGCCCTGGTCGGCTACGGGGCCCTGCAGCTCATCGACGTGTTCCAGGGCGACAGCCCGAAGCGGAACACGGCTGCGGGCGCCAAGGACTGCCCCACGACGCCTCCCGGCACCGCCGCCAAGAGCGGCCCCGGCGCCGCCTCCACCGCCCCGGCCGCCGCGAAACCCGCCGTCGTGCTCCCCCCGCCGGGGGAGATCACGGTCAACGTCTACAACGCGACCCCGCGCGCGGGTCTGGCCAAGGCCGTCGGTGACGAGCTGGCCAAACGCGGCTTCGTGATCGGCAACGTGGGCAACGCCCCGGCCACCTTCGACAAGAAGGTCCCCGGCACGGGGATACTGCTGGGCTCCCCCACGACCGACAAGGCCGTCTTCTCCGTACTCGGCACACAGCTCGCCGGCACCACCCAGCAGACCGACACCCGCGAGACCGCGGACGTCGACCTGATCCTGGGCGACGCCTTCAAGGAGCTGAGCACGAAGGAGGACGCGGACAAGGCGCTGGCCCTGCTGGCCAACCCCGCGCCCGCGCCCAAGAACTGCTGACGCGCCGGCACGCCGTACGGCGTGCCGGACCGCCGCGGGTCCTACTCCGCCGAGCCGTACATGCGGTCGCCCGCGTCACCCAGGCCCGGAACGATGTAGCCGTGCTCGTTGAGCCGCTCGTCCACCGCGGCCGTCACCACGGTCACCGGCGTGCCCGCCAGCTCGCGCTCCATGATCTCGACGCCCTCGGGCGCGGCCAGCAGCACCACGGCCGTGACGTCGTCGGCGCCGCGCTTGATCAGTTCCTGGATCGCCGCGACCAGCGTGCCGCCGGTGGCGAGCATCGGGTCGACGACGTAGACCTGGCGGCCCGAGAGGTCCTCCGGCATGCGCGTCGCGTACGTGGAGGCCTCCAGGGTCTCCTCGTTGCGGACCATGCCCAGGAAGCCCACCTCGGCGGTCGGCAGCAGCCGCACCATGCCGTCGAGCATGCCGAGACCGGCACGCAGGATCGGGACGACCAGCGGGCGCGGGTGCGAGAGCTTCACGCCGGTGGTCGGGGCGACCGGGGTCTCGATGTCGGCCTGCTCCGTACGCACGTCCCGGGTGGCCTCGTAGGCGAGCAGGGTCACGAGCTCGTCGGCGAGCCGCCGGAAGGTGGCGGAGTCGGTGCGCTTGTCGCGCAGGGTGGTGAGTTTGTGCGCCACCAAGGGGTGATCGACGACCTGCAAACGCACAACATCCTCCAAAACTCAGCCTGCGACCTGCAAAAACGGTCGCACGACGCGACCTGCACCCAAAAGGCTACGCGCTGACGCGGCTCCTTCGCGTCCGAAGGGCGGCCACGCCCGCCGCTTCCTTGCGGATGCGACCCGCGCGGACGCCCAGCAGGCTGGACGGATGAGCAACACACCGGTGATCGCGGCCGTCGACGGTTCGGAACACAGCCTCAGAGCCCTGGAGTGGGCACGGAAGGAGGCCGTCCGGCACGACACCGGGCTGCTGGTCGCCCATGTACTGCCCGACCACGCCCAGTTGTACGCCGGGCGCCGGGCCTCGCTGCACGACGCCTCCGAGCCGCAGGAATTCGCCGACCCCGTACGCGACTGGGTCCGGTCCCTGCTCGGCGGCGACGACTCCACGCTGCCCGACGGGGTCACGTACGAGGCCCTGGAGGGCTCCGTGGCCGAGGCGCTCCGGGTGATCGGCTCGCAGGCCCGGATGCTGGTGATGGGCTCCCGGGGCCGCGGCGGCTTCGCCAGCCTGCTGCTCGGCTCGAACAGTCGGGCCGTGGCCAGTACGGCCGCCTGCCCGGTGGTCGTGGTCCCGCACGCGGAGCGCGGCGCCCGCCCCGACGCCGACGCCGAGCGGTCCGCCGGGCGGGTGGTGCTCGGGCTGCACGCCGCCGAGACGCCCGACGACGTACTGACCTACGCGTTCACCGAGGCCGCCGTGCGGGGGACCACCGTCCAGGTGGTCTCCGCGTACGCCATCCCGCCCTCGCCGACCCTGGTGATGGACAGCCCCTTCGCGGTGATCCCGCCGGAGGGGCTGGCCGACGAGGGGGACGGGGTACCGGCCGAACGGGAGATGCTGCGCTCCCAGACGGAGCGACTGGCTCCGCTGCGGGAGCGCTTTCCGGACGTCCCGGTCGAGCAGGCCGCGGTGCCCGGTGACCCGGCGGGCCGGCTCGTCATCGCCTCCCGGGCGGCGGCACTGGTCGTGGTGGGGCGCCACCACCCGCGGCGCACCGCCATGTCACTGGCGATCGGCTCGGTGGCCCATGCCGTGCTCCACCACGCGCACGGACCGGTGGCCGTGGTCCCGACCCTCAAGGACGACGCCTGACGCGGTCCGAGGACATCCGAGGGCATCCGAGCACGTCCGAGCACGTCTGACCTGCGGTGGGGTGGCATCAAACGCGCCGTCCGGGGGAAGGTGGGTGCAAGGGGGGACGACCGACCAGCCAGGTGGTGGCCGATGCCCGACAGGCAGCCGAAGGACGATGTGCCGGAGACCGCGGCGCAGCGTCGAGCACGCCGCGCGCAGTTCCTGCGCGACCTGATGGAGGCGCGCGAGCTGCGCGATCGTGTCCAGCCCCGCCGCGCCCGAGCGGCCCGTATGCGCCAGCAGATGCGCATGCGCACCTTCCGCTGGTGATCCGGAACGTTCTTCCGGCCACCAGCGCCTCCCGTCCTCCGCGGACGCCCCGGGCCCGGCACGCGGGTGGTGCGGACCTGACGTGTCGCGGCCATCCGGACCCCGGCACGCCGCGACACGTCCGGGCCGCACCATCCGCCCCACAACCCTCCCCACGGCCCCGCCGCCCCCGCGCCGCAACCCCGCGCGGCCCCCACCGGTGCACGGCGCGGCACGACGCAAGCGCGGAAGACCTCTCGCAAAGCCGCTGTTTCTGCCACGATGCCGATTGGGCGGGGTACGGACGGCGAGCAGCACGGCCGCTGTGCCCCAACCTCCGGCCGGGGGGACCTCCAACCGGCACGCCTAAGACCAGTGGGAGAGTCACGGTGTATTTCGCCGCACTGCTCGCGCGCACCGAAGACGGGTGGGAAGCGAGCGACATGGAACTCGACGATGTCGAGTCCCTCAGTGATCTGATCGATCTCGCCCGGTCCGCCGCTGTCGACGACGACACGGTGGTCGCCCTCATCGAGCAGGAGGACGCCTGGTTCGGCGTCGTCCGCGTGGACGGCGAGGAGGACCCGCGGTACTTCGTTTCCAACGCCTCCGCGGCCGCCCGCAGCTCCTACGGCTCGATGCTGACCAAAGAGCTGCTGGGCAGCGACGAGGAGGACGACGAACTCGACGACCTGGACCTCGACGGCACCGAGGACGGCGAGGAGGATGCCGTCGCGTCGTTCACGGACGAGGACTCCGAGGAGGACGAGGTGGGCGGGACCGGCGCGGAGCCGGTCACGGCCGGTCCGCTCGGCGACCCGATGCTGTTGGACGATCTCGGGGTGACCAACAAGCAACTGATGACCCTGGACGGGGACGCCCTCTCGGAGATCGCCGAGTCCCTCGGCGCCACCGAGGTCCTGGAGGCCGTCCGCTAGTGCTCCCTCCGCACACCGACGATCCCGTACGGGACCCGTGGCGGGACTCCATGCGCCTGGCGCTCCAGGAGGCCGCCCGGGCGGTGCCGGCCGGCGATGTGCCGGTCGGCGCCGTCGTGCTGGGCCCGGACGGGCGGATCCTCGCCACCGGGTACAACGAACGCGAGGCGACCGGTGACCCCACCGCGCACGCCGAGGTGGTGGCACTGCGCCGGGCGGCCACCGAGCTCGGGGAATGGCGCCTTCCGGGGTGCACCCTCGTGGTGACCCTGGAGCCGTGCGTCATGTGCGCGGGCGCGCTCGTCCAGTCGCGCGTCGCCCGGGTCGTCTACGGCGCGGACGACGAGAAGGCCGGCGCCGCCGGGTCGCTGTGGGACCTCGTACGGGACCGCAGGCTCAATCACCGTCCCGAGGTGATCCGCGGTGTCCTCGCCGACGAGTGCGCGCGGCAGCTGACGGACTTCTTCCGCGACCTCTGAGCCGGACCGGAGGTCGGGGTCCGGGGGCGGGGTCCGGGGGCGGGAGCCGAGGGCTCGAAGCCGGGCCCCCGGAGCCGAGCGCCCGGAAAAGCCCTGCTCGCGGTCGCCACGACGCCCCCTGCCCTACCGATTTCAGAGGATGGGGTTCCTTAGGCTAGGATCCATCTCGGTAGTGTGTCCGAGTGGCCGAAGGAGCTCGCCTCGAAAGCGAGTATGGGGCAACCCATCGGGGGTTCAAATCCCTCCACTACCGCTTCGATCGAGAGCCCCGCCCCGCAAGGGTCGGGGCTCTCGGCGTATTCCGATCGCCTCTCCGGAGGACACCCGCGTGACCGCCCGCCCCTTCGGCCGTTGTCACGGCATGACCAAGACCCAGCGCATCCTCGCCGCCCTCGCCCTCGCGGGGGCCGCCGCGGGCCTCGCCGCACCCGCCGCCTCGGCCGCCCCGGTCTCCCCCCTCACCCTCCCGGACCTGCCGGCGGCCGCCCCGGGGATGCCGGCCGGGGCCCAGCCCACGTCCGTCCAGGAGATCGGGTCGCAGCTCAGCGCCGGCGCGAACCAGCTCAACGCCCTGATGGAACTGCCGAACCAGCTGGCCCCCGTCATCGCGCCCGTCCAGCCCCTCACGGACCTGGCCGGCGGCCTGGAGTAGCCCCGGCGGCGCCCGAACCGGCTCCGTACGCCTGCTGCGCGCTTCTCGTACGCCCTGAGCGCGCCCTCGCGCCCCGCGTACGCCCCCCGGCCCGCCCGAATGCCCCGTACGCCCCCGCAGGTCCCCGCGACCGCGGGGGCGACGCGAAGAAGGCCCCGACCGGAGTCGGGACCTTCGAGGGGTGGGACGGGGGAAGTGGCGTCGGGGGACAAGCCACTTCCCCCGACGAGGACGGACCTGCCGGTCCGGGTCGCGCTCAGGGGGAAGCCCGCGGCCCGGACCCCGCAGCGAGGCCCTGTCCCTCACCCACCGATTTCCTGCCAGAACCGGTGGGCTCCCACCCATCCTGCGGCCACCACAACCGCCCCCTTCACGGCAAAAGGCCCGGAGTACCGGGTCATTGGTCCTTAAAGGGCAGGTGAGTGTCCAATCTTGACCGGTTAGACTCACCCGACTTGCTCGGACCGGTTGGGGAGGCCGCCCGCACGTGGACACCAAGAAGCTCATCACGGGTGCCCTCACCGTGTTCGCCCTCTTCGTGATCATCACCCAGCCGAAGAGAGCGGCCGAGATCGTGGAAATAGGCTTCCAGGGGATATCGGATGCCGCCTCCGGCATCGGCGAGTTCATGACCGAACTGGTGCGCTGACCCGTACGCTGAAGCGGTTCCCGGACTTCCGGCCCCCCACTCCGACGGGTGGGGGGCTTTTTGTATACCTACTACTGGGCGTATTGCCCTGGTATGCCCAACTTGCCACCAACACGGCGGTATACGGTGCTTGCACACAGTGCACATCTCTTGTGATGCTATGACCGCTTTTGATGGATGAGAGTTGACCGAAGGGGTGGCGTGACCGTGCCGGCCAGTACTGCGCCTCAAGTGCCACCCCAGCAGGACCCCCAGGTGCCGCCCCAGCCGGAGCCCCAGCGGGAACACCGCCCGGAGCCACGCCAGGAGCCGCCCGAGGAGCCCCCGGTCGCGCCGAGACCCCCGAGCAGGGGCGCGGACACCCGAGCCCTCACCCAGGTGCTGTTCGGCCGGCTGAAGGGCCTGGAGCCGGGCACCGGCGAGCACAGCCGGGTGCGCGGGGCCCTCATCGAGGCCAACCTCCCGCTCGTCCGGTACGCGGCCGCCCGCTTCCGCAGCCGCAACGAGCCGATGGAGGACGTGGTCCAGGTCGGCACCATCGGCCTGATCAACGCCATCGACCGGTTCGACCCCGACCGGGGCGTGCAGTTCCCGACCTTCGCGATGCCGACCGTCGTGGGCGAGATCAAGCGGTACTTCCGCGACAACGTCCGCACCGTCCACGTGCCGCGCCGGCTCCACGAGCTGTGGGTCCAGGTCAACGCCGCCACCGAGGACCTCACGACCCTCCACGGCCGCACCCCGACCACCGCCGAGATCGCCGAGCGGCTGCGCATCACCGAGGACGAGGTGCTGTCCTGCATCGAGGCCGGCCGCAGCTACCACGCGACCTCCCTGGAGGCCGCGCAGGAGGGCGACGGCATGCCCGGACTCCTGGACCGCCTCGGCTACGAGGACCCGGAGCTGGCCGGGGTCGAGCACCGCGACCTCGTCCGCCACCTCCTCGTACAACTGCCCGAACGCGAGCAACGGATCCTGCTCCTGCGGTACTACAACAATCTGACGCAGTCACAGATCAGCGTGGAGCTCGGCGTCTCCCAGATGCACGTCTCCCGACTCCTCGCCCGGAGCTTCGCCCGACTGAGATCCGCAAACAGGATCGAGGCGTAACCGGAACGAGTGGAGATCATTCACACGTTTCCTGACAGATCGGACTGATCGCCCTCCGACCTGCTCTGTCGCTGGAGATATATGTCGACATGGCGCTACAGCGCGTTGCCGACATGTGACATTCTGCGTGAACCGCGTTTGCCGCAGCCCCGCCTCCGGTATTCAGGTGGAGGCTGCGTTCCTCCGACGGGCGCGCAGTACGCGACCGTCCGCGACCTCAAGGGGGTGGCATGTCCGTAGACCAGGGCAGCTCCAAGGTGCTCACGCTCGTCAAGAGCGCTCCTGCGCCCACAGCACCTGTAGCGTCCGACCGCTCGGAAGCCATCGACACCCGCACCCTCTCCCGCTCCCTCTTCCTGCGGCTCGCCGCCCTGGATGCGGACAGCCCCGAACGGGCGTACGTACGCGACACCCTGATCGAGCTGAACCTGCCTCTGGTGCGCTACGCGGCCGCCCGATTCCGCAGCCGCAACGAGCCGATGGAAGACATCGTCCAGGTCGGCACCATCGGCCTGATCAAGGCGATCGACCGCTTCGACTGCGAACGCGGCGTCGAGTTCCCGACGTTCGCGATGCCGACCGTCGTGGGCGAGATCAAACGATTCTTTCGGGACACCTCCTGGTCCGTCCGCGTCCCGCGCCGGCTCCAGGAACTGCGCCTGGCGCTGACCAAGGCCAGCGACGAGCTCGCCCAGAAGCTGGACCGCTCGCCGACCGTGCCGGAGCTCGCCGCCGTGCTCGGGGTCTCGGAGGAGGACGTCGTCGACGGCCTCGCCGTGGGCAACGCCTACACCGCCTCCTCGCTCGACTCGCCCTCCCCCGAGGACGAGGGCGGCGAGGGCTCCCTCGCGGACCGCCTCGGCTACGAGGACACCGCGCTGGAGGGCGTCGAGTACCGCGAGTCCCTGAAGCCGCTGCTCGCCAAACTCCCGCCCCGGGAACGGCAGATCATCATGCTGCGCTTCTTCGCGAACATGACCCAGTCGCAGATCGGCGAGGAGGTCGGCATCTCCCAGATGCACGTCTCCCGGCTGCTGACCCGCACCCTCGCGCAGCTGCGCGTAGGCCTCATCGGGGAGTGATCCGGCGCCCCGCGCTTCCCAATTGACGATCCGTCAGGAAAACTGGCGCGATGCGAACGGGATCGCGAGGGGCCGCCGCCACCACCCTGCTCGCCCTGTGCTGCACGGCCGCCGCGGGCCTCACCGGCTGCGGCGGCCCGGCGCGGGACGGCTATGTCGCCGTGGGCGCCGCGGCCCCGGGCCCCGAACGGGGTGCGGGGGAGAACGTGGCACCGCGGGGTCAGGTGGAGTTCCAACAGCTCGGCGGCCAGGACGCGGCGGGCGGATCCGCCCCGTCCGACACGAGCTCCGCTACGTCGACCGGTCCGGCGGGATCGGCGACCCCTGGTGGCTCCGCCCCGGGCGGAGCCACGACCACCGACCCCGGCGGCTCCGCGGGCACCCCCGGCACCTCGCCGGGGCCGGGCCGCACCCCACCGTCCCCCGGCACTCCCGGAACGCCGTCGGCGCCCACCACGCCGACCTCGCCGGGCGGCCCGGGCACGCCGACGAGGCCACCCGGCACACCCGGCACGACACCGCAGCCCCCGCCCCCGCCGTCCACACCGGCCCGGCTGACACTGTCCACGCCGGTCCGGTCGGCCGCGGCCGACCGCTGGTGCGAGCGGGTCACCGTGACCTTCACCAACACCGGAACCACCCCGGCCCGTGCGGGCACGGTCAGCTTCGCGACGCACATCATCGGAGCCCTCGGCATCGACTGGGCCACGATCACCACGAACCAGCCCCTGCCGGCGCCGCTGGCGGGCGGGGCTTCGACGACGCGGACCTACACGGTGTGCGTGGAGTCCTGGCGGGTGCCGCTGGGCATGCACGTGGACACCCGGACGGTCACCGCGACCTGGAGCTGAGCCGGGGCGGGACCTCCGCGGGCGCCGGCCCCGGAGGGGGCGATGGCGTCCGTGTCGTCGGTGTCGTCGGTCGCGTCGGTCGCGTCGGTCGCGTCAGGACAGGACTACCCAGGCGGCCGCGCCCAGGACGAGCACGAGGGCGATGATCAGCCCGATCTTCGCGGTCGAGTTCGAGGATCCCGACCGCTGCTGCTCGGCGCGGCGCTGCTGACGGGACCCGGGACCCGCCTGGCGGGCCGGTGCGGCCTCCTCGACGAAGGCCTTGAACATCTGCGTGCTGCCCGCGGGGTCGTAGTTGCCCTCGGGGACCTGTGAGTTGCGGTTGTCAGCCATGGAGCAGGACCCTAGCCGGTTTTCCGATTCCTTTACCGCCCCACCCCCCGGATTCATTTGCCTGTAGCAACCATGCGCTTCTATGGTTGCCTCAAGCAACAAGATGGGGGAACCCGGTGACGACCACGCAGACAGCTCCGACCCCGCAGAGCACACCGCCCGCGCCGCCCGCAGCGCCCGCCCAGCCGGCGCCCACCGCTCCGTACGCGGAGCTGGCCCGCCAGCTCACCGGGATCGGCGCGGTCAAGCGCGAGCTCGCCCGCAGCCTGCCCCCGGACTGCCCGCCCGGCGCCGCCGCCGTCCTGACCCTGCTCGACCGGCACGGGGAGATGCGACTGAGCCGACTGACCGAGTTCATGGGGGTCGACATCTCCGTGACCAGCCGGCACGTCACGCACATCGCCGACCGCGGCTGGATCGAGCGCGAGACCGACCCGGGCGACGGACGCTGCCGGATCCTGCGGCTCACCCCGGCCGGGCGGGCACTCCTCGCCGAGCTCGGCGCCCGTTACACGGCCTCGCTGGAGAGATCCCTCCGCGACTGGTCCCCCCAGGACATCGACGTACTGAACACCCTGCTGGCCCGACTCCGATCGAGCTTCTAGACAAAGGACAGACATGGCCCAGTCGGAGACGACGACCGACCACCCGCCCACGTCCGCGGCCACATCCGTGACCATGACCCACCCGCAGATCATGAAGGCGCTGTCCGGGCTGATGCTCGGCATGTTCGTGGCGATCCTGTCGTCCACGATCGTCTCCAACGCCCTCCCCCAGATCATCAGCGACCTCGGCGGCACCCAGTCCTCGTACACCTGGGTGGTCACCGCCGCCCTGCTGTCGATGACGGCCGCCACCCCGCTGTGGGGCAAGCTGTCCGACCTCTTCAGCAAGAAGCTGCTCGTCCAGATATCCCTCGTGATCTACGTCCTCGGCTCCGTGGTCGCGGGCCTGTCCCAGAACACCGGCACGCTGATCGCCTGCCGCGTGGTCCAGGGCATCGGCGTCGGCGGCCTCTCCGCCCTGGCGCAGATCGTGATGGCCGCGATGATCTCCCCGCGCGAGCGCGGCCGGTACAGCGGCTACCTGGGCGCGGTCTTCGCCGTCGCCACCGTCGGCGGCCCGCTGCTGGGCGGTGTCATCACCGACACCGAGTGGCTGGGCTGGCGCTGGTGCTTCTACGTCGGCGTGCCGTTCGCGATCATCGCGCTGATCGTGCTCCAGCGCACCCTGCACCTCCCGGTCGTGCGCCGCGACGTCAAGGTCGACTGGCTGGGCGCCTTCCTGATCAGCGGTGCCGTCTCGCTGCTGCTGATCTGGGTCACGCAGGCCGGCGACTCCTACGAATGGATCTCCTGGCAGACCTGGGCGATGACGGGCGGCGCGGTGCTGCTCGGCCTGCTGTTCGTCCTCGTCGAGTCCCGCGCGAGCGACCCGATCATCCCGCTGCGGCTGTTCCGCAACAAGACCATCACCCTGGCCTCGGCGGCCTCCCTGTTCGTCGGCATCGCGATGTTCTCGGGGACCGTGTTTTTCAGCCAGTTCTTCCAGTTGGCCCGCGGTGAGTCCCCGACGATGTCCGGAATCCTCACGATTCCGATGATCGCCGGCCTCTTCGTCTCCTCCACGGTTTCCGGTCAGGTGATCACGAAGACCGGTCGGTGGAAGGCTTGGCTCGTCTCCGGCGGCGTCCTGCTGACGGTCGGCCTGGGCCTGCTCGGCACCCTGCGTCACGACACCCCGTACTGGCACATCGCGATCTACATGGCGCTGACCGGCCTCGGTCTCGGCATGATGATGCAGAACCTGGTCCTCGCCACCCAGAACCAGGTGGCCCCGGAGGACCTGGGCGCGGCCAGCTCGGTCGTCACCTTCTTCCGCTCCCTCGGTGGCGCCATGGGCGTCTCCGCGCTGGGCGCGGTCATGGCCCACCGGGTCACGCACTACGTCCAGGACGGCCTCGCGGCCCTCGGCCCGAAGGCCGCGGCCCTCGGCCACGGCGGCACCGCCGGGGGCGGGATCCCCGACCTCGACAAGCTGCCCGCGCCGTTCCGCGAGGTCATCGAGTCCGCGTACGGGCACGGCGTCGGCGACGTCTTCCTCTACGCCGCCCCGTTCGCGCTGCTCGGACTGGTCCTGGTGGTGTTCATCAAGGAGGTCGCCCTGAAGTCGAAGCCGGCGGCCCACGCCCCGGCGGCGTCGAACGAGCCGGCCCCCGCCGAGACGGCCGTCAAGGCCTAGGTCGGGGCCTGGGCCCGGGCTTGGGCCTGGGCCTGGGCCCGGGCTTGGGCCTGGGCCTGAGCCCGGGCCGCGTCCGGCCGGTCGGCCGGAGCCTTGGCCTCGATACCCGCGATCAGGATGTCGAGCGCGAGACAGAAGTCGTCCTCCGGCGCCCGCCGAGCCGTCCCCCCGCAGCCGTGCAGGAACTGCGAGACGGCCAGGTGGGCGCCGGTGCGTGCGGCGTCCACCAGGCCGGTGGCGTCCAGCAGCCGCTGGAGGGCGGCGTCGAAGGCCCGCGCGTGCGGGCCGATGTTCGGGTAGGCGGCGGTGAGCGGAGCCAGCCACGGGTGGTCCGCCAGCACTCGCCGGTAGCCGCGGGCCAGCGCCGTCAGCCGCCCCGGCCAACCCGCGTCGCCGCTCCGCGCCGTGCCCTCCGCCGTCTCGGGTGGCAGTTCCAGTTCGCCCAGGGCGCTGTCGAGGGCGAGTTCGAGCAGATCCTGCTTGGTGTCCACGTACCAGTACAGGGACATCGCGGTCACCCCGAGCCCGGCGGCGAGCCGCCGCATCGAGAACCGGGCCAGTCCGTCGGCGTCGAGCAACCGCACGGTGGCGGCGGTGATCCGCTCCCGGTCCAACCCTGAGGGTGCCTCGCTGCGGCGTCCGGCGGGTGCGGCGGGCCTCGCGGCCAGCCACACACTGGTGCGGGTCTCACCGGGATCGGCCGCGGTCACCATGCAGGCACCCTCCTCACGACAGGTGGATCAGCCCGGAATGCCTGTTCCGCCCTCTTGATGCTAGGGGGTGTCGTGTCGATCAGGGTGGATCAGGGAGCGGTGGTCGGCCGGATCGGTGGGGCACCAGCACCACCGATCCGGCTCGATCGGGCAGCGCTGCCCGGTGCCGTGAGACCTGGTCAGCTCGTCGGAGCCGTCAGGTCGTAGAAGGTGGCTCCGCCGATCGTGGACGCCTTGAAGGTGGCCTTGATCCAGGTCTCGATGGCCGAGCTCGTTCCCCCGCCCGGGCCGCCACGCCCGCCGCCCATGCCACCCATGCCGCCCTCGGCGGCGCCGGCGCCGGCGGCGTCGGTGCTCGTGCCCTGGCCGATGAACCAGTGGATCTTCCCGTCCCGCACGTACTGCTGGAACTGCTCCAGGGTCGGCGAGGGGTCGCTTCCGTTGAAACCGCCGATCGGCATGACGGGCGCACCGGAGGCCAGTTGGTAGCTCGCCGCGTTCTGGGAGCCGATGGCGGCCGCCGCCCACGTGTACGTGTCGGCGTCGGTGGTGAGGGCCGCCTTGGCCTCGGCGCTCACCCGGGCGCCGTTCAGCAGGCCCCCCGGACCGCCCTGGCCACCGCCGAACCGCTCGCCACCGCGTCCACCCTGACCGCCGAAGCCCTGCGGCGTTGCGCCCATGCCCTGCGGCATCCCGCCCTGACCGCCCTGACCGCCCTGCGCACCTCGGCCACCCTGGCCCTGCGTCGCCGCGCCCTGCTGCGGGAAGCCGCCCTGCTGACCGGCGCCCGGCCGGCCACCGTTCTGCTGCCCGCCGGGGCCACCCTGGGGCATTTCCCCGGGTCCGCCCGCGCCGCCGGGTCCGCCGGGGCCGCCCATCATGCCGCCGGGGCCGCCCCGGCTTCCCGCCACCGCCGGTCCGGCGGTCACGATGGAGCCGGTGTGCGCGGTGCTCACGGTGGTCAGGCAGTACGCGAACGGCCCGGCCAGCGCCGCCGCCACGCCCAGCGCCGCCGTGGCCTGCAGCGCGCGGCGCCCGGCCCGCGCCGCGAACGGCAGCGCGGCCGCGGCGAGCAGCCCACCCACCAGCACGGCCCAGCGCAGCCACGGCAGATAGCCGGTGGCGCGGCCGAGCAGCACGAACGACCAGACCGCCGTCAGGGCGAGCGTGCCGGACAGGGTGATCGCGGCGGCCTTGCCGCCCCGCTCCTCCCACAGCAGGGCGGCGCCCATGCCGATCAGCGCGGCCACGAACGGCGCCAGCGCCACGGTGTAGTACTCGTGGAAGATGCCCTGCATGTAGCTGAAGACGACCGCGGTGATCAGCAGCGAGCCGCCCCAGGCCAGGAAGGCCGCCCGGGCCATGCCCTCCAGCGAGTCGGTGGCCCGGCGGGCCCGCCAGGTGATCACCAGGCCGGCCACCAGCAGCACCAGGGCCGCCGGCATCAGCCAGGAGATCTGCCCGCCGATGTTGCCCGAGAAGAGCCGGTCGATGCCGGTCTCTCCCCAGCCTCCGCCACCGGCCCCGCCGGCGCCGCCCCGGCCGCCACCGCCCACGCTGCCGGTCTCGTCGCCGTTGATCCGGCCCAGGCCGTTGTAACCGAGGGTCAGTTCCAGGAAGGAGTTGTTCTGCGAGCCGCCGATGTACGGGCGGGACGACGCGGGCCACAGTTCGACGATCGCGACCCACCAGCCGCCGGCCACCACCATCGCGAGCCCCGCCAGCAGCAGCTGGCCCAGCCGCTTGCGCAGCCGGGTGGGCGCGCAGACGGCGTACAGCAGGGCCAGCGGCGGCAGGATGACGAAGGCCTGCAGCGTCTTGGTGAGGAAGGCGAAGCCGACCGCCACCCCGGCCCAGACCAACCACCGGGTGCGGGCGCCGTCGAGGGCGCGCAGCACGCAGTACACGGTGACGGTCAGCAGCAGGGTCAGCAGCGCGTCGGGGTTGTTGAAGCGGAACATCAGCGCGGCCACGGGCGTCAGCGCGAAGGCGGCGCCGCTCAGCAGGCCGGCCCCGGGACCGAACTGGCGGCGCACGGCCGCGTACAGGACACCGGTGGTCGCGACGCCCATCAGGGCCTGCGGTACGAGGATCTGCCAGGCGCCGAGCCCGAAGAGCCGGACGGACAGCATCATGGGCCACAGCGACGCCGGGGGCTTGTCGACGGTGATGGAGTTCCCGGCGTCGGAGGAGCCGAAGAAGAAGGCCTTCCAACTCTCGCTGCCCGCCTGTACGGCGGCGGAGTAGAAGGAGTTGGCGTAGCCGGAGGAGCCGAGGTCCCACAGGAGCAGGGCGGCGGTGGCGATCAGCAGCCCGGCCAGGGAGGGGAGTTCCCAGCGGGGGCGGTCGACCGCGTGGTGGCCGGTACGGGCGCGGGCCTCGGGGACCGGGAAGAGCGAGGGTGCTGCCGTGGTCATCGGATGTCGTCCTTCACGTTCACGGGAGTGTCGCGCCGCTCGGGGAAGACCCAGGCGCGGAAGAGCAGGAAGCGCAGCACGGTGGCGGCGAGGTTGGCGGTGATCAGCACGGCCAGTTCGGTGCTGTGCGCGGGAGCGGCGGTGGCCGCCCCGAGCGCGGCGAGGGAGCCGCTGGTGAGGGCCAGCCCGATGCCGAACACCACGAGGCCCTGGGCCTGGTGGCGCAGGGCCCGGTCCCGGCCGCGGACCCCGAAGGTGAGCCGGCGGTTGGCGGCGGTGTTGGCGATCGCGGAGAGCAGCAGCGCGGCGCCGTTGGCGAACTGCGGACCGGTCCCGGCGCGGAAGGCGGAGTACAGGAGCAGGTAGAGCACGGTGGACAGCGCTCCGACGGCGCAGAAGCCGAGCAGCTGGCGGGCGAGTCCGCATTCCACTTCGGGCAATGCGGAGCGGTCGCGCGGATCGTCACCGAAGGGGCGGGCGAGCCGGTCCAGTGGGAGCGCGCCGACCGCCAGTGCCCGGCCCACGCGCCACACGCCCTTGAGGTCTTCGGTGGCGGTGCGGACGATGTGGACGGTGGAGTCGGGGTCGTCGACCCAGTCCACCGGCACCTCGTGGATCCGCAACCCGGCGCGTTCGGCGAGCACGAGCAGTTCGGTGTCGAAGAACCAGCCCGTGTCCTCCACCAGGGGCAGCAGCCGCTCGGCGACCTCGTGCCGGATCGCCTTGAAGCCGCACTGGGCGTCGCTGAACCGGGCGGCGAGGGAGGACCGCAGCAGGAGGTTGTAGGCGCGCGAGATGAACTCCCGCTTCGCGCCCCGTACCACCCGTGAGGACCGGGCCAGGCGGGTGCCGATGGCGAGGTCGGAGTGGCCGGAGATCAGCGGTGCGACCAGCGGCAGCAGGGCGTTGAGGTCGGTGGAGAGGTCCACGTCCATGTAGGCGAGGACGGGGGCGTCGGAAGCGGACCACACCTGACGCAGGGCCCGGCCCCGGCCCTTCTCCTCCAGCCGGGTGCTGCGTACGCCGTCCAGTACGGAGGCGAGCCCGTGCGCGACCTCAGGAGTGCGGTCGGTGCTCGCGTTGTCGGCGACCGTGATCCGGAAGGGGTAGGGGAAGGTCCGGGTGAGGTGCTCGTGCAGTCTGCGGACGCACGGGCCGAGGTCCTTCTCCTCGTTGAAGACGGGGATCACCACGTCGAGGACGGGCTCGCCGGGCACGAGCGCGAGGGGCGCCCTTGCCGGAAGGGCCCCGGGAGAGGTGTCGGTTCGCATGGTCCGACATTCCCGGGGCGCCCTGTCACCGCTGTGTGCTGAGCCTGTGCCCTGCCTGTGAGTCCGGCCGGTCCGGCCGCGCGTGCGGCAGCAGGACCTCGAAGCAGGTCCGTCCGGGCTCGCTCCGTACGTCGACCCGCCCGCCGTGCGCCGTGACCACGGCCTGGACGATGGCCAGCCCGAGACCGGTGGAGCCGGCCACACGGGAGCGGGAGGCGTCACCCCGGGCGAAGCGCTCGAAGACACGGGGGAGCAGGTCGGGAGCGATCCCGGGCCCGTCGTCCTCGATCCGCAGCCGGACGGCGGATGTTTCACGTGAAACACGCGCGGTGACGGTGGTGCCGGGAGGGGTGTGCGTACGGGCGTTGGCGAGCAGGTTCACGAGCACCTGCTGAATCCGCGCAGGATCGACCCGGACAGGGGCCGGCTCCTCGGGCAGGCTCAGGCGCCAGTGGTGCTCGGGGCCCGCGGCCCGGGCGTCGCTGACCGCGTCGACGACGAGCGGGGCCAGGTCGGTCTCGGTGTCGCCGGTGGACAGCGGGCGGCCCGCGTCGAGCCGGGCCAGCAGCAGGAGGTCCTCGACCAGGCCGGTCATCCGGGTGGCCTCGGACTCGATCCGGCCGAGGGCGTGCCGGGTGTCGGGGCCGGGCTCCTCACGACCCCGTCGGGTCAGTTCGGCGTAACCGCGGATGGAGGCCAGCGGGGTGCGTAGCTCGTGGCTGGCGTCGGCGACGAACTGCCGGACCCGCATCTCGCTCTGCTGGCGGGCGGTCAGGGCGGAGGAGACATGGCCCAGCATCCGGTTGAGGGCCGCGCCGACCTGGCCCACTTCGGTGCGGGGGTCGGCCTCGGCGTCCGGGACCCGCTCGTGGAGGGCGGGCTCGCCCTTGTGCAGCGGGAGTTCGGAGACCCGGGTGGCGGTGGCGGCCACCCGACGCAGCGGGCGCAGGGCGACCCCGACCAGGGCCTGCCCGGCGAGGGAGGCCGCGATCAGCCCGGCCAGGGTGACGCACAGCTCCACCCCGACCAGGGTGCGCACGGTGGAGTCGACGTCGCCCAGCGGGAAGGCGAGCGCGAGGCTTCCCTCGTGGGAGATCAGCACCCGGTAGCTGCCGAGACCGGGGAGCTCCGCGTCCACCGGCCCGGGCGTACCCTTCGCGGACTTCCGCGCGGCCTCGGCGAGGGCATTGCCCTGGGCCTCGGTCAGCGGCGGCGGCTGGTCGACCGACCATCCCTCGGCGCGGACGTTGCGAGCCGTCGCGAGGACGGTCCCGGCGGGATCGAGCCGGATCCCGGCGGCGTCGAGCGGGCTGCCGGGAGCCATGACGAAGCCGGCGCTGTTCTCCCGGGCCGGCTTCGCGCCGGGCGCCCGGACGGCCATCCTCACGGAGGCCTTCAGCTGGTCGTCGAGCTCGGTGACCAGGTACGAGCGCAGGGCGAAGGTGGTGACGGTCCCGATGGCCGCACCCACCACGGCGATCAGTGCCACCGCCGAGACGACGAGCCGGGTGCGCAGCGACCAGGGCCGGCGGCCACGTGGCCGCCGTTTCGTGCGCAAGGCCACTACTGGGCCGTCGTGGCCGACTCGGCCGGCTCGGCCGGCTTGATCAGGTATCCGGCGCCGCGTCGGGTGTGGATCATCGGCGGCATACCGAGGCCGCTCTCCAGCTTCCTGCGCAGGTAGGAGATGTAGAGCTCGACCACATTGGCCTGACCGCCGAAGTCGTAGGACCACACCCGGTCCAGGATCTGCGCCTTGCTCAGCACGCGCCGGGGGTTGCGCATCAGGTAGCGCAGCAGCTCGAACTCGGTGGCGGTCAGGTGGATCTCCCGGGTGCCCCGCACCACCTCGTGGCTGTCCTCGTCCAGCCGCAGATCGCCGACGGCCAGCACCGAACCGCCGCGCGCGGCCTGCGCCGCCCCGGAGCGCCGGACGAGGCCGCGCAGCCGGGCCACGACCTCCTCCAGGCTGAAGGGCTTGGTGACGTAGTCGTCGCCGCCGGCCGTGAGGCCCGCGATCCGGTCCTCCAGCGAGTCCTTGGCCGTCAGGAACAGCACGGGGACCTGCGGGATCTCCCGGCGCAGCCGGCCGAGGACGGCCAGGCCGTCCATGTCGGGAAGCATGATGTCGAGGACGACCACGTCGGGCCGGAACTCCCGGGCCGCCCGCACCGCGCCCGCGCCGTCGCCCGCGCTGCGGACCTCGCAGCCCTCGTAGCGCAGGGCCATGGACAGCAGCTCGGAGAGCGAGGCCTCGTCGTCGACGACGAGTACCCGGCAGGGCCCGCCGTCGGGCCGCACCAGGGCCGCGGGGTGGTTGGTGGACGTGGACGCATGGGAGGTGGTCGTCGCAGTCATACCGATCACGCTGTCCCGTGCCTCTGAGAGCGATCTTGTGCCTTCCTGTGAATTTCCTGAGAAAGGCATTCCGGGGAAGAGGCAGGACCGAGGGTCCGGACATCGGGGCCGGACGCCGGGGGCCGGGCCCGATCCGGGCCGGGGCGTCAGCCGTCGAGGCGGAACAGCCGGGCTCCGTTGTCGTGGCAGACCGCCCGCAGCCAGTCGTCGCCGAGGCCGAGCCGTTCGAGCGCGGCGAGCTGGTGCTCGTAGGGGTAGGGGATGTTCGGGAAGTCGGTGCCGAGGAGGATCCGGTCGCCGAGGTCCGCGAGGCGTCCGAGGTCCCCGGGCGGGAAGCCGCACATCTGCTCGGAGAAGTCGGTGAAGGCCATGGTGGTGTCCAGGCGTACCTCGGCGTACCGGTCGGCGAGGTCGAGGAAATCGGTGTACTCGGGCATGCCCATGTGCGCGATGACCAGCGGCAGCCTCGGGTGCCGGGCCAGCAGCCGGGCGATCGGCTCGGGTCCGGTGTGCTTGCCCGGGACGGGGCCGGAGGCGCAGTGGATCACGATCGGCAGGCCGGCCTCGGCGAGCAGCCCCCAGACGGGGTCGAGCCGGTCGTCGTTCGGGTCGTAGCCACCGACCTGGAGATGCGACTTGAAGATCCGGGCCCCGGACTCGACGGCCTGGCGGACGTACCCGCCCACGCCCTCCTCCGGGAAGAACGTCGCGGTGTGCAGGCAGTCGGGGGTGCGGGCGGCGAAATCGGCGGACCAGGAGTTGAGCCAGGCGGCCATCGCCGGTTTGTGCGGGTAGAGCATGGCCGTGAAGGCGCGGACCCCGAACTCCCGTAGGAGCGCGACGCGCTGCTCCTCCTCGTGCCGGTAGGTGATGGGCCACTCGACGCCGGTCAGCGGGCCGACCGCGTCGAAGTAGTCCCACACCTTGTCCAGGACCCGTTCGGGCATGAAGTGGGTGTGGACGTCGACCAGTCCGGGCAGCCCGAGCCGCTCGCGGAAGGCGCGGACCGTCTCAGCCGTTGCGGACAAAGCCGTGGCTCCGCTCGACCGTGCCGACGTGCAGGGTGTAGCTCTCGTACCAGTCGGAGCGGCCCTGCTTCATGGCCGCCTGGTGTTCGAGGTCCTCACGCCAGGCGGTGAGGGACTCGTGGTCGCGGAAGTAGGCGACGGTGATGCCCAGGCCCCCGGGGGTGCGGGCGGACTCGTAGCCGAGGTAGCCCGGGTTCGTCCGGACGATCTCCTTCATCCGCGCGAGGACCTCGGGATATCCGCTGTCGTCGTCGGTGCGGATGTTGCTGAAAACGGCCATGACATAAGGCGGTTCGAAGGCCGGTACCGGCTGAGTGGTCATGTCGAACACCCTCGGCCGAGCCGCCCCGGCATGTCCACCGGAATCGGCCCTGGAAGGCCAAAGGGATCCAAGTTTTGACCATGGCCGCCACGATCGGGGCCGTGCTCCACCCCGTGTTCCGCGCCATGGTCCGGGCCTCGGTCCACCCCTGTCAGAACAGCCCGTCCTGCTCGGTGGGAGCCCCGGGCACGGCCGGGATCTGCGCCGTCGGGACCGAGGTCACCGCCTCGTCCCCCACGGCGACGAGCTCCCAGCCCGCCAGCAGCCGGGTGTCCACCACGAGTCCGTCGGCGAAGTGCAGATCGGGACCGGCCGCGCCCGCCGGCCGGCCCACGACGAACCCGCCGGACACCATCTCGGTGAGCACCCGTCCCGGCCCCGGCAGGCCCGGCAGGGCGTCCAGCCCGAACGCCTCGGCGTGGTCGACCACTTCGCACCCCACCCGCTCCAGCGACTCCGGCCACCCGGTCAGGGCCGCCGCCCGTGCGTGCAGTTCGGCGACCTCCCGGGCCCGCTCGGACGCCGCCGGCAGGTGGGCCCGTACGCCGCGCTTACGGGCGTACGCGATCCGGTCGGGCACCCCGAGCGCCGCCCGCAACAGCTCCTCGGTGCGCCGGGTGGCCATCAGCGGACCGCGCCCGAGCCAGGCCCACGCCACCGCCCCCTGCTCCAGCAGCCGGGCCGAACCGCGTTCCTCTGCGGTGATCCCGACCTTGACCATGCCGGGCCCGAACCAGGCCAGGTAGACCCGGTAGGTGCGCGGATCGGCGGCGTTGGTGTCGGCCGCCACGGAGAACGACCGGTCGAGGCGGGCGCACTCGGGGCACTGCGCGTTCCCGGCGCGGCCCGACACGGTCTCCGCGGTGGGGCATGGGGTGCGCTTCCCGGCCCGCCGCACACCGAGGCAGTGCCGCTCCCCGCAGGCGGCGAAGGCGATCTGCCGCCCGTACGCGAGCTCGCTCACCCGCTCGCCGCGCCCCTCCCCGTACCACCCGATGGCGGGGCGTCCGTCCTTCCACCGGATCCCGGTGCACCACCAGGTCACAGCGGGAGCGGCCGCTCGAAGAAGGTGTCCAGGACGACGGTGGCGTGCGTACCGCTGACGCCGTCGATGGCATAGAGGCGGCGTAGGACGTCCTGCAGCTGCTCGGTCGAGGCCGTCCGCACCTTGACCAGTACCGACGCGCTACCGGCGATGATGTGCGCCTCCTGGATCTCGGGGATCGCGGCGAAGTCGGCGCCTGACTCGCCCATCCAGGCGTTGGAGTCGACCATCACGTAGGCCAGGACGCCGCTGCCGACGGCCGCCGGATCGACGTCGACGGTGGTCCGCCGGATCACCCCGCGCTCGCGCAGTTTCCGTACCCGCTCGTGGGTGGCCCCCGCCGAGAGCCCGACGGCCGTGCCGAGAGCGGCGTACGACTGGCCGGCGTCCTGCTGCAGGCGCAGGACGAGCGCACGGTCGATGTCGTCCACGCAATCTTCCTCTCATGGGCCTGTCGACCCTTGCGAAGACGGTACCTGATCCTGCAATCTCACCATCAGACCGAACAGAATTCGGCAAAGCTCTTCCGGGGGGAATCATGTCTGCCATAGCCGACCTCGCCTTGTACGAGATTCTGGATGAACGCTTCCGGACCGGCCGCTGTGCCAACGGCGACGCCCGGCTGGACCGGCTCCACGACGACTGCCGCTGGGCGGAGGGCCCGCTCTACCTGCCCGCCTGGCGGCAACTGGTGTGGAGCGACATCCCCAACGACCGGATGCTGCGCTGGGACGAGGCAACCGGCGCGGTCTCCGTCTTCCGCTCCCCGGCCGGCCACTCCAACGGCAACACCCTGGACCGCGAAGGCCGCCTGATCACCTGTGAGCAGGGCAACCGGCGCGTCACCCGCACCGAACCGGACGGCAGCCTCACCGTCATCGCCGACCGCTTCGACGGCAAGCGACTCAACAGCCCGAACGACGCGGTCGTCCGCTCGGACGGCTCCGTCTGGTTCTCCGACCCGGACTTCGGCATCACCAGCGACTACGAGGGCCACCGCGCGCCCAGCGAGATCGGAGCCTGCAACCTCTACCGGGCCGACCCCTCGACCGGACAGGTCCGGCTGGTCGCCGACGGCTTCCTCGGCCCCAACGGGCTGGTCTTCTCCTCCGACGAGAGCGAGCTGTACGCCGCGGACACCCGGGCCGGCCACATCCGCGCCTTCAAGGTCACCGACGACGGCACCCTCACCGACGACCGCGTCTTCACCACCTGCCCCGGCGTCGACAACATCCGCTTCGACGACGAGGGCCGACTGTGGGCGGCCGCCATGGAGAACGGTGTGCGGTGCTACGCCGCGGACGGCACCTTGATCGGCCGCCTGCGCGTCCCCGAACCGGTCTCCAACATCGCCTTCGGCGGCGCCAAGAACAACCGCCTCTTCATCACCGCCACCACCTCGCTCTACTCCCTGGTGATGTCGGTGACCGGCCTGCCCCGTGTCCTCTGAGGGCCGGGCCGCCTACCGGGCGACGAACTGGGTCAAGATCGCCTGCACCTCGTAGATGTCGACACCCTTGGTGAAGGTCTTCTCGATCGGCGTCGAGCTGCCGGATATCCATATCTTGAGCTCGGCGTCGAGATCGAAGTGCCCGGCGGTCTCGACGGAGAAGTGCGTGATGCTCCGGTACGGGACGGAGTGGTACTCCACCTTCTTCCCCGTGAGCCCCTGCTTGTCGACGAGCACCAGCCGCCGATCGGTGAACAGGATCGTGTCCCGGATCAGCAGGTACGCGGCATGCACCCGCTCCCCCTGCCCCAGCAGCCGCGCGTAGTCCCGCTGCGCCGACTCGGGGTCGACGGTGTGAGCGTTCCCGAACAGTCCCATGAGTGCCCCCGTTTTCCGACTTTCGACGTCCGGCCTCGGACGATCTCCAAAAACCGTACCGACGCCGGTCCCTCGTCCGCGTCCCCCGCAGGAGCCATCCGACCCCCGACAACCTCAAGGGGACCCCGTCCCCATCAAGGAGGAGACGCCGGGCCTTGACGACAACCACATGGACATACGACAGAGGCCCCCAGGATTTCTCCTGGGGGCCTCTGTCCTGCTGTGCACTCGGCAGGATTCGAACCTGCAACCTTCTGATCCGTAGTCAGATGCTCTATCCGTTAAGCTACGAGTGCTTGGGCTTCTCGGGGTTTTGCGCCCCGTTGGCCTTGCGAGAACAACAATACATGGACCTCGCCGGGACGCGAAATCCATTAGCCAAACCGCTACTGACCTGCGGAAACAGCCCGGATGGAGATCATCCGGATGGCTTCGCGCAAAGGCCGGAGCCGGCCGGATCGCCCCGGAACGCATCGAAGCCCCGGTCCGTCAGGACCGGGGCTTCGATGAGGTGCGGAGGCGGAGGGATTTGAACCCTCGATGGGGTGTAAGCCCCAAACCGCATTAGCAGTGCGGCGCCATAGACCGGACTAGGCGACGCCTCCAGCACACCCTCGCGTACGAAGGTGCGTGCAGATGATGACACAGGCGCAGGGCCCCTCACCAATCCGCTCCCACGGTACTAGGCGGGACGGGCGGAGGGCAAAGCCTTAAAGCGGCCGCGACACGCAACGTCGGCGCGCTCCGGTCGTTGGGCAGGCGTACGACGTACGGACGACCTGGAGTGCCCCATGCTGCGTCTCGCCGCCTTCGCCGTCACCTCCGCCCTGGCCACCGCGGTGGCCGGGCCACTGCCGCCGCTCCCGCTGGGCGGGCTGCTGGCGACGCCCGACCGCCTCACCATCGCCATGGCCGACACCGGAAACCGCCAGTTGGACCGGGAGTACCGGCTCGAATGCGGCCCCGTCGGCGGCGACCACCCGGAGGCGGAAGGGGCCTGCGCCCGGCTGGACCAGTTCGCCAGGGAGGGGAAGGACCCCTTCGCCCCCGTCTCCAAGCGGCAGATCTGCACCATGCAGCACGGGGGCCCCGCCACCGCCCGGATCACCGGAACGTGGAACGGCCACAAGGTGGACGCCACGTTCCGGCGGACCGACGGATGCGAGATCCGCCGCTGGGACGAGTTGGAACCTCTGCTTCCGAGTGGGCGTTCCTGACCTGGGAGGATGCACGGGATGGGCGGTATCCACCACACATCGGCCACCCCATCGCGGGCCTGTGGCCTTAGACTCCTCCCGTGACTTGCCGGTAGTTGTGGTCAGGGAGGAAGCTCGTCGTGAGCAGCAGGCCATCCCGAGGCGCTGCTCGCCTCGCAGCAATACTCGACGCTCTTCCGGACGCGCTGTTGCTCGTCAACGCCAACGGCACGGTCGTCAACGCCAATTCGATCGCGCTCGAGGTCATGGAGAGCCCCGGCACCGGGCTCGTCGGCCGGGGCGTGCTCGACCTCCTGCCCGAGTTCGACTCCAAGCTGATCCCCGGCTCGATGCGCCGGCCCGGCGAGGACGAGGGCGGCCGCGCCAAACCCAAACGGATGACCGCGCGCCGTACCGACGGCTCCGAGTTCCCCGTCGAGGTCACCAGCGCGCATCTCGACGGACGCGATGCCTACCGCGAGCCGCAACCGGCCTACACCGGTGACGAGCTGCTGATGCTCGTGGTCCGCGACCTCTCGCAGACCGTGGACACCGAGGCCGAGCTGGCCCGCTCGCAGCGGCAGACCGAGATGATCCTGCGTGCCGCCGCCGAGGGCGTCGTCGGCACCGACACCGACGGACGGGTGGTGCTGGTCAACCCGGCCGCCGCCCAGATCCTCGGCTACCGGGCCACCGACCTCGGCAACCGCGAACTGCACGGCCTCGTCCAGCACTCCCGCGCCGACGGCTCCCCCTTCCCCTTCGAGGAGTCCCCGCTCGCCGACACCCTGCGCAGCGGCCGCAAGCACCGCGTCCGCGGGCAGGTGCTGTGGAACAAGGCCGGACAGCCGGTCGCCGTCGACCTGACCACCTCGCCCGTGCGGGACGGGGAGCAGCTCGTCGGCGCCGTCATGACCTTCACCGACCGTCGGCCCTACGACGCCCTCGCCGCACGGCACGCCCAGCTGATGGCCGTCCTCGGCGAATCGCTGCGGGGGCCGCTGGACGAGCTGCGCGGTGAGCTGGCGACACTCGCCGCCGACGACGCCGGACAGCTGTGGCCCGAGGCCAACCAGCTGCTGCACCACCTGGCAGCCGGGTACTCGCGGATGACCACGCTGGTGGACAACGTCCTCGGCTACCAGCGCCTGGACACCGGCAGGGACCGGCTCACGAAGAAGAACGTCCTGATCAACACCGTTGTCGCGGCGGGCGTCGACGGGGCCGTCGAGCTGATCGGTCCGGGCCGTGCGCAGTTCGCCGTCCATGCGCCGACCATCGAGGCCGAGGTGGACGCGGACCGGATCGCGACCGCGCTGGCCCACCTGGTCGCGGACGTGGCCGGGGTGGACGCCACCGGCAAGACCCGCCAGGGCAGCGGCTACAGCGACTCGACGATCGTGGTGGCCGCCGCTCAGCGCGGCGATGTCGTACGGATCGAGGTGCGCGGGCCGTACGAGGGCGGGAACCCGGTCCACGAGCCGATCGTGCGGGGGATCGTGGCCGCGCACGGCGGCGTCCTGCAGACGGTGGAGGTCCCGGGCGCGCCCGGTGGGGCGTACGTGCTGGAACTCCCGCTCGGCTCGGGCGCCGGAACGGTGGTCCTGCCGGAGCCGGCGGAGGAACCCCCGGCCGGTCCGACCACGGACGGCGCGGGGACGGCCGGGGGCGCGGCTCCCGGCAAGGTCTCCGGCGGGCGGCGTGCCCGGCGCGGGGTGGACGCCTTCCTGGACGACGAGCCCAACGGCCCCGCGGCGGCACAGGCGGCACAGGCGGCACAGGCCGGCCAGGGTGGTGGCGCGCTGGCGCTGCCTTCCGGGCGGCGGCGCGCGGGCGAGGCCGCGGACGCTCCCGAGACGGGCCCCGAACTCGCGCAGTCCCCGGTGAACCCGGCAGGGCTCGGCACCGGACGCAGGCGCGGCCGGGCCGGTGACGGCAGCGGCGAGGCCGAAGGCCCCGGCGGGCAGGACGGCCCCGGCCGGCCCGTGCCCCCGCAGGGAACCGCCATGCCCGCGCTCCCGCCCGTACCCACGGTGCCGCCGGTTCCGGTGACCGAGCATCCCGCCGGACGGCGCCGGGCGCTGGGCCCGGCCGGTGCGGCGCAGCCCGGTGGCCCCGTCCCCGCGACCGGGCTCGGGCCGACGCCCGCTCCCGCGCGACCCATCGCCCCCGAGGGCGGCTTCGCGCTGCCCCCCGGCCCGACACCGGCTCCCCCCGCGGGCTCCGACGCGGACTCTGCGGCCGGGCGGCGTGGCCGCCGGGTGCTGGGCGCCCCCGCCGCCGAACCCGAGCCCGAGGCCGCCGGCGCTGCCACCACCACCGCTGCCGCCGCGCAGCCCGAGGACTCCGCCGAGAATCCGACCGGGCGGCGCCGCGCGCTGGCCGGCGCCCCGGCGTGGCCGGTTCCGGCCGCCCGTACGGCTGCCGCGGGCGACGAGGCCTCCGGCCAGGTCGCCGTTCCCGGTGCGCGTCGGCCGCAGGACGCCCCGGCGGAGGGCCAGGCCGCGCAGCCGATCAGCGTGCGCGCCCTCGGCACCCTCGGCCAGGGCATCTCGCTCGATCCGGGCGGCGCCAACCCCGCCGCGGCCGGTGCCGCTTCCGGGTCCGGCCGCCGGCGCCGGCTCGCCGAGCCCGCCCCCCAGGGCCGCGCCTTCGCGATAGGGGCGCCCGAGGCCGGCTCCGACGAGGGCCCCGAGCCGCTGGACGGCCCGGGCGGCGCCGTCGAGGTGGTCAACCGGCCCGTGCCGCGGCCCGTGGACGACGAGCTGCCGCCGGAGCCCCTGGACAACCCGCGCCGGCTCCTGGTGTGGCCCGCGCCCGATGTGCAGACGCAGCAGGCGCTGAGCGACCGCGGCTACCGGCCGGTGATCGTGCACTCCCGCGAGGAGGTGGACGCGCAGATCGCCGCGTTCCCCGCCGCGCTGTTCGTCGATCCGCTGACCGGGCCGATCACCCGGACGGCTCTGCAGTCCCTGCGTCAGGCCGCGGTGGCCGCGGAGGTCCCCGTACTGGTCACGGCCGGGCTGGGGCACGCCACGCGCGAGGCGGCGTACGGCGCCGATCCGGCCGTGCTGTTGAAGGCGCTGGCCCCGCGGGACAGCGAACAGCACCCTTCCCGGGTGCTGCTGATCGAGGAGCACGACGAGATCGCGACCGCCCTGACCGCCGCCCTGGAACGGCGCGGCATGCAGGTCGCGCGGGCGGGTGCCGACACCGACGCCGTGGAACTGGCGACGCGCATGCGGCCCAACCTGGTGGTCATGGACCTGATGCAGGTGCGCCGTCGGCGGGCCGGGATCGTGGACTGGCTGCGCGCGAACGGGCAGCTGAACCGCACTCCTCTGGTCGTCTACACAGCGACCGGCATCGACCCGGCCGAACTGCCGCGGCTCGCGTCCGGCGAGAGTGTCCTCTTCCTCGCCGAGCGGTCCACCACGGCGGACGTCCAGGGCCGCATCGTGGACCTGCTCGCCAAGATCGGCACCAACTAGTAATCCTGGGCCGATGGCCATCATCAACACGAGCGAGCACACCGTCCCCGCCGACAACGGGGAGGTGAATCTGCTCATCGCACGGCAGGTGGAGCCCGGCCACGAGGAGACCTTCGAGGCCTGGGCCCACGGCATCCTGGAGACGGCCGCGGGTTTCCCGGACCACCTGGGTTACGGGCTTTTCCGGCCGGCGACGGAGGGCGGGCCGTGGTTCCTGGTCCACCGCTTCCGCAACCAGGCCGCCTTCGAGCGCTGGCAGGACTCCCCGGAGCGGGCGGAGTGGTTCTCCAACTGCCTCGGCCACCACCACACGGAGATAGCCCGCCGGGAACTGCACGGCATGGAGACCTGGTTCGCCAAGCCGGGTACGACCCGGCCCGCGCCGCCGCGGTGGAAGATGGTGATCAGCTCGGGGCTGGCCATCTTCCCGATCTCGCTCATCGGCAACGCGGTGCTCGGGCCGTACCTGGTGGATCTGCACTTCGTGCTGCGAACGGCTGCCTTCGCCCTCGTGTTCAGCACGCTGATGACCTACGTGGCCATGCCCGCGGTCAGCAGGCTGCTGCGGCCATGGCTCACTCGGGGTTAGGCGTCCGCGCTCGTCAGTCGAGCTTGGTGACGTCCAGGGCGCCGTCCGCGTACTGCTTGCGGATCACCTTCTTGTCGAACTTGCCGACACTGGTCTTCGGCACCGCCTCGATGAACGTCCAGCGCTCCGGCAGCTGCCACTTGGCGACGGTCCGGGCGAGGAACTCGCGCAGGCCCGTGTAGTTCACGGTCGCGCCCTCCTTGAGGACGACCGTGGCCAGCGGGCGCTCTCCCCACTTCTCGTCGGGGACGGCGACGACCGCGGCCTCGGCGACCTCGGGGTGCGCCATCAGCGCGTTCTCCAGGTCCACGCTGGAGATCCACTCGCCGCCGGACTTGATGACGTCCTTGGCGCGGTCGGTGAGGGTGAGGAAGCCGTCGGCGCTGATCACACCGACATCGCCGGTCTTGAGCCAGCCGTCGGCGCTGAACTTGTCCTCGGGCCGGAAGGGTTCGCCGGACGCACCGCCGTAGTAGGAGCTCGCGATCCAGTTGCCGCGCACCTCCAGCTCGCCCGCCGACTCCCCGTCCCAGGGCAGGAGGTCGCCGGAGGGGCCGATCAGCCGGGCCTCGACACCTGCCGGGAAGCGGCCCTGGGTGATCCGGTAGGGCCACTCCTCCTCGGCGCTCAGGCCGGCCGGCGGGTGCGCCATCGTGCCCAGCGGCGAGGTCTCGGTCATGCCCCAGGCGTGGCAGACGCGGACGCCGAGCTTGTCGTACGCCTCCATCAGGGAGGGCGGACAGGCCGCGCCGCCGATGGTGACCTGCTTCATCGACGTGAGGTCGCGCGGGTTGGCGGTGACCTCGGCCAGCAGGCCCTGCCAGATCGTGGGGACGGCGGCGGCGTGCGACGGCTTCTCCCGCTCGATCATCTCGGCGAGCGGGGCGGGCTGCAGGAACCGGTCCGGCATCAGCATGTTGATACCGGTCATGAAGGTGGCGTGCGGCAGCCCCCACGCGTTCACGTGGAACTGCGGAACGACGACGAGGGTGGTGTCCCGGTCGGTCAGCCCCATCGACTCGGTCATGTTGACCTGCATCGAGTGCAGGTAGAGCGAGCGGTGGGAGTAGACGACGCCCTTGGGGTCCCCGGTGGTGCCGGAGGTGTAGCACATCGCGGCCGCCTGGCGCTCGTCCAGTTCCGGCCAGTCGTAGCTGTCGGAGCGGCCCTCGAGGAGCTCCTCGTACTCGTGCACGCGCACGTTCAGGCCTTCGAGCGCGGACCGGTCGCCGATGCCACTGACCACCACGTGCTCGACGGTCGGCAGGTGCGGCAGCAGCGGTGCGAGCAGGGGCAGCAGCGTGCCGTTGACCAGCACCACCCGGTCGGCGGCGTGGTTGACGATGAAGACCAGCTGCTCAGGAGGAAGCCGCAGGTTGAGGGTGTGCAGGACCGCGCCCATGGAAGGGATCGCGAAGTACGCCTCGACATGCTCGGCGTTGTTCCACATGAGGGTGGCGACCCGCTCGTCCTGCTGTACTCCGAGCTCGTCGCGCAGGGCGCCGGCGAGACGGGTGGCGCGGTTGCCGATCTCGGCGAAGCTGCGGCGATGCGGCTCAGCCTCCCCGGTCCAGGTCGTGACCTGGGACTTCCCGTGGATCGTCATCCCGTGACGGAGTATGCGGGTGACGAGGAGCGGTACGTCCTGCATGGTGCTGAGCAAAGCGTCCTCCCGGTGAGCGCTGCGGCGCTGCGGCGGCTACGGATGCTGCCGATTCTGCGCACGTACCGGTCGGTCTGTCACTACCCGGGAGTAGAAACCAGGGCGTGTTTCACGTGAAACATCCCGGGACGTCCTCAGGTTTCACGTGAAACACCCTTCGCCTCACCGGACCGGCATGAGCTCCGGGTCCTCGCGGAGCTTGCCCAGCGCGCGGGAGACCGCGCTCTTGACGGTGCCGACCGAGACCCCGAGCAGCTCCGCCGTCTGCACCTCGCTCAGGTCCTCGTAGTACCGCAGGACGACCATGGCCCGCTGTCGGTCGGGCAGCCGGGTCACCGCGCGCCACATCGCGTCGCGCAGCGCCTGCGCCTCGGCGGGGTCGCAGGCCGAAACCGCCTCGGTCTCCGGGAGCTCGTCGCATACGAACTCGTCGACCTTGCGCTTGCGCCACTGGGAGGTACGGGTGTTGACGAGGGTCCGCCGGACGTAGCCGTCCAAGGCGCGGTGGTCCTCGATCCGGTCCCAGGCCACGTACGTCTTCGCGAGGGCGGTCTGGAGCAGGTCCTCCGCATCGCACGGGTTGGCGGTGAGGGAGCGCGCGGTGCGCATCAGGACCGTGCCGCGGGTCCGGACGTACGCCGAGAACGACGGGTACGGCGTCGGATTCGAGGCGAGCGTGCACACAGGCGTGGTCATGTCTCCACGCTAGGAGCGCCCGCCCGCCGTGGGATCGGCCGCAGGTGCCGATGGTGGATCCACCTCAGGTTGTAGGAACAAGGCCGCCCCCACCCCCTGAAGGTGGAGGGGGCGGGGGCCGTGGGTCCCGGTTTCTCAGCCGTCGGCGCCGAGGATCAGACCCGAGGTCGGGACCCCGGTACCGGCTGTGACGAGTGCGTGCGCCGCCCCCGCGACCTGGTTGACGGAGGTACCGCGTAGCTGACGAACGGCCTCGGCGATGCCGTTCATCCCGTGCAGGTACGCCTCTCCGAGCTGGCCGCCGTGCGTGTTGAGCGGCAGTGCGTCCGCGGCCACGAAGTCGGCGGCCTCGCCCGGCGCGCAGAAGCCGAACTCCTCCAGCTGCATCAGCACGAAGGGGGTGAAGTGGTCGTAGAGGATGCCGACGTCGATGTCCGAGGGCCGCAGCCCACTGGTCCGCCACAGCTGTCGGGCGACCACGTCCATCTCCGGCAACCCGGTGAGGTCGTCGCGGTAGAAGGACGTCATGCCCTCCTGGCGGCGCCCTGCGCCCTGCGCGGCCGCGATGATCACGGCGGGTGCGTGCCGCAGGTCCCGGGCGCGCTCGGCCGTGGTGACGACGACGGCCTGACCGCCGTCCGTCTCCTGGCAGCAGTCCAGGAGCCGCAGGGGTTCCACGATCCAGCGTGAGGCGGCGTGGTCGGCCAGCGTGATGGGCTTGCCGTGGAAATACGCGGCGGGGTTGTTCGCGGCGTGCCGGCGGTCGGTGACCGCGACGTGCCCGAAGGCTTCGGGGGTGAGGTTGTAGGTGTGCAGGTAGCGCTGGGCGGTCATGGCCACCCAGGAGGCGGGGGTCAGCAGGCCCCAGGGCAGCGACCAGCCGAGCGCCGCCCCCTCCGCCGAGGGCTCCCGCTGCTGGACCCCGGACCCGAAGCGGCGCCCGGAGCGCTCGTTGAAGGCGCGGTAGCAGACGACGACCTCCGCGACCCCGGTGGCGACGGCCAGGGCGGCCTGCTGGACGGTGGCGCAGGCCGCGCCGCCGCCGTAGTGGATCCGGGAGAAGAACGACAGGTCCCCGATGCCCGCCGCCTGGGCGACGGTGATCTCGGGGCTGGTGTCCATGGTGAAGGTGACCATGCCGTCGACGTCGGCGGGGGTGAGGCCCGCGTCGTCGAGGGCCGCGTGCACGGCCTCGACGGCGAGCTTGAGCTCGCTACGGCCGGAGTCCTTGGAGAATTCGGTCGCTCCGATGCCGGCGATGGCGGCCCGGCCACCGAGCTCGTCGCGGGTGCGGACGCTCATGCCGGCACCTCCGCGGTGACCGTTCCCGTGACGTGGTGGCCGATGCCGTTGGCGCCGACGACCCTGATCTCGACGACGGTCCCGGCGGCAACGGTCCCCGAGACGGAGGTGACCGTGCCGGTGAGGGTCATCGTGTCGCCCGGATAGTTGGGGGCACCGAGGCGGATGGCCACCGTGCGCAGGACGGCGCGCGGCCCGAGATGGTCGGTGATGTACCGGCCGACCAGGCCGTTCGTGGTCAGGATGTTCATGAAGATGTCCGGGGAGCCCTTCTCCTGCGCGAGCGCCGCGTCATGATGCACGTCCTGGTAGTCGCGGGAGGCGATCGCACCCGCGACGATCAACGTGCGGGTGACCGGTATCTCCAGCGGCGGCAGCGTGTCGCCGACGTTCATGCCTGCTCTCCCTCGGCTGTCGAAGCGAATGCGGGGGACGCCGCGATCGAGGCCCCCAGCTCGGCCAGCAGCTCGCTGCCGCAGCCCAGGTAGGCGTCCAGGTGGCGTCCCCACAGGAAGTGCCGGTGGACGGGGTGGTCCAGGTCGGCGCCCATGCCGCCGTGCAGGTGCTGCCCGGCGTGCACGACCCGCTTGCCCGCCTCCGAGGCCCACCAGGCGGCCGTCAGCGCGTGCTCATGTGCCGCGAGGCCTTGGTCGATCCGCCACGCCGCCTCGTAGGTCGTGACCCGGATCGCCTCGGTGTCCATGTACGCGTCGGCGGCGCGCAGCATGACCCCCTGGTTGGTGGAGAGCGGCCTGCCGAACTGCTCCCGGATAGAGGTGTACTCCCACCGCGCGGGCCAGGGAGCCCGCGCAGACGCCCGCCTGGAGTCCGGCGAAGGCGGTGCGGGCGGCGGCCAGTGTGTCCTCGTACGCGCCGTCGGAGCCGAGGCGTTCCCCCTCGGCCCCGGTCAGCGTCAGCCGGCCCGCCGACCAGGGGGCGGTGGTCTCCACCGGTGAGGTCCGTACGCCGGGCGCGTCGGTCCGTAGCAGCCACAATGCTCGGTCCGCGTCCGGGACCAGTACGTGCGTGGCGTCGCGCAGCCACGGCACGGCGGGTGCGGTCCCGGTGAGCCGGCCGCCTTCGGATGTGATCCGGCCGTGTGCCGGGAAGGCTCCGGTGGCCACCGCCTCGCCCGTGCCGAGGGCGGGCAGCAGCCGGGCGCGCTGCTCGGGGCTGCCGTGCGCGGACACGGGAAGGATCCCGTACACGCAGGTGGCGGCGTACGGAACCTGCGCGGTGGTGCGGCCCTGTTCCTCCAGCAGCAGGACCAGGCCGAGCAGGCCGACCTCCTCGATCGCGGCGGTCAGTCCGGCGGTGGTGAGGGCCTTCCACAGCTCGGCGTCGCTGCCGGTGCCGGCTTCGGCGAGGCGTTCATGGGTGGCGAGATCGGCGAAGATCCGGGCGGCGAGACCGGCCGCGGCGGCCTGTTCCTCGGTGGGGTGGAAGTCCATCAGCCCTCGCTCCCTCTGAAGACGGGGAGTTCGAGGCCGTCGTCGACGCGCAGGAACTCCAGCTGGACGGGGAGGCCGATGCGCACCTTGTCGTAGGGCACGCCCGTGATGTTGCTGACCATCCGGACTCCCTCGGCGAGCTCGACGAGTGCGACCGCGTAGGGCGGGTCGAAGGCCGGGAAGGGCGGGTGGTGCATGACGACGTAGCTGAACACCGTGCCGGCGCCGGAGGCCTCGACCGTGTCCCAGTCGGGGCTCGCGCAGGCGTTGCAGCCGGGGAGCCAGGGGAAGCGCAGGGCCGCGCAGGAGGTGCAGCGCTGGATCAGCAGTTTGTGATCGCGCACCCCGTCCCAGAACCCCTGGTTGTCGCGGTTGATCACTGGGCGGGGGCGCTGTGCGGGCGGGCGTCGTGCCGCGGGCGGTCGCACCGGTCGGGCGGCGGGCGCGTATTTGAGGATGCGGAAGCGGTGGGTGCCGGCCGGCGCCCCGTCGGCCCGGACGTCCATACGGGTGGTCACGAAGTGGCCGGTGCCCAGCTTGGTCGTCTTGCGGGGCGACACGGTCTCGATGACGGCGTCGAAGCTGATCGCGGCGCCGGGGCGCAGAGGGCGGTGGTACTCCTGCTCGCAGTCGGTGGCGACCACGGAGGTGAAGCCGGCGCCGTCGAGGAGGGTGAGGAGTTCGTCGTAGTCGGAGGAGCGGTCGGCGTGTCCGGAGAGGCCGCCCATCGTCCAGGCCTGGAGCATGGTGGGCGGCGCGATGGCGTCGGGCCCGGTGTAGGCGGGGTTGGCATCGCCCATCGCCTCGCACCAGTGGCGGATCATCGGCTCGTTGACCGCATCCTTGCCGCGGCCTCCGGTGGCGGCCGGCCGGCCCTCGAAGGCCTCCAGCAGGGTGTGGAACCGGGCCGCCTCCTCGGCCTCCGCCTCGGCCTCCGGCGTGGCCGTGACCATGGCCGCTTTCGCGTGCGTGTCCACGTCGTGCGAGTCCGCATCCGCGTCCGCCGTCATCGCTTCCTCCCCTTCATACCGAGCCGCATCATGGCGACGATCTCCCGCTGGACCTCGCTGACCCCGCCGCCGAACGTGTTGATCTGGGCGGCCCGGTTCATCCGTTCGAGCTCGCCGCCCGCGAAGGCCGCGGGCCCGCGGATGAGGGCCTCCTCGCCCACCACCTCCTGGCACATCCGGTACACCTCGACGGTGGACTCGGTGCCGAGGAACTTCACTCCGCTGGCGTCGCCGGGGGCCAGGGCGCCGCTGCCCACGTCCTGGACGAGGCGCCAGTTGAGGAGGCGTACGGCGGCCAGGCGTGCGTGCGCCTCGGCGAGCCGGGACTGCACCCAGGGGCGGTCGGCGGACCGGTCGCCGGTGACCGGGTCGGGGGTGCGGGCGTGGTCGAGCGCGTACGCGTAGAAGTCCTCGGCCTGCATGCCGATGGCGGCGAGGGCGACGCGCTCGTGGTTGAGCTGGTTGGTGATCAGGCCCCAGCCGCCGTGCTCGGGGCCGACGAGATGACCTGCGGGCACGCGGACGCCGTCGTAGTACGTGGCCGTGGTGGTGAGGCCGCCCACGGTGTCGATCGGCGTCCAGGAGAAGCCCTGGGTGTCGGTGGGCACCAGGATGATCGAGATGCCCTTGTGCTTGGGGGCCTCGGGGTCGGTGCGGCAGGCGAGCCAGATCCAGTCCGCGTTCTGGGCGTTGGAGGTGAAGATCTTCTGCCCGTCGATCAGCCAGTCGGATCCCTCGCGGACGGCGCGGGTGCGCAGGGCGGCGAGGTCGGTGCCGGCCTCGGGTTCGGAGTAGCCGATGGCGAAGACGACGTCGCCCGCGAGGATCCGGGGGAGGAAGTAGTCCTTCTGCTCCTGGGTCCCGTACTTCATCAGGGTCGGGCCGACGGTGTTGAGCGTGACCATGGAAACGGGGGCACCGGCCCGGTAGGCCTCGTCGAAGAAGACGAACTGCTCGTCGGCGCCGCGGCCCTGACCGCCGTACTCGACGGGCCAGCCGAGGCCGAGGAGTCCGTCGGCGCCTATCCGGCGCAGGAGTTCGCGCTGGCGGGCCGGGTCGTCGGGGGGGCCGTCAGGCAACAGGTCCTTGAAGTACGCGCGCAGTTCGGCGCGGAGCCGCAACTGGCCTTCGGTCGGGGCGAGGTGCACGGCGCAGGCCTCCCGGCATCACATCATCGAGGGAACCTGACTGTCCGTCAGATTCACCCGTGGTGTCAAGGTCGGGGCGGCATGCGCGAGGGCGCCTGCGCTACCGGACCCCAGCCGGTCCGGTCGCACAGGCGCCCTCAAGAATCGGAGCGGCTCAGGCCGCGGCTACCACCAGGGGACGAAATTGACCGCGACGGCCGTGTGGGACTGGTCGATCGCGGTGAGGGCCGAGCCGTTCACCTGGGCGGTGTTGCTCTGGTTGGAGGCGCCGGAGCCCGTGGCCACCTGCTGTGAGGTGGACGAGTTGCCGTTGTTGTCGCCGCCCACACCGCTGCCGACGACGCCGGCCACGCTCGCATTCGATCCGTCGTTCGCGAAGGCGCCGTTGTCGGCCGACGCCACCCCGCCGAAGAGAGCGGCGGCGAGGGGGAGAGCAGCGACGGCGGCGATGACGCGGGCGGTACGGATGCTTGCCATGTCTTGATCCTCCAGAAAACCGAAATGGGACTCTTCACAAGGCAGTTGGCCGACCGCCTTGGTGGTTCGTTCCGTGTGGTGACGACGTCGCGAGACCAGAGTTGCCCACCGAATCCCCGGCGAACCACCCCGGAGCAGCCGATTCCCCCGCAAGTATGACCAACATCGGATAAACCTCATTCGCGCCCTCGAAGCCCCAGGTCAGCGCCCTGGAAGCGGCTGAATCCCGCGCCGCGCAAGGGATGAAGCGTTCCGCCGGACCGCCTGTCCCGAGCATGCCGAAAAGGGCCGCGCCGTCCGGGAACCCCACCGTCTCCCGGGCCTGCGGCCCTGCAATGCCAAGCTTCACGCCCCCTGCGCGCCCCGGCGTGAGCCGGGGTGATCCATCCATGCCCTGCCCAAGGGCACCCTCGTAGCGCGATCCACGGTCACGACCGACCGGGCTCCAGCGCCTGATACCAGGCCTACTGCTGCTCTTGTCCCTGCTGATCCTCTGACTGCTGCTTCTGGCTGCGGCTTCTGCCTGCGACTTCTGCCTACTGTTTCTGCCTGTTGCTCGTGCTGCTGTTCTTGCCGCGGTTCTCGATACCGCTACCGCTTTTGCCCTTGCTCCTGTCCGGCGGCGGCGCGTGCGCCTGCGAACCGGACCCTGCGACTGCCGTGCGTTGTTCTGCTCTGCTCTGCGTTGCTCTGCGTTGCTCTGCTCTGCGCTCTCGTGGACTGCGCGTACAGGACGCACGTACCGGGCTACGGGACTACGCGGCGAGCGCGAGTCCGTCCCGGGCGGCACCGGTGGCGGCTGCCGGCACTGCGGCTGCGGGCGCGGGTACCGCGGCGTGCGGTGCGGCGGGTGCTGCGGGCGAGGTCGACGTGCGGGAAGCGGTCCCGGATCCGGTCCCGGCGCCCATGGCCGCGGCGGTGGTGGAACGTCGTACGGAGGGCGTCTTGCCGTGCGCCTCGGCGCGGATCCGCTGCTTGATGGTCGGCGGCAGCGAACCGCCCCGCATCATCGCCCGCCAGCTCCGCCGGGCCGCGACGGCCGGCCGACGTACGGCGGTGGCCTCGGCGCCCTCGGTGCCCGCGGCGGCGAGGGCGGCGGCGGCCGGGGCCGACTTCACTGCGAGACCGAAGCCGGAGAGGACGGCCATCAGGACGGCGAGGACGGAGGTCCAGATCGACGTGAGGATGCTGCGCTGAGTCATGACGAGGTGCCTCGATTCACGATGTTCGGACGGGCGGATCTGAATACATTCGTCATGATGTGGTCGCAACCGCGTCGCCCCCACGACGCGCGCCGATCTTCCGACAAACACCACTCGGAAGGCCCAACACCGTGGCTCGGCCCTCGCGCCCGCCCTCCCCGGATCCGCCGGAAACGCGCCCCTGAATCCGCCCTGACCTGCGCATTTCCTTCAGCACGCGCCCGCCGGACCGGCAAGCCGGGAATCGCCTCGCCCGCCTTGCCCCGGCGGAGTAGGGACGACGCGGTCGAGTTCGCCCGCAAGCTGATCGAGGCCCGGGAACGGCGGAAGGGGTGCCCCTGGTCGGGACACCCCTTCTGATCAGCACATCGTCTGACCTGGTGCGGTGGGTGTGGGATTTGAACCCACGGTGACTCGCGCCACGACGGTTTTCAAGACCGTTCCCTTAGGCCGCTCGGGCAACCCACCTGGCCGGTACAGAGTACCGGCCAGGTGGGAGTGGCGGGAGCGGCTCTGGGGTCAGGAGGTCTGGGCCTTGTCGTAGGCCGCCTTCACCTCGTTGCCGAAGTACGGGCCGTACATCCGGTTCGGGAGGAAGGTGTAGCCGAAGCTGTTCACCGAGACCTGGGTGCCCAGGCCCGTGGCCTCGTTGAAGTCCTGGAACCAGGGGCCGCCGCTGGAGCCGCCGGTCATGTTGCAGCCCAGGCTGTGGTCCTTGGTCAGCAGGAAGTCCTTGCCGCTGTTGCCGCTGCAGTAGACCAGCTTGCTGCCGTCGTACGGGGCCGCCGCAGGGAAGCCGAAGGAGTACATCTTCTTGTTGTAGCCGCCGTTGAAGGCGATCCCCTGGGCCCCGACGGCCTGACTGAGGGTCTGCCCGTTCAGCGGGGCGACGACGGCGAGGCCGACGTCCATGTTCATGTCCTCGCTCGCGGCCCACTGGTCGGTGGCGAAGGTCTTGGTGGCCGACCACTGCCCGTAGGGAGCGGAGCCGTTGTTGTAGGCGGGGACGAAGACCCAGTTCGTGTGCCAGGCGCCCTGGTACTTCACGCAGTGGCCGGCCGTGATGACCGTGCTGCCGTTGGCGCTGGTGATCGAGTCGCCGGAACAGGACGCGGTCCGGTCGCCCATCTTGAAGAAGACGCGCCCCGAGGTCTTCACCACGGCGCCGCCGGCCGTCCAGGCGCCTCCCGCCTGCGGGAACGCCGTGGGGGACGCGGCCGCCGTCGGGGCGACGGTCGTCGGGGTCGCCGACGTGGCGACCGGGGTACGGGCCGCTCCGGGGACCGCCGTCACGTCGAGCGGGACGGCTGCGCGCATCCGCTCGGCGGTCCAGAAGCCCTGGGTGTGCTGCTGCCGGAAGGACGCGGGGGCATCCGCGGCGATCGAGGGGGTGGCCGCCGTCAGGGCGCTCGCGACCAGGGCGCCGGCCGCGAGCAGGACGGACAAGGCCGTGCGATGACGATTCACGCATGACTCCTTCTGCCGTGCCCGGGCCGGGTGGCGAAGCCGGGCAGGGTGGGGGTGAAGAACGGTCGGTGCGGATCGGCTGTGCGCGGTTCGTGGAACGTCGTGCGTCGTGCGTCGTGCGTCGTGCGTCGTGCGTCGTGCGTCGTGCGTCGTGCTGATTGCCGGGGGCAGAGTGGCACGGGCACGTCGCAATGTCAGCGGGCAGTCGGAACGTTCGGTCGGTTCCGGCCAGGAAATGGCCAACTCCACGTCGTTGCAATGCCATACGGCGTCATGCCGCGTCATACGGTGAGCATCACGCCCGCGTACGAGACGCCTGCGACCACCACCCACGCCCCGAGGCCCAGTGCCGCGGCCCGCCCGCCGGTCCGGGCCAGCGTCGGCAGGTGCACCGCGCTGCCCAGGCCGAACAGGGCCGCCGCCAGCAAGGCCTCCTGAGCGGTGTGTGCCCACTCCAGCGCTACCTCGGGCAGGACCCCGGTGGCGCGCAGCGCGGCCGCGGCCAGGAACCCGAGCACGAACAGCGGCACCGGCGCCGGCCTGCGGCCCGAGGCGGTACGCACCCCGCGCCGCCGGGCCCGCACCGAGAAGGCCACGGCCGCCACCAGCGGGGCGAGCAGCGCCACCCGCATCAGCTTGACCAGGACCGCCTCGCCCAAGGCGGCGGGGCCCGCGGTCTGCGCGGTGGCCACGACCTGGCCGACATCGTGGACGCCGGCGCCGACCCACCGCCCGAAGGCGAGGTCGGAGAGTCCCAACGGCCCCTGAAGGAGCGGGAGTATCCCTATGGCGAGCGTGCCGCAGAGAGTCACCAGTGCCACCGAGGCGGCCACATCCTCCTCATCGCTCCCGGAGACCTCGCTCACCGCGCCGATCGCCGAGGCACCGCAGATCGAGTACCCGGTGGCGATCAACAGCGGCTGATCGCCAGGGAGTCCCAGCCGGCGGCCCAGCCAGAGCGTGCCGAGGAAGGTGGCCGCGACCACGCCGACCACCATGGCCACCGTGGCCCAGCCCAACCGGAGCACCTGGTCCAGTCCCAGGCCGAGGCCCAGCAGGACGATGCCCATCCGCATCAGCCGACGACCGGCGAGGGAGAGGCCCGGGCGTGCGGCCGCGCGTACGAACGTCCGAAGGCCCGGCAGGTGCGCCACCGCGATGCCCAGCACCACCGACGCGGTCAGCATCGGCACGGCGGGCACGAGGCGATGGACGCACCAGGCCGTCAGCGCGCCGCCCGCTGCCATCGCCAACCCGGGCCACGGAGTGGGTGTTTCACGTGAAACAGGCCGGACCGGCGTGCCCTGAGGGCGGTGGAGGAGGGCCATCAGTCGACAGGGAGCGTGTAGACGCGACGGATGCTGGTGCCCAGCCGGGAGACGTCGGCGCCGTACACGTGCACCGATATCGCCTTGGTCGTACAGGAGTTGCGTACCTTGTGGATGTCACCGGGCGGGGCGAACCCGCAGACCTCGCCCTGGGCGTTGACCACGTCCTCGGTGGCCACCAGCCGGGCGGGACCGGCGCCCGGGGCGAGCCGGAAGCGGCGTTCGCTCTCCTCGCCCTGGTGCACCCCTGCCACGCACCAGGACACGTGGTCGTGGATGCAGGTCTCCTGCCCGGGCAGCCACACCAGTGCCACCACGGAGAAGCTGCCGTCGGACTCGGCGTGCAGGATGTGCTGCCGGTAGCGCTCCGGGTCGCCTTCCTGCTGCGCCGGGGTCAGCAGGTCGGGCGCGCCCAGGTGCGGGGCGAGCCGTTCGCCCACCAGGTACGCGGTGAGGTCGGGAGCCAGCCCCCGCTCCACGACCGTGCGGATCTCACTGACGAGGGCGGCCATCCTCGTGGTGGTGCGGGCCGGCGTGGTGGTGGTCATATCGGCAGCGTGCTGCCGACGTTCCATCACGTCCAACGACAGTTATGACCTGAAATCCCAAGCACCGCTTATGGATCGGTCAGCAGCCGACCCGGTTTCCCGCCACCTGCTTCAGCGCGTCGAGCACCACGGCCGTCGCCGGGATCCGCAGATGGTCGCGGTAGACGTACGCGGCGATGTGCCGGCGAGCGGCGGGCTGGAGGGCCCGCCCGCAGACCCGGCTCAGCGAGAGGGAGGGCAGCACCAGCGCCGGCATCATCGCCACGCCCAGCCCTTGTGCGACCAGGCTCTGCACGACCAGGTTGTCGTCGGTGGCGAACCGGATGTCGGGCACGAACCCCAGCTCCGCGCATTCGTGCAGCAGGTTCGCCCGGCAGCGCGGGCAGCCCGCGATCCAGCGTTCCTCGGCGAGGTCTGCCAGGTGCACGGCGCGGCGGCGGGCCAGCGGATGCCCGGTCGGGAGCAGCACCGTCAGCTGGTCCTCCATCAGCCTGACCTCGGCGACCTCCTCCGGGATCTCCTCGTGCAGGCCGGGATAGGTGAAGGCCAGGGTGATGTCGCATTCCCCGCGCTCCAGTCGGCGCAGCGACTCGGGGGGCTCGCCCTCCAGCAGTTCCACCTGTATGCCCGGATGGTCCTTGGCCAGGCCGCTCAGGGCCTCGGGGACGAGGGTGACATTGGCGCTGGGGAAGCCGCACAGCCTGACGCGGCCGGTGCGTAGCCGGGCGTACGCCCTCAGCTGGGCCTCGGCGGCGGAGAGGTTGCCGAGGATGGTCTCGGCGTGCCGGGAGAGGGACTCCCCGGCCTCGGTGAGCTGCATCTTGCGGCCCACGCGGGTGAACAGCGGGGTGCCGACGGCGCGTTCGAGCGCCTTCATCTGCTGGGTGATGGCGGGCTGGGTGTACCCCAGCACGCGGGCGGCGGCGGAGTACGACCCGGAGGCGACCACCGTGTGAAAGGTCCGTATGTGCCGAGAATCGAACACGAGCGAAGCATAAGCGGACGTTGGAGGGGCCGTAGGCGGAATCCCGCCTACGGCCCCTCCTGATCGGGTCGCCGCCGCGACCGGTGGTGCCGGGGTGCCGCTACTTGTCGCCGACCCGCGAGCCGAGCGTGATGTCGACCGTGGTCGGCTTGCCACCGCGCAGGTAGGTGAGCTTCACGGTGTCGCCGGGCTTGTACGTCCAGATCATGCTGATCAGGGTCGGGCCGCTGTCGACCGGCTTGCCGCCGAACTCGGTGATGATGTCGCCGGGCTTGAGGCCCGCCTTGCCGGCCGGGCCGTTCGGGTCGACCAGTTCGTTCGCCGCCGCGCCCTGCTCGGAGATCTTGGCGCCCTCGGACTTGGCCTGGAGGTCGACCGAGACGGAGATCACCGGGTAGACCGGCTTGCCGGTCTTGATGAGCGATTCGGCGACGTTCTTCGCCTGGTTGACCGGGATGGCGAAGCCGAGGCCGATGGAACCGGCCTGGCCGCCGCCGAAGCCGCCGTTGCCCGCCGACTGGATCGCGGAGTTGATGCCGATGACCGCGCCGCGTCCGTCGAGCAGCGGGCCGCCCGAGTTGCCCGGGTTGATCGAGGCGTCCGTCTGGAGGGCGCTCATGTACGAGTTCTTGCTGCCGGAGCCGTCACCGGAGGCGACCGGACGGTTCTTGGCGCTCACGATGCCGGTGGTGACCGTGTTGGACAGGCCGAAGGGGGCGCCGATCGCGATGGTCGAGTCGCCGACGGCGACCTTGTCGGAGTCGCCCAGCGGCAGCGGCTTGAGGCCGGCCGGCGGGTTCTTCAGCTTGAGGACGGCGACGTCGTAGCCCTGGGCACGGCCCACGACCTCGGCGTCGTACCGCTTGCCGTCGGAGAACGTCGCGAAGAGCTTGCCGCCGTTCGCGGCGGAGGCCACGACGTGGTTGTTGGTGAGGATGTGGCCCTGCTGGTCGTAGACGAACCCGGTGCCGGTGCCGCCCTCGCCGTCGCCGGCCGAGGCCTCGATGGTGACCACGCTGGGCAGGGCCCCGGCGGCCAGACCGGCGATGGAGCCGGCCTCGCGCTTGAGGTCCTTGGGGGTGTTCGCGGCGCTGATCGTGGTGGAGCCGGTGCCGTTGTCACTGCGCTGGGCGGCCCAGTAGCCGACGCCACCGCCGATGCCGCCCGCGAGGAGGGCCGCCACGAGCACGGCCGCGACCAGGCCGCCCTTGCCCTTCGGCTTGGGCGCGGGGTGGCCGTCGGTGGTCAGGGGAGCGCCCCAGGCGCCGCCGCCGTGGCCGCCCGCGCCGTACGCCGGCACCGGGGGCGGCGGAGGCGGCCAGCCCTCGGCCCCGTGCATGGCCGGGGCGGGAGCCTGACCGTAGGCCGGGGCGGGAGCCTGACCGTAGGCCGGGGCCGCCGGTGCGGGCGGGATCTGCTGGGTGGGCTCGGTGCCGGGCGCCGGGGTCGGGGGCAGCTGCTGGGTCACCGGCTCGCCGGTGGCGGGCGCGGGGGCCGAGCCCTGCGTCGCGGAGGCCGGAGCAGGGGGTACGGACGGGGCCGCGGGGGGTGTCGGGGCCGCGGTGCCCTCGTTCTCGTTGCTCACAGCGCTCTCTCCTCGTCACACACGGCTTCGGAAAATTCTCTGGCGATATCGGTCCGACTGAACGTTCGACGTGCCGCACAAGTTCCTGGGCAAAGCCTTTCCCATGACCCGTCAGAGCACTGTAAGCCGGACCTGTGCATCTCTCCCCATTCTTTATATCCGACATTTCGGATGCACTCCCGGGGTCCACCCCGACGCCCGGGCGTCACTCGGTGGCACCATGACCCGGTGACCCACGCAATGCCGCGCACCATCCAGGTCGTCGCCCACCGCGGCGCCTCGGAGGATGCCCCCGAGCACACCCTGGCCGCCTACCGCAAGGCCATCGAGGACGGCGCCGACGGCCTCGAATGCGATGTCCGACTGACCGCGGACGGCCATCTGGTCCTGGTCCACGACCGCCGGGTGAACCGCACCTCGAACGGCCGCGGCGCCGTCTCCGCCCTGGAGCTGGCCGATCTCGCCGCCCTCGACTTCGGCTCCTGGAAGGACCGCGAGGAATCCCCCGACTGGGACGCGGACCCCGAACGCACCTCCGTCCTCACCCTGGAGCGCCTGCTGGAGCTGGTCTCCGACGCCGGACGGCCGGTGCAGCTCGCGATCGAGACGAAGCATCCGACCCGCTGGGCCGGACAGGTGGAGGAGCGCCTGCTCGCCCTCCTCAAGCGCTTCGGTCTGGACGCCCCACCGACCGAGGGTCCGCACCCGGTGCGGGTCATGAGCTTCTCCGCGCGCTCCCTGCACCGGGTCCGGGCGGCCGCGCCGACGATCCCGACCGTGTATCTGATGCAGTTCATCTCGCCCCGGATGCGGGACGGGCGGCTGCCGGCCGGCGTGACGATCGCGGGCCCCGGGATGCGGATCGTGCGCAATCACCCCGCCTTCATCCACAAGCTCCAGGGCGCGGGCCACTCCGTACACGTATGGACCGTGAACGAACCCGAAGACGTTCAGCTCTGCGCTGATCTGGGCGTGGAAGCAATCATCACGAACAGACCCCGCCAGGTTCTGTCCCAACTCGGGCGCTGAAGCCCCCATTTGCGCACCCGCCACCCCTGACCCGTTCGTTACAGGGTGTGCCCCGGCGCATCCGCTCCGCATTCGATCGGCATGAATGCGTCAGGGGGGCCCGCTTCGGGCTGCTTCGGCGGTTTCCGGTCCAGGCCATTGGGGCATCCAGACCATGCGTGGGGCTAAGGAGGTTCCGGGGGTGGCGTTGGTGGTGGCACAAGAAGTGCCCACGTCGTCGTGCATGGACGTACGCCATGGTCCTGCGGGCGTGAGCGAGGCAAGACACCGGATGCGCGAGCAACTGCGTATCAGCGGAGTGCCTGAATCGGTCGTGGACGATGCCGTACTGATCCTTTCCGAACTGCTCAGCAACGCCTGCCGACACGGCAGGCCGCTGGGCTCTCGGGAAGTCGGGGACGGGGAGATACGCGCCGCATGGCGCGTCGACAGAGCGGGTCGACTGACGGTCGAGGTGACGGACGGAGGCGGGCCCACCCGCCCGGTTCCTGCCACGCCCTCGGTCACCGCACGGGGCGGTCGGGGGCTGAACATCATCAGCGCCCTGGCCCAGGACTGGGGTGTCCGGGACGGAGCGGCGGGTGAGGTCACCGTGTGGGTGATCGTTGCCTGTGGGCCCCGGCACGACGATTTCGCTACGCGCGTTGCGCCCCCGGCGATCGACTTCAGTACGGCGTTCGACGACCTGGATTCCTGAACAGGGATCCCCGACCGCACGAACGACACGAGAGCAAGACAGCACGACAGCAGTACCGGTCATCCGCACAGGCGGCCGTCCGGGAGCGCACGCCGACCGTGCTCCCGGCCGCACCCAACCGGTTCCGGCGGTACGAACGGCTAGGCTCGCGCCCAGACACGACGCCGTACCGCCGCAACCGGGAGACACGCACGATGGCCAAGAAGCGCCCCGCAGCCAAGACTGCAAAGCCGCAGCTCAACAACGGTGAGATCCCCGTCGTGGGCGCCCGCGAGCCCTGTCCCTGCGGATCCGGCCGCCGCTACAAGGCCTGTCACGGCGCAGCCGCCGCGCACGCCGTCACCGAGCACGTACGGCGCCCCTTCGAGGGGCTTCCGGGCGAGTGCGACTGGGTCGCGCTGCGCGAGCTGGTGCCCGCCGCCACCGTCCCGCTGTCCCTCAAGGGCGGTCTGCCCGAGGGCGTGCCCTCCGTCACCCTGGTGACCGTACTGCCCATGGCGTGGCCCGCGCTGCGCCGCGAGGACGGGTCCGTCCTCCTCGGCCTGCAGAACGACTCGTCCTCCGGGGACCTCGGCCGCGACATGGCCGACACCCTGGAGCGCGCCCTCGTGGCGGAGCCCGGTACGCCGGTCGCCGCTCGCCGGGTTCCCGCCGAGGGGCCCCGACTTCAGGATCTCCTGGACGCCGACGGCGGTTTCGAGCCGGTTGTGCACACCGGCTTCGAATTCTGGATTCCGGAATCCGAGAACGCCCAGAACGCGTCGCCGGAGATCGCCGCATCGCTGGAGCGCGCCAACGCGGCCGCCATTCCCACCGTCAAGCTGACCGGCGTGGACGCCGCCTACTGGTGCGAGACGCCGGACAAGAACCACCTGCGCTGGGTCATGCCGCACCCCGAGGAGAAGCTGCTCGACGCCCTCGCGCGACTGCACGCGGCCGGCACCACCTCGCTCGGCGAGGGCACGAAGCTCGTCGGCTCCTTCCGCGCCCACGGCCTGATGGTCCCGGTCTGGGACCTGCCCACCGGGGTCACGGCCGACGACGTCGAGAAGCCCGCGGCGGAGTTCGCGGAACGGCTGGCCGGAGCGCTGGCCACGGACGCCCCGCTGACCACGGAGGAGCGCCGGGCACGTGGCGGACTCACCAACCGCCAGGTGACGCTCAGCTGACCGAGCGCCCGCGCGGAGCCGGTGACCGGAGTCACAACTCCCGCTAATCGTCTGCAAATCGGTGTCTGAATATCGGAGATCGAATTTGCGTACAGGCGATCTCTTGTTACCGTTCTTGTAGCCCGGTCGCTGGTGCATCCCCCGTCGCCAGCGACCGGGCCCTTGATTTTCCGGGTCCGATCAACGGTCACCCGGTGCCGGTGAGTTGCTCCCGGACCTCAAGAGCAGTTCCCCTTCATCATCCGGAACTGCAAACTCCGCTACGGCCGAGTAACTCTCCGGGCCGCCGGCCGAAGCCTCCTTGGGCGTCTCGCACAAACCCGGTTCGTCCCCCGCGCCCACCGCGCACCGAATCTGGACCGTGCGCCCGGCCGGACCCATCATCGTGAGCACCGCGTCCAAAGTGCGACCACTTGTGTTCCGGTAGTAACTCCGGCCCCACGTCCGGCCTTCGCCGACCAATACACAGGTTTGCGCCTCCACCCCGTGCGGCGAGGACAGCTCGGGACCGCAGCTCGAATCCGTACGCGGTTGCTCGGCCGGACCGGGCTGCTGCGGGTCGGCCGTGGGCGCCGAGCGCGCGGGCGCGGCGGGGGATGTGCGGGAGGAGTCCGAAAGACCGAGCGCCGAGAACACGCCGCCGCCTTTTCCGTCGTCCTGACCGGCAAAGTCCGGCCCGGCGATCGCGCCGGCGAGCGGGAGCGACAAGATGATCAACACACCGGCGCCGATACCGATCAGGCGGAGATTCATTCGCCGAACATAGCGAGGAGGGAATGGGGCGCGGAGATCCCCGCGCCCAATTCCCTTGGAAACTCGTCCCGCTGGCACCCGTACGAGTGATCCTCACAGGCCCCGCAGGTCAGTACGCGAGCCTGCTGCCGCCACCGGGCGCGCCGCTGCTGGCCTCGACCAGCGCGTCCACGACCGCCTCGATCTCGGGCAGCCAGAGGCTTCCCGCCGGCGCCTGCGGCACCTGAGCCCGCGCCGAACGTGCCCGCGGCTGCCGCGCCGGCGGCTGCGCGCCCGGCTCCCGTTCCCAGCGCACCTGACCACCGCTGGACGCGGCGGAGGGCGGCAGCAACAGGTAGCCGCCCTCACCGTGGAAGCGCAGGGAGGAGGGCACGTGATCCTTCGCGTACAGCAGTTCGCCGAGCCGCTCCAGGGAGTAGGGCTCCACCAGCAACGCCCAGCGGGTGGGCGTGGCGACGACCGGACCGAGTCGCATGCCCTGCGCGTCCAGTCGTACGAGGGCGCGCGCGGCCGCGCCGGCCGGCAGGCTCACCGCGCACGGGGCGGTGCCACCGGTGGCCATCAGGACGGGGGCGGTGGGCCGGTTGGTCCACCACCAGGCCACCATCCGGGGGTCGGTGGTGGCGGCGAGCAGTCCGGGGTCGAAGGGGTGCGCGCCGGGCACGGCGCAGTCGGGGTCGGGGCAGGCACATCGTTTGCCGTCGGCGCCGGACCGGCCGACGCCGGGCAGGACGGGCCACTGCCAGGTGGTGACGCAGACGAGCGCCGCGTCGAGGAGAGCCGATGAGTCGTTGCTCTGTACCGGGTCGGGGCGCAGGAATTGAAAGCGATCACGGAGCCGCTGGAGACGCCTTCCGAGGATCTCGCGCATGTGCGCTCGTTCCTTTCCGTTGAACGCCGAGGGCCACATCACACCATGTAACCGGTGTCTCACCACACGTACAGGTTTCGCGTCACTGTCCGCCAGAAGCAGGTTCACACGGTTCGTGCAGGTTCTTACAGGTCCATCAAACGTCCCGCGGGGGTGGAGCGCGACCCGCGCCGGCCACCGGGACCGGCGGCCGCCGCTAAGGACGACGACCCGCACCGGGTGGTTCCCGGCAACGCCAACTGGCCCCGTGCATCAACGAGTACGTACCCGAGCCCCCTGCGGAGCCCGCTCAGTCGATCGCAAAAACCGACTGCTTGCCGCTTTTTCCGGCCAAGTTCTAGCCTTGGCTCGACCGTGAGTTGCGGCCCCACGGACACCAGGATTCCCACCTGGGCAATGCTGGACATGCATCCATGTGTGCGTGTAGATGTGGATTCCTTGATGGCGGCGCAGCACGATCTGGGGGTTTGCGATGCTATTTGGCGAATCGCACCAGGTGGAAAGGCGGACGCCATGAGCGCCCCGCATCTGCCGAAAGTGGCTGGAATCGATCCAGCAGTAACGGCGTCACCGCACACTGCGGCGCCCACGCCCGCCCGGACCACCCCCGCACCGGCCCCTCCGCCCGGCGGCCCGGGCAGTGTCATCCAGGACCGGCTGGCGGGCATGGTCTCGGACCTCACCACCCTCCACGAGCTCACCGAACGCCTCGCTCGCGCCAGTGACCTCGACACCTCGCTGCGCGAGTTCCTGCGCGCCGGAGCCACGCTCGTCGGCGCCCGTCGCGGTCTGATCGTCCTGGAGCCCTCCGACGGACTCGGCCCGACCAGCACGATCGGCCTCGGGCTCGGCCACGCGGAGCTCGGCCACATCGAGACCGTGCCGCGCAGCGCCACCTCCTACGGGCGGATCCTCGACGGTCTGCCCGACGCCCAGGGTGGTTCCGAATTCCTTCCCGAGCCGGGCGCAGCCCCCGGAACCGGGGGTTTCGCCGCCCCCGTGGACCCTCGCCACCGTGAGGTCGCCGCCCGCCTCGGCTACGCCGCGAGCTACTCGCTCCCCCTCACCGCCGAGGCCACCGGCCGGCTCGGCGCGGCCGTCTGGCTCTACGACGAGCAGGCCGAGCCGAGCGACCGCCAGCGCGACCTCGTCGGGCTGTACGTGCGGCACGCCGCCGAGCACCTGGCCCGGATGCTGGAGGTGGAGCGCTCCCGCTCGCACCTGGCCACCGTCTCCGAGGAACTGCTGCCGAGCAGGCTCCCCCGGATCCCCGGGGTACAGCTCGCGGCCCGCCACCACACCGGGCCGCTCGGCGGGGGCGACTGGTACGACGCGCTGCCGCTACCCGAGGGCGCCCTGGGCCTGGCCGTCGGCTCCGTCACCGGATCCGGGCCGAGCGCCGTCGCCGCGATGGGGCGGCTGCGCGCATCACTGCGCGCCTACGCCGTCATGGAGGGCGAGGACCCGGTGGCGGTCCTGTCCGACCTGGAACTGCTGCTGCGCCTCACCGAGCCCGCCCGCTCCGCCACCGCGCTCTTCGCCTACTGCGAACCCGCCGGGGGGCCGCAGTCCGCCGGGCAGGGCAGCAAGATCATCCTGGCCGGGGCCGGGCACACCCCGCCCCTGCTGATCGGCGAGCACCGCACCGAGTACGTGGAGACCTCGCTCTCCGCGCCCCTGGGGATGTTGTCCTGCTGGGAGGCGCCCAGCATGGAGATCGAACCCGCACCCGGAGAAACGGTGCTTCTCTACACCGACGGGCTGCTGCACCACACGGGCGACCCGATGGACCGGGCCTACGCCCGGCTGCACGCCGCGGCCGCGGGGGTCCCCCGCAGCGTCCGCGAGGACCCGGCCGCCCTGTGCGAGCACATCCTGCGGACCGTCCTGCCCGGCGGGAACCCGACCGACGCCCCCGAGGACATCGTGTTGCTCGCGGCCCGGTTCGAATGAGGCCCGGAGCATGTTCCGAATCGTGACGGACGGCACGATTCGGAACAGCTCTCTCCCGTACACGCATACGATGGATGCGGTCCACACCCAGGTCCGTACCGTCGTAGCTGAGGAGAAGACGTGGCTGACGAGCTCACCCCGGAGACCCCGGAAGAAGAGCAGCCCAAGAAGACGCACAAGCAGCGCAAGAACGGTCTGTACCCGGGCGTCAGCGACGAACTCGCGGAGAACATGCGCAGCGGCTGGGCCGACACCGAGCTGCACGGTCTGGAGCCCATCGCCCAGGCCACGCACACCCTCGCCCGCCGTGACGCGCTGTCCCGGCACTTCCCCGGTGAGCGTCTCGTCATCCCCGCGGGCCGCCTGAAGACCCGCTCGAACGACACCGAGTACCCCTTCCGGGCCTCGACCGAGTACGCGTACCTCACCGGTGACCAGACCGAGAACGGCGTCCTGGTCCTGGAGCCCACCGGCCCGGCCGGGCACGTCGCCACCATCTACCTGCTGCCGCGCTCCGACCGGGAGAACGGCGAGTTCTGGCTGTCCGGCCAGGGCGAACTGTGGGTCGGCCGCCGCCACTCCCTCGCCGAGGCCGAGCAGCTCCTGGGCATCCCCGCGAAGGACGTCCGCGAGCTCGCCGAGGCCCTCACCGAGGCCGAGGGCCCCGTCCGCGCGGTGCGCGGCCATGACTCGGTGATCGAGTCCGCCCTCACCGACAAGGTGACCAAGGAGCGCGACGAGGAACTGCGCGTCTACCTCTCCGAGGCCCGCGCCGTGAAGGACACGTTCGAGATCGGTGAGCTGCAGAAGGCCGTCGACTCGACCGTCCGTGGTTTCGAGGACGTCGTGAAGGTCCTCGACAAGGCCGAGGCCACCTCCGAGCGCTACATCGAGGGCACCTTCTTCCTGCGCGCCCGCGTCGAGGGCAACGACATCGGCTACGGCTCGATCTGCGCCGCCGGCCCGCACGCCTGCACCCTGCACTGGGTCCGCAACGACGGCGACGTCCGCTCCGGCGACCTCCTGCTGCTCGACGCCGGCGTCGAGACCCACACCCTCTACACCGCCGACGTCACCCGCACCCTGCCGATCAACGGCACCTACACCGACATCCAGCGCAAGATCTACGACGCCGTGTACGAGTCCCAGGAAGCCGGCATCGCCGCGGTGAAGCCTGGTGCGAAGTTCCGTGACTTCCACGACGCCTCCCAGCACGTGCTGGCCGAGAAGCTCGTCGAGTGGGGCCTGCTGGAGGGACCGGTCGAGCGCGTCCTGGAACTGGGCCTGCAGCGCCGCTGGACCCTGCACGGCACCGGCCACATGCTCGGCATGGACGTCCACGACTGCGCCGCCGCCCGCCGCGAGGCATACGTGGACGGCACCCTGGAGCCGGGCATGTGCCTCACCGTCGAGCCCGGCCTCTACTTCCAGGCCGACGACCTGACCGTCCCCGAGGAGTACCGCGGCATCGGCGTCCGCATCGAGGACGACATCCTCGTCACCGAGGACGGCAACCGGAACCTGTCCGCGGGTCTGCCCCGCACCTCGACCGACGTCGAGGCCTGGATGGCACGCCTGAAGGGCTGACGCCTCCGCGTCGCGCACGGATGGGCGGGATTCCTCCACGGGGTCCCGCCCATCGGCGTTCGAAGGGCCGCCGGGGCGCCAGGACACCGAGGTCGCCCAGAACGTCCCGGGCGCCGAAGACACGTAAGACGTCTACGACACCTTCAACAGCGCGTCGTCGCGCCACTTCAGCATCTTGTCGAAGCTCACCACCGCACCCCGGCCCGGCCGGTTGCGGAAGCGGACGTGGTCGGCGAGTTCGGCGATCAGGTGGAGGCCCCGGCCGTGTTCGGCCAGGGACGATCTACGGCGGGCCACCGTCGCGGGCGGGAACCCCGGACCGGAATCGGTCACCTCGATGCGGCAGCAATCCCCGTCCAGATACGCCGTGACGTGGTACGCCTCGGTATCGTCCGGGATTTCGCCACCCCCGCCGTGCTCCACCGCGTTCGCACACGCCTCGCTCAGCGCCACCGAGAGATCGAAGGAGATGTCCGGGTCCACCCCCGCGGTCTCCATCGTCCCCAGCAGCAGTCGCCTGGCGAGCGGCACGCTCGCGGCTTCGCGCCTCAAGTGGAGAGACCACCAGATGCTCATACGGTTACGTATTGCCGCCCGCGAGGGGGCGTAAGCGCCCTGCGACCGTCCGAGACCTCATTACGCCCGTCCGGCCGACGCGGCTCTTCCGGGGAGCGGTGTATGCGGCCGCCCGCGATGGGCCCGGACGGCCGCGCACAGAGGACTCATACGGACCTTCCGGACCTGCCGTATGAAGGGCCTGAGCGCAGTGCGATGATGGCCCGGCCATGTCTGACCCCCACGCGACGCACGCCGGAGCCGGCCTCCGGCTGATCCGGGCCGCGGTGTTCACCGCGGTCTGTGTCGTGCTGTCCGCGATCGGGCACGCCCTGGCGTCCTGCGCCACCGTGCCCTGGTGGTCGCTGTGCCTCGGCTTCCTCGCCGTCTTCGCGGTCGCCGCCTCGCTCGCGGGCCGTCGGCGGACGCTGCCCGGCATCGCCGCCGGGCTCACCGCCGGACAACTCGGCCTGCACGCCATGTTCGGCCTCGGCCAGCACGGCGCCGCGGCCGCGCAGGCCCCGGCGGGCACCGCCGACGCCTCGCTCGCCGAACTCGCCGCACGGCTGGTGTGCGGGGGCAACTCCGTACCGCTGAGCCCGGCCGACGCCCGGCGGATCCTGGAAGCCGCGGGCCTGGACCCGGCCGCCCTGGCCGAGCAGACGGCTCAGGCCGCGCAGGCCGGGCAGGTCGTGGCACAGGGACACGAAGCACACGCGCACGTGGCCCAGGCCGTCGCCATGGCACCCGCGACCGGCCTGTTCAGCCCGGCCATGCTGGCCGGTCACCTGCTCGCCGCACTCGCCGCGGGCTGGCTGCTCGGTCGCGGCGACGCCGCGCTCTTCCGACTGGTCGAGCTGTCCCGTCGCTCCGCCGAAGCCGCCCCGATACGTCCGCTGCGTGCCGCGCTGGCCTTCGTACGCGCCCTCGGCGCCGGGCTGCCGGGCTCGTCCCCCCGTACCCCGCAGGACCTGCGGACCGGGTCCGCGCCCGCCCGCCACACGGGTCGGGAAGCACTCCAACACACGGTGATCCGGCGCGGCCCACCCGTGGCATTCGCCCTCGCAGCCTGACGCGGCACCCTCCTTCCCGGACACAGGGCGGGACACCGGTGCCGCGAACTCCGTGCGCGCCCGTGCGCGGAGCAACCGCCACCACTGCTTCCGTGGAGTGTTCCTGCCATGAAGACCTCTCGCGTCTCCGTCGCCGCCGCCATCGCCGCCGGTTCCGTCCTCCTCCTCTCCGGCCCGGCCTTCGCCCACGTCGGTGTGCAGCCCGCCGGTGAGGCGGCCAAGGGCGGCTACGCGACGATCAACTTCAAGGTCCCCAACGAGCGGGACAACGCGTCGACCACCCAGCTGGAGGTCAACTTCCCGATCGACCAGCCGCTCAGCTCCGTCATGCCGCAGGACGTTCCCGGCTGGACCGTGAAGGTCGAGACGAGCGACCTCGACAAGCCGCTCACCGTGCACGGCAAGCAGATCACCAAGGCCGTCACCAAGGTGACCTGGTCCGGCGGCAAGATCGAGCCCGGCAAGTTCCAGCAGTTCCCGCTCTCCGTCGGCAAGCTGCCCGAGAACGTCGACCAGATGGTCTTCAAGTCGATCCAGACGTACGACAACGGCGAGGTCGTCCGCTGGATCGAGGAGGCCAAGGAGGGCGCCGCGGAGCCGCAGAACCCCGCGCCCGTCCTCAAGCTGACCGCCCCCAAGGGCGACGACCACCACGACAGCGGTGCGAAGGTCGACGAGCCGAAGAACGCCGACAAGGACGCCGAGCACGGCCACGACAAGGCCTCCGCCGAACACGGCTCCGACACCACCGCGCGCGTCCTCGGCGTCGCCGGCATCGTCGTCGGGCTCGGCGGTGTCGCCTTCGGCATCGCCTCGCGCCGCCGCAACGCCTGACCTGCCGCGCCCATCGGCGCTGCCGTTCCGAACGTCCGTAGCATCCCCGATCCCAGGGACATTTCTTCATGCGCACCACACGTGTGACGGTCGCCGCGCTGCTCGCGGCGGTCGTACTCACCCTCACCGCCTGCGGGGGTGAGTCCGCCAAGCCCGGCGGAGTCACCCAGATCGCCGGCGGTCAGAGCAACGACAAGGCCGCGACCCTCCTGGACCGCCCTTTCACCAAGCCGGAGCTCGTCCTCACGGACACCACCGGCAACCCGTGGAACCTGCGTGAGCAGACCAAGGGCAAGCCGACGCTCATCTACTTCGGCTACACCAACTGCCCCGACGTGTGCCCGCTGACGATGAGCAACATCGCCGTCGCCAAGAAGGCACTCCCCAAGGCCGACCAGGACAACCTCCGGGTCGTCTTCGTCACCACCGACCCCGAGAGGGACACTCCCGAGTCCCTCGCCGCGTGGCTCAAGGCGCAGGACCCGTCCTTCGTCGGACTCACCGGGGACTTCGCGACCATCCAGGCGGCCGCACGCACGCTCGGCATCGGTATCGACGCCGCCACGACGGGGGCCGACGGCAAGGTCGTCTCCATGCACGGCGCCCAGGTCATCGCGTTCTCGCCCAAGACCGACGAGGGCTACGTCCTCTACGGCGAGGGCACCACCGTCGACGACTACACGAAGGACCTGCCGAAGCTCATCAAGGGGGAGAACCCGTGAACGCCCGCACCACCCGCACCCTGGCCGCCGCCCTCTCCCTGACGGCAGTGCTCGCCATATCCGGCTGCTCGGGCGAGGCCGAACCGAAGATGACCGTCAGCGGTGCCTTCATGCCCGAGCCCGTGAACGACAAGATGGCCGGCGGGTTCCTGGTCATCAAGAACGGCTCCGAGAACGCCGACAAGCTCACCGGCGCCACCTCCTCGCTCTCCGACGATCTTCAGATCCACGAGACCAAGGACCAGAAGATGCAGCAGGTCCAGTCGATGGACGTGCCGGCGAACGGCGAGCTCCGGCTGGAGCGCGGCGGCAACCACATCATGTTCATGGGGCTCAAGAGCACTCCCAAGGTCGGTGACAAGGTCAGCGTCGAGCTCCGTTTCGAGAAGGCCGGTCCGGTCAAGGTCGAACTGGACGTGAAGGACCGGACGTACAACGCCCAGGCTCCGACCAACGCGTCCGGCAACCACCACTGACGGACCGAGGAGCTCACACGCCATGACGGCCACCGCCCCCGCCCCCTCCACGGCCCGCGCCCGTGTCACGGCATTCCTGCCGCGGCTCGCGCTGGTCCTCGCAGCCCTGCTGGCAGCCCTGTTCACCGCGGCCGCACCGGCCACGGCGCACGCCGCACTCACCGCGAGCGACCCCACGGACGGGGCGGTGGTCGCCACGGCCCCCGCCCAGGTCACACTCTCCTTCTCGGAGCAGGTCGCCATGGGCGACGACTCGATCCGCGTCCTGGACCCCCAGGGCAAACGCGTGGACACCGGCGAGCTGCGGGACATGTGCAGCGGGAACACCGTCCGCTACGGCACCGCTCTGCACACCGGACTGCCGAACGGCACCTACACCGTCGCCTGGCAGGCCGTCTCGGCCGACAGTCATCCGATCTCCGGCGCCTTCACCTTCTCCATCGGCGCGCCCTCGGCCACCGATGTCTCCCTGCCCACCGCGCAGGCCGGCGGCGGACCCGTCGGTATCGCCTATGGGATCGCCCGCTACGCCGCCTACGCCGGATTCACCGTCCTCGTGGGCGGCGCCGCCTTCATCCTGTTGTGCTGGCGCCGGGGCGCCGCCGAACGGCCGCTGCAGAAGCTCGTCGTGCGTGCCTGGGTCACCCTGACCGCGGCCACTCTCGCCATGCTGGTGCTGCGGACCCCGTACACCGGGTCCGGGAGCTTCTCCGACGTGTTCGACCTCGACGGGCTCCGGGCCGTCCTGGAGACCAAGACCGGGGCCTCGCTCGTCTCCAGGCTGCTCCTGCTGGGGGCTGCCGCCCTGTTCGTCGCGGTCCTCTTCGGCGTCTACGCACGTCGCGTCGCGAGCCTCGGACCCGATGAGGCCGGCAGGTCCGACGGGGCCGATGGGGCCGATGAGTCGGATCCGGCCGATGAGGCCGAAGGGCCGGACGACACCAGCGATCTCACCTTCGGGTTGGCCATCGGCGGAGCCGTCGTGGCCGGCGGTATCGCCGCCACCTGGGCCCTCTCCGAGCACGCCTCCACCGGTATCCAGCCCGGTATCGCCATGCCCGCGGACATCCTGCATCTGATGGCTGTCGCCATGTGGCTCGGCGGTCTCGCCGCGCTGCTCGTCGCCCTCCACAAGGTCCCCGGGATCGAGCGCGCGGCCGTCCGGCGCTTCTCCCGGGTCGCGTTCGTCAGTGTCCTGGTGCTCGCCGTCACCGGCGTCTACCAGTCCTGGCGACAGCTCGGCAGCTGGTCCGCCCTCACCGGCACCGAGTACGGGCAGCTGCTGCTCCTCAAGGTCGGCCTGGTCGCCGTCCTCCTCGGCATCGCCTACGTGTCCCGCAGGTGGACGACGCGGCTCGCCGAGGCACCGACGGACGCCGAGGCCGCCGTCGCATCCGTCCCGGCTGTCGCGGCCGTCGGGCAGGGCTCCGACGATGTTTCACGTGAAACAGCCTCGGGTGCCGTCTCCGAAGGCTCTGATGTTTCACGTGAAACAGAGCCCGTGGCCGTCCTCGCGGACCCGGAGCGGGCCGCCCAGCTCGCCCGGCAGCGGGCCGCTCGCGAGAGCGCGCTGGAGAAGAGGGTGCGGGACGCCGACCCGGACCGCGCCGGCCTGCGTCGCTCCGTCCTCGCCGAAGCGGCCATCGCAGTGATCTTGCTCGCCGTCACCACCGTGCTCACCAGTACCGAGCCCGGGCGGACCATGGAGCGGGAGGCGGGCCGCGGTTCCACCGCCACCGCCGTCCCCGACCGCGCCGTCAAGATCACCCTGCCCTTCGACACCGGCGGCCCGAACGGCAAGGGGTCCGTCCGGTTCGAACTCGACCCGGGGCGGGTCGGCGCGAACACCCTGCACCTGTGGTCCGAATCCGCCGACGGCACTCCTTTCGACCTCCCCGAGATCAAGGTCGCCTTCACCCTTCCCGCCAAGGACATCGGCCCCCTGCCACTCGTCCCCGAGCGGGCCGCCCCCGGACACTGGACCGCGTCCGGCGTCCAGCTGCCGCTCACCGGTGAATGGCGCATCGACGTGACCGTCCGTACCTCCGACATCGACCAGACCACTGTCCAGAAGACTGTGAAGATCGGCTGACCAGCGTGACCGAGACCAACCCCGACATCGAGATCTCCCGGCGCAGGCTGCTGGGTACCGTCGGCGCCGCGGGCGCCGTCGGGATCGCCCTCGGCACCACAGGCGGCGCCTTGGCGCACTCCGCGCTGGACGACTCCGGCAGCGACTCCGCCCGCGGAGCGGCCGGCAGCCTGGCGTCCCTCGGCGCCACCCAGGTGGCGTTCGACGGCGACCACCAGGCCGGCATCACCACCCCGCTGCAGGCCAAGGGGCACCTCGTCGCCTTCGACCTCACCGCCGGGGCGGGCCGTACGGAGGCCGCCGCGCTGCTGCGGCGCTGGTCCAACACCGCCCGACGGTTGATGGCGGGCGAGCCGGCCGCGACCTCCGACAGCGGGATCGCGCTGGACGCGGGTCCGTCCTCCCTCACTGTCACCTTCGGCTTCGGCCACTCCTTCTTCGAGCGCACCGGCCTCACCGCACGCCGTCCCGCGGCCCTCGACCCGCTGCCGGACTTCTCTTCGGACCGGCTGGACGCCCAACGCAGCAACGGCGATCTGTGGGTCCAGATCGGCGCCGACGACGGCCTCGTCGCCTTCCACGCGCTGCGGGCCCTGCAGAAGGACGCCGGGGAGGCCGCCCGCGTCCGCTGGCAGATGAACGGCTTCAACCGCTCTCCCGGCGCCACCGGCACCCCGATGACCGCCCGCAACCTGATGGGCCAGATCGACGGCACCGGTAACCCGAAGCGGTCGGAGCCCGACTTCGACAAGCGGATCTTCGTGCCCGGCACCGGCCCCGGGCCCGCCGAGCACGCCTGGATGGCCGGCGGCTCGTACGCCGTCGTCCGGCGCATCCGCATGCTCCTCGACGACTGGGACAAGCAGTCCCTCGCGCAGCAGGAGCAGGTCATCGGGCGTACGAAGGCCACCGGCGCCCCGCTCACCGGCGGCGGCGAGACCACCGAAATGGAGCTCGACAAGATCGGTCCCGACGGGAAGCCCGTCATCCCGGCCAACGCGCACGCGCGGATCTCCGCCCCCGAGCAGAACGGCGGGGCCGCCATGCTGAGGCGGCCCTTCTCCTTCCACGACGGGATCGGCCCCGACGGCGCTCCCGACGCCGGGCTCCTCTTCGTCTGCTGGCAGGCCGATCCGCTGCGCGGGTTCGTACCCGTTCAGCGCAAGCTCGACCGCGGCGACGCGCTGTCGCAGTTCATCCGGCACGAGTCCAGCGGCCTGTACGCGGTTCCGCCCGGTCCCCGCAGCGGCGAGTACGTGGGGCAGCGGCTGCTCGAAGGATGAACAGCAACCCGGCAGGCAGCACCCCGGCATTAGGCTGATCGCATGTCAGCCACCCGCTTCACGTATCTCGGTCCCGAGGGCACCTTCACCGAGGCCGCCCTGCGCACCCTGCCGGAAGCCGCGACCCGGGAACTCGTCCCGATGGTGTCGGTCCCGGCCGCCCTGGACGCCGTGCGCAACGGCGAGGCGGCCGCTGCCCTCGTCCCGATCGAGAACTCGGTGGAGGGCGGGGTCACCGCCACCCTCGACGAGCTGGCCTCGGGCGAACCGCTGATGATCTACCGCGAGGTGTTGCTGCCCATCACCTTCGCGCTGCTCGTGCGGCCCGGAACCGCCCTGTCGGACGTCAAGACCGTCACCGGGCACCCGGTCGCCCAGCCGCAGGTACGGAACTGGCTGCGGGCGAACCTGCCCGACGCGGTCTGGGAGTCTGCCGCCTCGAACGCCGACGGCGCCCGGCTGGTCCAGGAGGGTCGGTTCGACGCCGCCTTCGCGGGTGAGTTCGCCGCGGCCACCTACGGACTCGTTCCGCTGGTGACCGAGATCCACGACGCGGAGAACGCCGAGACCCGGTTCGTCCTGGTCGGACGCCCCGCCCGGCCGGCCGCGCCGACCGGCGCGGACAAGACCTCCGTCGTGCTGTGGCTCGGCGACGACCATCCTGGTGCGCTGCTGGAACTCCTTCAGGAGTTCGCGGTCCGTGGGGTGAACCTGATGCTGATCCAGTCCCGTCCGACCGGGCAGGGGATCGGCAACTACTGCTTCGCCGTCGACGCCGAGGGGCACATCTCCGACCGGCGGGTCAGCGAGGCGCTCATGGGCCTCAAGCGGACCTGTCCCCAGGTCCGCTTCCTCGGTTCCTACCCCCGTGCCGGTGTCGCTCAGAGTGATGTCCGGGCTCCTCGGCCCGGGACCTCCGACGGTGACTTCACGGCCGCCTCCGACTGGCTGGGGCGTTGCCTCGACGGGCGGGCCTAGGACCGTCGTCCACTGTCCACAGAGTTATCCACAGGCGGAGATGGGGACCTGGGGACAAGTCGACAGAGCGGCACGACAAGGTCGACAAATCGCCCGAGTGACTCAGGTTTCGCTCTGGGGAGCGGGAGGTGAACGGTGTCACCTCCGCATCGCCGATCAACTCTTTGGGGCGAGTCATTCCCACCCGAATGAGTGTGTGAGGGTGGTTTGAACCCTGATTCGTCCTGGCCATCCACCGATCAGGAATGATCTATTCCTGTGTCCACAGAGGCAGCACACAGCCTGTGGATAAGATGCGGACCACGGCAATTCCTGTGGACAAGAAGCCTCTCCGGCCCTGCTCAGGCCGGGCCCGACCGTCGGCATTCTGCCCCTTTTCGGGGAATGGGACCGCTTTTATTGACGCTCCGAGAAGGACCACTTCCGGTCAGCCGTCAAGACTTATCCATTCGTTGCAATTGGGACATAGCGACACGCAGCGTGATATCGATGTGATCCCGGGAAGCCCCGCCCGGTAGCCTGGAGGGGTGATTGACCTCCGGCTGCTCCGTGAAGACCCTGACCGTGTCCGCGCCTCGCAGCGCGCCCGTGGAGAGGACGTCGAACTCGTCGACGCGCTGCTCTCCGCCGACGAGCGCCGCAGGTCCTCCGGCATGCGCTTCGACGAACTGCGCAATGAGCAGAGGTCCCTCGGCAAGCTCATCCCCAAGGCCTCCCCCGAGGAGCGGGCCGAGCTGCTCAAGCGGGCCGAGCTGCTCAAGCAGGACGTCAAGGCCGCCGAGGCCGAGCAGAACGAGGCCGACGAAGCCGCCAAGCGACTTCTCCTCCAGCTCGGCAACATCGTCCACGAGGACGTACCCGTGGGCGGCGAAGAGGACTTCACGGTCCTGGAGACGCACGGCACCATCCGCGACTTCGGCGCCGAGGGCTTCGAGCCCAAGGACCACCTGGAGCTCGGTGAGCTGCTGGGCGCCATCGACGTCGAGCGCGGCGCCAAGGTCTCCGGCTCGCGCTTCTACTACCTGACCGGTGTGGGCGCCCTGCTGGAGCTGGCGCTGGTCAACGCGGCCATCGCCCAGGCCACCGAGGCCGGCTTCATCCCGATGCTGACCCCGGCGCTGGTCCGCCCGCGCGCCATGGAGGGCACCGGCTTCCTCGGCCAGGCCGCGGAGAACGTGTACCACCTGGAGAAGGACGACTTCTACCTGGTCGGCACCTCCGAGGTCCCCCTCGCCGCGTACCACATGGACGAAATCATCGAGGCCGAGAAGCTGCCGCTGCGGTACGCCGGCTTCTCCCCGTGCTTCCGCCGTGAGGCCGGTACGTACGGCAAGGACACCCGCGGCATCTTCCGCGTCCACCAGTTCGACAAGGTCGAGATGTTCTCGTACGTCGCTCCGGAGGAGGCCGAGGCCGAGCACCAGCGACTCCTGGAATGGGAGAAGCAGTGGCTCACCGCTCTGGAGCTGCCGTTCCAGGTGATCGACGTCGCCACCGGTGACCTGGGCTCCTCCGCCTCGCGCAAGTTCGACTGCGAGGCGTGGATCCCCACGCAGGGCAAGTACCGCGAGCTGACCTCCGCCTCGAACTGCGACAGCTTCCAGGCCCGCCGCCTGTCGATCCGCTACCGCGACGGCAAGAAGACCCAGCCGCTGTCCACGCTGAACGGCACGCTGTGCGCCGTACCGCGCACGATCGTCGCCATCCTCGAGAACCACCAGCAGCCCGACGGTTCGGTACGGGTGCCGCAGGTGCTCCGTCCCTACCTCGGTGGTCGCGAGGTTCTGGAGCCGATCACCAAGTGAGCCCGGCCCCGTTCCCGTACAAGCTCGTCGCGACCGATCTCGACGGCACGCTGCTGCGTGGCGACGACACCGTCTCGGAACGCACCCGTGAAGCGCTCGCCGCGGCCACCGCGGCGGGCGCGGCGCACATCATCGTCACCGGTCGGGCCGTGCCCTGGACCCGGCACGTGCTGGACGATCTCGGCTACAAGGGGATCGCCGTGTGCGGGCAGGGGGCGCAGGTCTACGACGCGGGTGCGCACCGGCTGCTGACCTCGGTGACCCTGGACCGGCAGCTGGCCGGTCTGGCGCTGTCGAAGCTGGAGGCCGAGGTCGGCCCGCTGGCCTTGGCGGCCAGTCGGGACGGGGTGGACGGCGAGGTCCTGTTCGGGCCCGGGTACCAGGTGCAGGAAGGCCTTCCGGCCCTCTACCTGGAGGATGCCAAGGCGCTCTGGGCGGCTCCGCTGAACAAGCTCTACATCCAGCACCCGGAGCTGGACGACGACGCTCTCGTCAAGGTGGCCCGCGAGACGGTGGGCAGCCTGGTCGACATCGTCATGGCGGGTCCCGGCATCGTCGAGATCCTGCCGTTGGGTCTGACCAAGGCCACGGGCCTGTCGCTGGCCGCGCGCCGGCTGAAGGTGAAGGCGGCGGAGACGATCGCCTTCGGTGACATGCCCAACGACATCCCGATGTTCGGCTGGGCCGCGCACGGGGTGGCGATGGCCAATGCCCACGCCGAGCTCAAAGCTGTGGCCGACGAGGTGACGACCTCCAACGAGGAGGACGGCATCGCGGTGGTGCTGGAGCGTCTGCTGGGCGCCGCATAACGCGTACGACGTAGGAGAGAGGTCCGGGACAGCCCGCGCCGCGAGGCGCGCTCGAAGTGGCTGCCCCGGACCTTTTGTTGCTCCCCGCACCACTCACTCTGCACCGGCCGCAGGTCCCTTACCAGCGAATTTCCGTGCGTCAGCCGTGGATCCGGCGGCGGCGCCAGTAGGCGACGGTGAGCACGCCCAGCAGGGGACCCCAGAGCAACAGGGGGAGGTAGGACAGGTCGAAGATGCGCAGGGCGAGCCCGGTGGGCGCATCGGGATTCGCGGCGTTGACCTCGCTCCACGTCCAGGCGCCGAGAACGGTGACGGCGGTGACCGCGATCGCGCCGAGCGCCGCGGGCACCACCGCCGCCAGGGGGTGGATCCGACGGCCACCCAGCAGGGGGATCCAGCGGGGCAGCTCCTCACCCCAGCGCTGGACCAGCCCGAGGCTCAGCAGACCCAGGCACTCCTGCAGGACACAGACGAAGATGAGGACCAAGGACTCCCGGCCCGGGTAGTACGAGTGGTGCAGATCGCTGCCCGGTCCCCAGCCCATGGGTATGCCGACCGCGATCGCGAGTCGCCACACACAGCTGGGAAGCACGGTCAGCGAGGTGAGCTGGGCGAGCCGGCGAAGCCATGGGGAGACTCCGGGCACGGTGTGCGAGGCGCGAACGGTGGCGTGCGAGGTCATCTGCCAAGTCCTCTTCAGGGGCTACTGGTTGATGACTCCAGCCTGGTCGGCCGGCACCTTCGCGACCATCCGCCGATCAGCGGGCCGGTGGTCCCCTGAGGCCCCTGCGGCTCTGCCGATCGGCGGATGGTCGGTACCCGGGGTGCGCTCGTAGGGTCGGAGCATGTCCCTCGATCTTCGGTCCTCTTACGCCCCGTTACTCGCCCTGGCCGGAACCGTCGGCCTCCTCGGGGGGTTCCTGGGGGCGCCCCCGACATGGTTGCTGGCCTGGGTGGGTCTACTGCTGCCGCTGCTGGCCCTGGTGGCCCGCTGGTCCCCTGTGCGTGCGGGAGTCGGCGCGGCCGTACTGGGCGTGGCGGCCGTCGCGCTGTGGCCGGTACCGCTGATGTGGGGGCCGGCGTCGTGGCTGGAGGTCTGCGGGGCGGCGGCGTTCTGGGCGGTGCCCGCGCTCGGGGCCTTGGCGGCCGGGGGCCATCTACGCCGTCAGGCGAGCCGGATGCGCCAGGCCGCCCGGGACGGCCGACGGGACCAGCAGCTGGAACTGGCCCGGGATCTGCACGACTTCGTGGCGCACGACGTGAGCGCCATCGTGGTGCAGGCCCAGGCGGCCAGATTCGTGGCGGACAAGGATCCGGAGCAGGCGGTCCGTGCGCTGGAGCGGATCGAGGCGGCGGGGCTCGGCGCGCTCGCCTCGATGGACCGGACGGTACACGCGCTGCGGGAGGCGGCCGGTGCGCGGTCCGCCCCGGTACCGGGGACCTCGGAGCTGCCGGGTCTGGTGGAGCGGTTCGAGGGCGGGGTACTGGACGCCGATCCGGCGGCGGCCCGGGCGTTGTCGCGGGAGGCGGACACCACCGCCTACCGGGTGGCCGTGGAGGCGTTGACGAACGTACGCCGGCACGCGCCGGGGGCGGCGGTCGTACGGGTGCGCCTGCACCGGGCCGCGGAGGGGATCGAGCTGAGCGTGGCCAACTCGGCGCCGGCCCGGGGCGCGGCGGGACTGCTGGGACTGGGGCTGCGGCGACGGAGCGGAACGGGGCTGGCCGGTCTGCGCGGCAGGGTGGAGGCGGCGGGCGGGACGCTGCGGGCCGGCGCGAGCGCCGACGGCGGGTGGCGGGTTTGCGCCGTCTTCCCGGCCCAGGGGCGCGCCCTCGGGTGATCATGGCGGCGTGACCACACGCATCCTGATAGCCGACGACCAAGATGACATCCGCAGCGGATTCCGGCTGATCCTGGACTCACAGCCGGACATGACCGTGGTGGGGGAGGCCGCGGACGGGGAGAGCGCGGTGACGCTGGCCCGGGAACTGCGGCCCGACGTGGTGCTCGCGGACATCCGGATGCCGCGGCTCGACGGGTTGGAGGTGACCCGGCTGCTGGCGCCGCAGACACGGGTGGTGGTGGTGACCACCTTCGACCTGGACGACTACGTGCACACCGCGCTCCGCAACGGCGCCTGCGGCTTTCTGCTGAAGCGGTCCGGGCCGACGTTGCTGATCGAAGGGGTCCGGGCGGCTATGGCGGGGGACACGCTGATCAGTCCGCAGATCACGGTGCGGCTGCTGAGCCGCCTGGCGCAGGCGGGTCCGGTCGCCCGCCCCGCGGCGCATCCGCTGACGGAGCGGGAGGTGGAGATCGTGCGTCTGGTGGCGCGGGGGCTCACCAATGCCGAGATCGGCGCCGAGCTGTTCATCAGCGCGGGTACGGCCAAGACCCACATCGCGAACGTCCAGGCCAAGCTGGGGGCCCGCAACCGGGTGGGAATCGCCGCGTGGGCCTGGGAGCACGGCGTCGCCGAACCGGATACGGCGACGGGCTCGCACGACGCCCCCTGAGGGGGGGCCGTGCCGCTCATGTTTCACGTGAAACGACGTTGCGGGTGAGTGGCCAGGAGAGCAGACCGACGGAGAGCGCGATGGCGTGGCCGAGGTCCGTGAAGGTGCCGCCGGTGACCAGGGGCATCCCGAAGAAGGCGACCGCTCCGGCCAGGTAGAGCCATCTCCAGGGGCCGGGGAGCCGGTAGGTGAGGACGCCGATGGAGGCTGCTAGGCCGTAGCTGACGCCGATGTCGACGACGTGGGTCATGCTGTGCGGGGCCCGGTGGTCCTGGATGGCCGTCAGGAGGATCTTCTGGCTGACCAAGGTGGCGACGATATGGGCGGTCGCGACGATCAGGAGCCAGCGCAGGGTGCCGAGCCAGCGTTCGACGGGGGCGTGGAACACCTCGAAGAGCACGGCGTAGAGGGCGAGCGAGGCCGGGTTCGCGATCCAGAAGGCACTGCTGATGAGCGCCCGGACGGGGTATTTGACGAGCTGGTTGATGTTGCTGCTGTTGCGGTGGAGCAGGACGCTGTCGACCTGGTCGGGTGCGATCGCGACGATGACGCTGGTCACGGCGATGATCAGTAGCCAGATGTGCGTTCCGGGCGAGGAGCGTATCCAGGACCGCAGTGGCCTGGACGGCTCCGGCTCGGTGTGCGCGACCATGCACCGATGATGCCGCGCGAACCTGTGCCCCGCCCGGCCGGTGGGCCGGGCGGGGCACAGGTTCGTGTGCGGTGCGGCGGGGACTACTCCTCGCCCGCCAGGGTGAGGCGGCGGAGCTTCTGGCCCGCGTAGACGGTGGCGGCGACGGTGACCGCGCAGAGCAGGATCACGGCGGTGGGCAGGCCGACGGTGGCGTCGACGTACCCGTCCCCGGCGACCTTCTCGGCGACGGACAGGGCCCACTGCTGGACGCTGAGGGTCTTGGCTCCGGAGACCAGGCTGCCGAAGAGCGACTCCCAGATCAGGGCGTAGACCAGGCCGAAGACCACCGCGTGCCGGCTGACGGTGCCGAGCAGCAGGAACAGCGCGCTGTAGGCGATCGAGGCCACGAGGGCGGCGATCGTGTAGGCGACGGCGATCTGCTGACCGTTCCCGTTGAGGATGAATCCGGCGATCAGGGTGGGGATCGCGGAGAAGACCATCGTGACGGAGATCGCCACGATCAGCTTGGTCATGATGATCTTCGGACGCTTCACCGGCTTGGCGAGCAGGTAGACGATGGAGCCGTCGTCGATCTCGGGACCGATGGCTCCGGTGCCGGCGATGACACCGATCAGCGGGACCATGGTGGCGAGGGCGAAGCCGCCGAGGAGGTCGGCCGCCACCTTGTCGTCCACGCCGACGAAGGCACGGACGACGAGGGCGATGACGATCAGCAGGGCGGGCAGCGCGAAGAGGATCAGCGCGCGGCGCCGGCCGAGCAGGGCCCGGTAGGTGAGCCGGGCAACGGTGGGTTCGTACATGGGTGCCAGCTCCTTTCAGGCCGCGACGAGGTAGGAGAAGACCGACTCGAGGGACTCGTCGGAGGGCGAGACCGTCAGCAGCCGGATGCCGTGTTCCCGGGCCACGCGGGGCAGCAGCTCGGTGAAGCGGCCGAAGTCGACGGCCTGGATGCGCAGCGCGCCTTCCTTGAGGTCGACCTCGATGCCGGCGGTGGAGGGATCGGCGATCAGGGCCGCGGCGAGGACCCGGTCGTCGGAGGAGCGGATGAGGTACCGGTGCGGGCGGTCCGTCATCAGGCGGCGGATCTTGCGGAAGTCGCCGGAGGCGGCGTGCCGGCCGGCCACGACCACCTCGATGTGCGAGGCGAGTTGCTCGACCTCCTCCAGGATGTGGGAGGAGAACAGGACGGTGCGTCCCTCGTCGCCCATGCGCCGCAGCAGGTCCATGAGCTGCATGCGCTGGCGCGGGTCCATGCCGTTGAACGGCTCGTCGAGGAGCAGGACGGCCGGGTCGTGGACGAGGGCCGAGGCCATCTTCACGCGCTGGCGCATGCCCTTGGAGTACGTGGCGATCTTGCGGTCCTGGGCGTACTCCATCTCGACGGTGGCGAGCGCCCGCTGGGCGGCCGTGTCGTCGAGGCCGTGGAGTTCGGCGTTGGCGACGACGAACTCCCGGCCCGTGAGGAAGTCGTACATGGCCTCGCGCTCGGGCACGACACCGATCTGCTTGTAGACCTGCTCGTTCTGCCAGATCGGCGCGCCGTCGAGGGTGACGGTGCCCGTGGAGGGAGCGAGGAACCCGCCCATCATGTTGATGAGGGTGGACTTCCCGGCGCCGTTGGGACCCAGGAGCCCGGTGACGCCGGGGCCGATGTTCATCGTCACGTCGTTGACGGCGACGACGTTCCCGAACCAGCGGGAGGTGTGGTCGATGTGGATGGTGGTCACAGCCCGGCCTTCCGGTAGCGGGCCATCAGGGCGGCGTAGGAGCCGACGATGAGGCCGAGGGCGACGATCAGGTAGACGACGCCGGTGCCGGCCGAGGGACCCTCGCCGCCGGGGAAGGCGGAGGTCGCGCCCAGGAACGCGGTCTGTACGCCGTCGATGAGGGTGATCGGGGAGAACAGGCCCATCCACTCGATGGCTTCGGTGTTCCCGGTGCTGTAGGAGATCCCCTGGACCGCGGTCACAGCGCCGAACGGGATCAGGAGCACCGCGATGATCGCGGCGACGCCGAACCCGCGGCGCGGGGTGAGCGCGGCCATGACCAGGCCGAGGCCCGCGAAGAGCAGCGACAGCAGCAGAACCGACACGAGTCCCTGCCCGAATCCCTTGGTCTGGTCGGCGAAGTCGAACTTCGCGAGCAACGCGCCGATCCACATGATCAGCAGCGGGGTCGCGGTGAGGACGAACAGGGCCGAGGCCATGGCCGCGTACTTGGCCACGACGTAGTCGACGCGTTCGATGGGCCGCGAGAAGTAGAGCGGAACCGTCTTGAAGCGCAGGTCGCGCGAGACGGACTGCGGCGCCTGGGACGCGAGGAAGAGGCCGATGATCACCTGGGTGGTCAGGGCGTACGTCGTGTACTTGATCGGCAGGTCGGTGGAGCCGGGCACCGCGATGGCGACGGCAACGATGATCAGCGCGGGTACGCACATCACCGCGAAGAGGAGCATCGGGAGGACCTTGGACTTGGCGGAGCGACCCAGTCCGTAGGCGCCGCGCAGGGACTGCGAGAACAGCGACTTGCGGGCGTAGGCGCGGCCGAGCCGGGGTCCGTCGTAGGACCGGTAGCCGATGTTGTGGATCTGGGTCGAGGTGTCAGGCGCCATCGGAACCGGCTCCCTTCTGCTGGACGGTGGGCGAGGGCTGGTCGTTGTCGCGGAAGACCTCCGCGATGTGGTGACGGCGCTGCTCCATGCGGACCAGGCCGATGCCCAGGTCGGCGACGGTGTCGCGGACGATGTCGTACGTCTCCTCGCCGGTGGCCTCGACGAGGAGGATGTGGCCGGCTCCGGGCAGGCCCTGCTCCTCGCCGATGTGCAGGGTGACGCCGGCCTCGGTGAGCGCCTTGCGCAGGGCGGCGGTGCCGTCCGGGTGCGTGTCGGAGTCGGTGACCTCGACCGCGAGGGTCGTGGTGATCTGGGTGAAGTCGCTGGTGGAGCTGGAACGCAGCAGCTTGCCGCCGTCGACGACGACCACGTGGTCGCAGGTCCGCTCCAGCTCGCCGAGGAGGTGGGAGGTGACCAGGACGGAGATGCCGAAGTCGGTGTAGATCCGGCGGATCAGGCCGAGCATCTCGTCGCGGCCGACCGGGTCCAGGCCGTTGGTGGGCTCGTCGAGGAGCACCAGCTGGGGGTCGTGGACGAGGGCCTGGGCGAGCTTGACGCGCTGCTTCATGCCGGTGGAGTAGCCGCCGATGGGGCGGTAGCGCTCCTCGTACAGCCCGACGTGGCGCAGGGTGTCGGCGGTGCGCTCGCGGGCCGCTGTCGGCGGCAGCCCGGACATGCGCGCCATGTGGACGACGAACTCGGTGGCCGAGACGTCGGGTGGCAGGCAGTCGTGCTCGGGCATGTAGCCGACGCGTTCACGGATGGCGCTGCCATGCGTGTGGACGTCGAGGCCGAGCACGGCGGCGCTGCCCTCGGTGGCGGGGGACAGTCCCAGCAGAATCTTGATCAGCGTGGACTTGCCGGCTCCGTTGGCACCAACGAGGCCGGTCACACCAGGCCCGATGTCCAGGGAGAGCCGGTCGAGGGCGGTCACTCGGGGGTACCGCTTGCTCAGGCTTTCGGTCGCGATGACAGTCACGGGTTCGACGTTAGTGGCGTGGCTCTCGTGAAACGTCAGACCTGGAGCTGGATCCGGTCTCAGCCTTCAGGCGTACATGCCCGTACTGGAGGCTGATGTGGACCCGACAACTTTGTCCACAGGTCCGTGCACGACCCTTGACGTGATCTCCGGTCATTGTCACATTCATCAGTGTCAACTTACGGGCGCGTACGGCTACACGGATGGACGGGCTGAGATGGCTGGGGACACCAAGCAACGCACCGCGCGACTCTCCGGACGAGGCTCCGCCGACCTGAGCGGCTTCAGAGAGGTGCAGCGCCTGGCGTACGAGTGCGCCGAGGCCGTCGCCGCGCAGCTGCGGCCCGGAGTGACCGAGCGCGAGGCCGCGCGGATGCAGCGCGAGTGGCTGCGGGAGCGCGGGGTGCGGGACTGGTTCCACCTGCCCTTCGCCTGGTTCGGGGACCGCACCGCCTTCGCGAACTTCAGGATCCCGCTGCAGTTCTTCCCGACGAACCGGAAGCTGGAGCCGGGGATGCCGTTCATCCTCGACATGGCACCGGTCCACAAGGGCTACGCGGCCGACATCGGCTATTCGGGCAGCCTCGGGCTCAATCCGGTGCAGGACCGGCTCATGTCCGATCTCCAGGCGCACCGCGTGCTGATCCTGGAGCAGGTGCGCGAGGGCCGCTCCCTGCGCGAGATCTACGAGAACGTCGAACGGCTGATGACCCGGCAGGGGTACGCCAACCGGCACCGGGCCTATCCCTTCGGCGTGATCGCGCACAAGATCGACCGGGTCAAGGAGCGGCGCTGGTCACCGACCGCCTTCGGCTTCGGCACCCAGTCCCTCAAGGGACTGGCCAGTGACGCCCTGCACGGCCACCGCGAGGGCTGGTCCCCGCTGTGGAGCCCGTACCACTTCTCCGACCACCGGCCGCAACCAGGCCTGTGGGCGGTGGAACCCCACCTCGGATTCCGGGGTACCGGCGCGAAGTTCGAGGAGATCCTGGTCGTCACCGACTCCCGGGACCCCGAGGAGAGCGCGTTCTGGCTGGACGACGATCTGCCGCACGTGCGGCGCTGGGCCGAGGAGAAGGCAGCATGAGCGACATGGCCGGAGCGGGAGCGGTGGGCCTGGCGGGTGCGCGCGAGCGCCGGGTGAGCACCGGGGGGATAGAGCTGTGCGTCGTCGAGCTCGGTGAGACGGGCCGGCCGACGGTGGTGCTGGTGCACGGCTACCCGGACAGCAAGGAGGTCTGGTCGGAGGTCGCCGAGCGGCTCGCGACCCGCTTCCACGTGGTGCTCTACGACGTGCGCGGCCACGGGCGCTCCACCGCGCCGCAGCCGCTGCGGGGCGGCTTCACCCTGGAGAAGCTGACCGACGACTTCCTGGCGGTGGCGGACGCCGTCAGCCCGGACCGGCCCGTGCACCTGGTCGGCCACGACTGGGGTTCCGTACAGGGCTGGGAGTTCGCGACGGTCGCCCGCACCGAGGGCAGGATCGCCTCCTTCACCTCGATGTCGGGGCCCTCCCTCGACCATTTCGGGCACTGGGTCAAGAAGCGGATGACGCGGCCCACCCCGCGGGCGGCGGCGCAGCTCCTCGGCCAGGGCGCCAAGTCCTGGTACGTCTACATGCTGCACACCCCGGTGCTGCCGGAGCTCGCCTGGCGCGGACCGCTCGGCAAGCGGTGGCCCGCGATGCTCCAGCGCATCGAGAAGGTTCCGGCCGGCTCCTATCCGACGGCCTCGCTGCCTTCGGACGCGGCGCACGGCGCCTGGCTCTACCGCGACAACGTACGGCCGCGAATGCGTCGGCCGCGGCCCGACGCGTACGCCCACGTACCGGTGCAGCTGATCACCCCGACCGGGGACGCGTTCCTGTCCGAGCGGCTCTACGACGGTCTGGAGCGGTGGGCCCCGGACCTGCTGCGGCGGACCCTGCCCGCCAAGCACTGGGTGCCCCGTACCCGGCCCGACCAGCTGGCCGCCTGGATCACCGAGTTCGTCGACGACCGGGAGGAACCCGCCACGCGGGCACCGGAGCGGAAGGCCCTGGGCCGGTACGCCGACCGTTTCGCCGGCCAGCTGGTCCTGGTCACCGGCGCGGCCAGCGGCATCGGCCGGGCCACCGCCTTCGCCTTCGCCGAGGCCGGGGCCCGGGTGGTCGCCGTCGACCGCGACGCCGAAGGCGCGGCGCGCACGGCCGACATGTCCCGCCTCGTGGGCGCCGCCGAGGCCTGGGCCGAGTGCGTGGACGTCAGCGACGAGCAAGCGATGGAGAAGCTCGCGGCGAAGGTCGCCGCCGAGTACGGAATCGTCGACGTCCTGGTCAACAACGCCGGGATCGGCCTGTCCGGCTCCTTCCTCGACACCACCGCCGAGGACTGGAAGAAGGTCCTGGACGTCAATCTGTGGGGCGTCATCCACGGCTGCCGGATCTTCGGGAAGCAGATGGCCGAGCGCGGCCAGGGCGGGCACATCGTCAACACCGCCTCCGCCGCCGCCTACCTGCCCTCCAGGACCCTGCCCGCCTACAGCACCTCGAAGGCCGCGGTGCTGATGCTGTCGGAGTGCCTGCGCGCTGAACTGGCCTCGAAGTCGATCGGCGTCTCCGCGATCTGCCCGGGCATCGTCAACACCAACATCACCGCCACCTCGCGCTTCGCCGGGGTGGACGAAGCCGAGGAGAAGCGCCGCCAGGAACGCTCCTCACGGCTGTACGGGCTGCGCAACTTCCCGCCGGAGAAGGTCGCCGACGCGATCCTGCGGGCGGTGGTACGCAACGAGGCCGTCGTACCGGTGACTCCGGAGTCCAAGGGCGCCCTGTGGATGTCCCGCTTCGCCCCGCGCGCCCTGCGGCGCATCGCGAGGCTGGAGCCAAGGTTGTGAGCGGGTCCACGGACCGGATCGACCGGCACCCGATCAGCCCGCGCCGGGTGGCCTTCGACTGGAGGACCACCCCTCTGCACTGGATACCGGACGAGCCCACCGCCACCCACGTCATCAACGTGCTGCACCTGCTCCTGCCCGCCGGGGAGCGGTGGTTCGTGAGGGTCCTCAAGGAGGGCCTGCCCCTGGTCACCGACCCGGAGCTGCGCGGTGACGTCAAGGGGTTCATGGGCCAGGAGGCCACGCACAGCGTGCAGCACTCCTACGTCCTGGACCACCTCGCCGAGCAGCGACTGCCGACGCAGGCGTACACACGGCACGTGGACTTCCTGTTCGAGAAACTCCTCGGGGAGGCCCCGCCGTTCGGGATGCCGGTCACGGCGCGGGAGTGGCTGCGCTTCCGGCTGGCGGTGGTCGCCGCGATCGAGCAGTTCACGGCGGTGCTCGGGGACTGGGTGCTGCGCGCCGAGGGGCTCGACCGGGCCGGGGCCGACGAGATCATGCTGGACCTGCTGCGATGGCACGGCGCGGAGGAGGTGGAGCACCGCTCCGTGGCCTTCGACATGTACCAGCACTGTGGGGGAGCCGGTCTGCCCCGCTACGCGCGGCGCGTCGAGGGGATGGTCGTGGTCGCGCCCGTGCTGGCGTGGCTGTGGTTGTGGGGGGCCTCGTACCTCATACGCAACGACCCGGAACTGGACGGCCGGGAGCGCTACTCGCTCGGCGCGCACAACCGCGCGGTGGACAAGGGCCTGCTGCCTCCGTGGAGAGAGCTCGGCATGGCCATACCCCGCTACTTCCGGCGGTCGTACCATCCCTCGCAGGAGGGCTCGCTGCGCAGGGCGGTCGAGTACCTTGCGGCTTCACCTGCCGCCCGGGCCGCGGCGGGCGCGGTCGGCCGAGCCGCGATGTCGTAGGGAGCCGGGATTGTCCGATCAGGCGGTAGCCGAATACCGGATCGAGGATCTGGCACACCACAGCGGGGCGACGGTGCGCACGATCCGGGCGTACCAGGACCGTGGCCTGCTGCCGAAACCGGAGCGGCGGGGCCGGTCGAACGTCTACCGGGACACGCATCTGGCGCGGCTGCGCCAGATCGCGGACCTGCTGGACCGCGGCTACACCCTGGCCTCCATCAAGGAACTGCTGGAGGCCTGGGACGCGGGGCGCGGTCTGGGCGGCGTACTCGGTCTGGTCGCCGAGGTGCACGGGCCGTGGACCGACGAGGAGGCGGCTCGGATCAGCCGGGAGGAGCTGAACGAACGGTTCGGCGGCCGGCCGGACGACGAGGCCGTGGACGAGGCCTGCGAGCTAGGGGTGCTGGAGCGGATCCCGGAGCGCCCGGACCAGTTCCTGGTGCCCTCCCCGCAGGAGCTGGCGGTGGCCGCCGAGCTGTACGCGGCCGGGGTGCCGCTGACGGCGATCACCGGGCACCTGCGGGAACTGCGGGGACAGGTGGAGCACATCGCCTCGCGGTTCCTGGAGTTCACCACCGAGCACGTCTTCGCGCGCTACCTCGGGCAGGTGCCGCCCACGGACGCGGACGCGGCAGAGGCGGCGACGATGGTGCGGCGGCTGCGGCCGCTGGCCCAGCAAACCGTGGACGCGGAGCTGGCGCGGGCGATGCGGCTCTTCGCGACCCGGCACCTCCAGCGGCACCTGGGGTCGGCCGGCGCACCGGGGCCGACGGGGCCCTCACCGGTGGCCTTGCCTGCCGGGACGGTTCGGGCGGTGCAGGATCTGGTGGGCGCCGACCATGTGGCGGAGTTCGTCCGGGCCGCGACGGAGCGGGAGCTCCAGGCCCGGACCATGAACGATCTGGCGCGCCGCGGCGAGCGGTGACGCCGGGCGGGTCGTGATGCGGGGGCGGGTGGTCACGGCGGAGGGCTCGATCACACCCGGTCGGACCCGATCCACAGATTCCACAGGTTCCACAGGGCGGATCACGCGTTTGCCGTCAAAACCCGCCCAAACGGCTGTGGACAAGTGCCCCTTTCCTGTGGGCAACTGAGCCGCCGTCTCACCTGACGGTCTCGTAAGCCGCCTTGGCGGGGCTCGCCCCGTCCACCGGGGACGGCTTCACACTCCGGCCGAACCGGGACCTGGACCGGGGCCTGGAGCCGGTCCCGCCCCCCGCCCCGGACCCGAACAGGAGGGCGACCAGAGCCAGGCCGAGGATTCCGCCGACCAACTGCGCGCCGAGGAATCCGGGCAGCGACTCGGGGGCTATGCCGGTGAAGGAGTCGCTGAAGCTGCGCCCGATGGTGCCCGCCGGATTGGCGAAGGAGCCGGAGGAGGTGAACCAGATCGCGGCCGCGATGTACGCGGCGACCGCCGGCGGAACGAACCTGCCGCGCCCGGTCCGACCGAGACCCTGGATCAGCAGGACCAGACCCGCGGTGGCGACCACCTCGCCGATGAGCAGATGCCCGCCGTCGCGCACCTGGGTGGCGAAGGTGCCCGGGACCCGGCCGAACATGACTTCCGCGACGAGGGCTCCACCGATGGCCCCGGCGCTCTGGGCCGCGGTGTAGACGAGCGCCTCGCGGCCGCCCAGACCCTCGCCGCCGGTCCGCCGGGACCACCAGGAGGTGAGGGTGACCACCGGATTGAGGTGGGCGCCGGAGAGCGGCCCGAAGATCGTGATGATCAACCCGAGGCCGATGGCCGACGCGAACGAGTTGGCGATGAGGGCGACACCGGTGTCGCGGCTGAGCTCGGCGGCCTTGAGGCCGGAGCCGATCACGACCACGAGCAGTCCGGCGGTACCGATCAGCTCAGCAGCGGCACGGCGTGACAGTGAGGGTGGGGCTGTCATGGTTTCTCCCTCTGAACAGAAGTGTCAGCGGAAAATATATTCCGCATCTTGGAATGACGATAGAGGGTGTCCACCAGCTGTCATTGTCGGCCGCCCCCGGAAAATCCCTGCCACGAGGCCCTCCGGCGGGGCACGCTGGGGCCATGGATGAAAGACGCACCGTGAAGGTGTCGAAGTACGTCTCGAAACACCTGCGACACCAGCCTGAACGGATCGGACTGGTGCTCGATCCCCACGGCTGGGTGGAGATCGACGACCTGTTGAGCGCGGCCGCCGCGCACGGCTTCCCCTTCAGCCGGGCCGAGCTCGACCACGTCGTCGCCGCCAACGACAAGCAGCGGTTCGCCGTCGACGGCAGCCGGATCCGGGCCAGCCAAGGCCACACCGTCGCCGTGGACCTGGACCTTCCGGAGGCCGAACCGCCCGCGTACCTCTACCACGGCACCGTCGCCGCCGCCCTGGAGCCGATCCGCGCCGAGGGCCTGCGTCCGATGGCCCGCCACCATGTGCACCTGTCCCCCGACCGGGAGACCGCCACCCGGGTCGGCGCGCGCCGCGGCCGGCCCGTCGTGCTCAGCGTGGACGCCGCAGCGATGCGAGCGGCCGGTCACATCTTCCGGATCAGCGCCAACGGGGTGTGGCTGGTGGACGCCGTACCGCCGCAGTTCCTGCGCTTCCAGTAGATCCGGGGCAGGGCACCGGAATTCACGCAGAGATTGTCCGACCATCCCCCTAATGTGTGAACCACTCCGGGATCAGTGAGGGGGGACCTCGCGATCACCGAACCATCCCTGTATGCACGCGAGGTGACGCCCTATGACGTCCACGTCCACGCCCCCGTCCACGCCCCACAGCTTCCAGGTCGACCTGCGCGGCCTGGTGGACCTCCTCTCCCATCACCTCTACTCCAGCCCGCGCGTCTACGTCCGCGAGCTCCTGCAGAACGCGGTGGACGCGATCACCGCGCGCCACGCCCTCGACCCGGCCGCGGAGGTCCGCATCCGCCTCTCGGCGTCCGCCGGCCGCGTGACCATCGAGGACAGCGGCATCGGCCTGACCGCCGCCGAGGCCCATTCCCTCCTCGCCACCATCGGCCGTAGCTCCAAGCGCGGTGGCGACGGCACCGACCTCGACGAGCCGGGCCTGGAGGCGACCCGCCAGGAGTTCCTCGGCCAGTTCGGCATCGGCCTGCTCGCGTGCTTCGTCGTGGCCCGCCAGATCCGGGTCGTCACCCGCTCCGCCCGCGACCCCCAGGCCGCGCCCGTCGAATGGCTGGCCACGGACGACGGTTCGTACACCGTCCGGGAACTGCCCCACGAGGCACGGCCGGAGCCCGGCACCACCGTCGTACTGGAGGCCCGCCCGGGCGCCACGGAATGGGCCGCCCCGGCCAAGGTCGAGGAACTGGCCCGCGACTACGGCTCCCTGCTGCCGTACGACATCACCTTCGACGACGGCGAGGGCGGCGAGCCGCGCCCCGTCACCGACCGGCCCGCCGTGTGGGACCGTGCCTTCCCCACCCCGGCCGCCCGTCGCGTCGCGCTCGCCGGGCACTGCGCTCAGCTCTTCGGTTTCACCCCGCTCGACAGCATCGACCTCGACCTGCCGGTCGCCGGCGTACGCGGGGTGGCGTACGTCCTGCCCGAACCGACCAGCCCCGCCCACCGGGCCGGACACCGCGTCCACCTCAAGGGCATGCTGCTGACCGACCGGGCCGACAACCTGCTGCCCGACTGGGCGTTCTTCGTCCGTGCCGTCCTCGACACGGACACCCTGCGCCCCACCGCATCCCGCGAGAACCTGTACGACGACGAGACCCTGGCGGCGGTACGCGACGCACTCGGCGCCCGCGTCCGCGGCTGGCTCGCCGAGCTCGCCGCGAGCGATCCGGAGCGCCTGGCCGCCTTCCTGCAGGTCCACCACCTCGGTGTGAAGTCCATGGCCCGGCACGACTCCGAGCTCCTCGGGCTGATGCTGCCGTGGCTGCCGTTCGAGACCAGCGACGGCTCGATGAGCCTCCAGGAGTTCGCGGCCGCCCACACGGACATCCACTTCACCCGCACCGTCGAGGAGTTCCGCCAGATCGCACCGATCGCCGCGGCCCACGGGCTCGGCGTCATCAACGCGGGCTACACCTACGACGCGGACCTGCTGGCCCTGCTGCCCGCCGTACGGCCGGAGCTCAAGGTCACCGAACTCGACGCCGGGGCCGTCACCGAGCGGCTCGACCCCGTGCCGACCGCGACCGAACTGACGCTCGCCCCGTTCCTGGCCACCGCGCGCACCCGCCTGGAAGTTCAGGGCTGCGACGTGGTGCTGCGCGCCTTCCAGCCCGTCTCCGTGCCCGCGCTGTACCTGGACGACCGGCAGGCCCGACAGGAGCGCGACCGCACCGCCGCACTGGAGAGCGCCGACTCCCTGTGGAGCGGCATCCTCGGCTCCCTGCGGGGCTCCGCACCCCGCGCCCGTCTGGTCCTCAACCACAACAACCCGCTCATCCGAAGGATCGCCGCGCTGCCCGACGAGGCACTGACCGGTACGGCCGTCGAATCGCTGTACGGACAGGCCCTGTTGATGTCCCAGCGGCCGCTGCGCCCCGCCGACTCCACCCTGCTCAACCGGGCCTTCCTCGGACTCCTGGAATGGGCGACCCACTCCACCGATGCCCGAGACGCCCAGGAGGACCAGAAGTGACGACGCTGACGCGCGAGGAGATCGTGCGGGGTCTGGCGGAGAACCGACGGTCGCCCAACGGCGCCGTGCGCAACGCGCACGCCGAGGCGCTGGCCGGCGCGGCGGAGACCAGCGGTGACCGGGCCCTGTTCCGCGAGGCCTTGGACAACCTGATCAACGCCTATCTCTACAGCTCCGAGTCGCCGAAGATCCTGGTGCCCTTCGCCCGGCTGCTCCAGGAGTACGACAAGGACCCGGGCGCCTTCTCCCACTGGGACGCGCACTCACTGTTCTGGCAGTTCAAGTGGGTGGCCACGGCCATCTCCGACTCCCCCGGGATTCCGCTGGAGTCGGCCACCGGCTGGCTGGACGAGATGGAACGCCGCTACCGGATCGCCGGCTACAGCGAGCGGCCCGTACGCGAGGCCGAGATGTGGCTCGCCGACGCGATCGGTGAGGACGAGCGCGCCGAACGGTCCTTCCGGCGCTGGCTGGCCGCCGAGCGGGACGACATGAGCGACTGCCGGGCCTGCGAACTCAACGGTCAGGGCCAGTACGCCGTCCTGCACGGCAACGACGCCGAGGCCCTGGAGCTGTGGAAGCCCGTCCTCGACGGTGACCTGACCTGTGCCGAGGAGCCCCACCGGCTGCTCGCCACCTCGCTGCTGCCGCTGCTGCGGCTCGGTCGGGCCGACGAGGCGCGCTCCCACCACCTGCGCGGCTACCGCATGGCCCGCGGCAACGAGAGCCTGCTGCCCTCGATCGGCAAGCACATCGAGTTCTGCGCCCTCACCGGCAACGAATCCCGCGGCCTGGAGATCCTGGCCGAACACGCCACCCATGTGGCTCCGCTCGCCAACCTCGACGACCGGCTGTCCTTCCACGGCGGCATCCTCGTGCTGCTGCGCCGCCTGCGGGAACTGGGCCACGGTCGGACCCCGGCCGTGCCCTACGAAGGAACCCCGCGAACCGTCGACGAGCTGTACGAGGTGCTGTACGCGGGCTGCCTCGACATCGCCCGGCAGTTCGACGTGCGCAACGGCACGACCCGGGTCTCGGACCGCTTCCTCGCACGGGTGGGCCGGGAACCGCTGTCGGCGGCGGTCCCGCTGGGGGTACGCAGCGCGGCGCTGCCGCAGACCGCCTCGGCCCCCGTTCCCACTCCCACGTCGCCCGGATCCGAGCCTGCCCTGACGGACGCCGCCTTCATCGACCTGGTGGAGCGGGCGCGCCGCGCCCGGGACCTGGGCCATCCGGGTACGGACGCGCTGTGGGCGGAGGTGGCGGTACGGCTGGCCACGCGGCCGGAGGTCGATCCGCTGGTCCGCGTCGACCTCGCGGACCAGCAGGCCCTGGCCGCCGGGCGGCGCGGCGACGAGGAGGCGCCGAAGCTGCTGAGCGCGGTCCGGGACGACTACCGGGCGCTCGGTCTCGCCGAACGCGTGGCGCTCACGGAACTGCGGCTGGCCGGTGTGGCAGCGCAGTCCGGAGCCGCGCCGGCGGAGGTCCGGGCCTTGCTGCGCGTCGCCCTGCGGTCCGCCGAGGCCTTGGACGCCGCCGAACCCTTGCGGGCCCGGCGTATCGCGCTCGCGGAACTGTCGGCGATCCGGATGGAGTCGTACCTGCGCTCGGTGGAGACGCCCGACGGGGACGACCACCACGACCACCACGGGGTGCTGGCCGCCGAACTGACCGACTTCGTCGCCGCCCATGAGGGCACCGCGTCGGACCTGGTGGCGGAGGCCGAGGAGATGCTGGGCCGGGTGGCACTGGCCCAGGGCGACCCGGAGCGGGCCGTGCCACTGCTCGAGGCATCCGCCGCGCGGGCGGTCCTGGCGGGGCGACCGTGGCAGGCCGTGGACGCGCTGGTGCTGCGGGCCGGGGTGCTGATGACGCTGGAGCGGCCCGAGGAGGCGGAGGCCGCGGCGCGCTCCGCGCTGGAGCATGCCGCAGAGGTGACCGACGCCGAGACGCAGGGCGTCGTACGGCTGACCCTCGCGGACATCCTGCTGCAGCGGGACGACGCGGCCGCCGAGAGCGCGGAGCACGCCCTGACCGGAGCCCACTGGTTCGACCAGGCGGGGCTCACGGCCGACGGCGGTGCGCAGGCCCGGTTGCTGCTGGCCCGGGCGTACGCGAGGGACGGCCGCAGCGCCGAGGCGGCGGAGGTCCTGCAGTCGGCACTGGCGGACCTGCTGGAGCACGGCGACCAGCAGGCGGTGTCCGTACGGGAGTTCCTGGGCGATCTGCTGCGGCGGTTGAACGAGCCCCGGCCGGCGGCGGAGCAGTACCTGCTGGCGGCGGAGGTCACCAAGGACTGGGAAGACCCTCGTCCGCAGGCGGGCCTCGCGCATTCGGCCGCCGACACGCTGAATGACGCGGGACTGGCCGTGGAAGCGGCCGCCGCCTACGAGCGGGCCCTGGAGCTGCACCGGCTCACCGGCGAGGTCCCGATCACCGAGGTGCGGATCCTGCGTTCCCTGGCCTGGCTGGGCCTGCGCGAGGAGGTCACCGCCGTCACGGTGACGGGGGCCCGGAAGCGGATGGAAGAGGCCGCCCAGGTGCTGGAGACGGCCCTGGCAGCGGATCCCGGATCACCTGGGCTGCGATCCGAACTCGCCCAGACCTGGCACCAGCTGGCACAGGTACTCGACCGACACGTCAACGCGAACGGGCAGTCCCACGAGGACGACGAGGACGACGACGACACCGGGGAAGTCCAGGACGCCGGGGACGAGCAGCTCGCCGATGCCGGGGCGGAGCGGGCGGCCCCGCTGAGCCCCGCGGAGGTGGACGGGCTGCGCCTGGAGGAGATCGAGCTGTGGGACCGGTCCGGCCGGATCTACGCGGAGCTCGGCCCCGACCATCTGCGGGACCGGTTCCAGTGCTTGAACAACGCGGCCTGGACGGAGCAGGAGCGGGGCCACGCGGACGCGGGTGGCGCCCGCGTCTCCGCGCTGATCGACGAGGCCAGGGCGCTGCCCGAGGACGACGTGCCGGACTGGCTCCTGCCGGCCGCGGAGCGCCTGCTCGCGCAGTTGAACGACAGGGACTAGCCGCCCGGGGTCCAGGTCGTCGTCGCCGCTCGTGCGGCGACGACGACCGCCGGGTCAGCTGTCGAGCTGAGTCAGGGCCTCGGTGGCGATCTTCTCGAACACGCCCTCGTCGGCGGCGAACTCGGAATCCGGGATCGGCGCGTGGATCACCACCTCGGTGAACCCCAGATCACGGTGCCGGCCGGCGAAGTCGACGAACGCGTCCACCGACTGCAGCACGGTGTTGGCTTCCGGCGTGAAGCCGGTCAGGAGGATCTTCTCCACGGGCTCCAGGTCTCGCCCGATCTCCAGGAAGGCCGCGCCGAGCCGTTCGAGCTGCCCGCGCAGGGCCTCCCGCGACTGCTCGGGCGTGCCCTCCTCGAAAAGCTTCGGGTCGCCCGTGGTCACCCAGGCCTGGCCGTGCCGGGCGGCGAGCCGCATGCCGCGCGGTCCGTTCGCGGCGACCGCGAACGGCAGCCGGGGCCGCTGCACACAGCCGGGGATGTTGCGGGCCTCCTCGGCGGAGTAGAAGGTCCCCTCGTGGCTCACCGAGCCTTCGGTCAGCAACCGGTCCAGCAGCGGCACGAACTCGGCGAGGCGGTCGGCGCGCTCCCGTGGGGACCATGCCTCCTGGCCCAGCGCCGTCGCGTCGAAGCCGTTGCCGCCCGCGCCGATACCCAGGGTGATGCGTCCGCCGGAGATGTCGTCCAGGCTGATGAGGTCCTTGGCGAGCGTCACCGGGTGCCGGAAGTTCGGCGAGGTGACGAGCGTGCCCAGGCGCAGCCGCTCGGTGGCGGTGGCCGCCGCGGTCAGGGTGGGGACCGCCCCGAACCACGGGCCGTCGCGGAACGTCCGCCAGGACAGGTGGTCGTAGGTGTAGGCGGTGTGGAACCCGAGCTGCTCGGCCAGGACCCACTGATCGCGTCCTCCCTCGTGCCATCGACGTACCGGAAGGATCACCGTGCTCAGACGCAGACTCATGCTTCGAGCCTACGGCGAGCCGATGTTTCACGTGAAACGGCGTCGTTTCACGTGAAACATCGCCCGAGGTGACAGCCTCCCTCCCATGGTCAGGAGCCCTTCGGCCATGGGCGAAGATGGAGCCGTGACCTCGGCTCCCCAGTGCCCGGACGGGCCAACCCCCACGCCCCGGCTGATCGCCACCGACCTCGACGGCACCCTGCTGCGCGACGACAAGTCCGTCTCGCCACGCACGGTCGCCGCGCTCGCCGCCGCCGAGGAGGCCGGGATCGAGGTCTTCTTCGTCACCGGCCGCCCGGCCCGCTGGATGGACGTGGTCAGCGACCATGTCCACGGCCATGGCCTGGCGATCTGCGCCAATGGCGCGGCGGTGGTCGACCTGCATGCCGGACGAGAGTTCGTACAGGTCAGAGCCCTTCCGCGGGTGGCAGCGCTCGCCGTCGTCGATGCCCTGCGGGCCGCGGCCCCGGGCACTTCCTTCGCGGTCGAGCTGACCACCGGCATCAACTACGAGCCGGCGTACCCGCCCTTCTTCAAGGACCCGGGTGCCCGGGTGGCCACCGCCGAGAAGCTGCTGCACGAGGACACGGACGAAAGCTCCGCGCCCGTGCTCAAGCTGTTGGCACACCATGCCGAGCTGGCCCCGGACGAGTTCCTGGCGCTGGCGCGGTCCGCCGCCGGCGAGTACGCGTCGATCACCCGGTCCAGCCCCACCGCCTTGTTGGAGGTCAGTGGACCGGGCGTGTCCAAGGCGAGCACCCTGGCGCTGTGCTGCGCCGAGCGCGGTATTTCCCCCGCCGAGGTCGTCGCCTTCGGGGACATGCCGAACGACGTGGAGATGCTCAGCTGGGCGGGCACCTCGTACGCCATGGGCAACGCGCACCCCGATGTGATCGCTGCCGCGTCCGGCCGTACGGTCGCCAACAACGAGGACGGGGTCGCCCTCGTCATCGAGCGCATCCTGGAAGAGCGGACCGCACAGCAGGCCTGAGGCAGGTCCTCTAGACCTCCGGTTCGAGCGGGGCCTCCCACACCACGGTGGTCCCGCCGCCGTCCTCACCGATGCCCGGGCCGTAGGAGCTGGCACCGCCCAGCGACTCGGCCCGGCGGCGTAGATTCCGAAGGCCGCTGCGGCGGCCTCCCTCCGGGATGCCCACCCCGTCGTCGGCGACCTCCAGCCGGACCCCCGGCCGGCCGTCGGCGAGGGTGATGGTGGAGTCGATGACGACGTCGATCCGGCTCGCCTCGGCATGGCGGAAGGCGTTGGACAACGCCTCGCGCAGCGCGGCGATCAGGTTCTTGCCCACCAGCTCACCGACGACCGTGTCGATCGGGCCGAGGAAGCGGTGGGCAGGCTTGAAGCCCAGGGGCACCGCGGCCATGTTGATCTCCCGCAGCACCCGGGTGCGCAACCCGGACGGGGCCTCCGCCGGCCCTTGTTGGAGGGCGAAGATCGCGGTGCGGATCTCCTGGATCGTCACGTCCAGCTCGTCCACCGCCTTGCCCACGCCGTCACGCACCTCGGGGACGGCGGTCCGGCGCTGGGCGCCCTCCAGCATCAGCCCGGTGGCGAAGAGCCGCTGGATGACCAGGTCGTGCAGGTCGCGGGCGATCCGGTCACGGTCCTCGAACACCGCCAGCCGCTCGCGGTCGCGCTGCGCCTCGGCCATCATCAGGGCGAGCGCCGCCTGCGAGGCGAACTGGGTGGCCAGGGTCCGCTCGACCTCGGTGAACGCCCGCCCGCCGCGGGCCCGGGGGGTGACCAGCGCGCCCAGTACCCGTCCGCCGCTCTGCAGCGGCAGCAGCATGCAGGGGCCGTACCTGCTGGTGAGCTCGCTGGTCATGCGGGGGTCGGACGCGGCGTCGTCCACGAAGATCGGCTCACCCTCCAGCAGCCTGTCGACCACCGGGCTCTCGGCCGGGATCACCACACCGAGCGAGGTGGCCGGATTCTCGGAGGAGACCGCGACGATCTCCATCCCGCCTTCCTCGGCCGGCAGCATGACGATCCCGGCGTCGGAGTCGGCCAGCCGACGGGCCTGTTCGGCGACCACCGCGAGGGCGTCGTCCGCGTCCCCGCCGGACAGGAGGGCGGTGGTGACGGCCACCGATCCGTCGATCCAGCGCTCGCGCTGGGTGGCGGCCTCGTACAGCCGGGCATTGCCGATGGCGATGCCCGCCTCGGTGGCCAGTACCCGGACCATGTGCACGTCGTAGTCGCTGAACTCGCCGCCGCCGTTCTTCTCGGCGAGGTAGAGATTGCCGAAGATCTCTCCCTGCACCCGGATCGGCACCCCGAGGAAGGTCTTCATGGGCGGGTGGTGCGGCGGGAACCCCGCCGAGCGCGGATCCTTCGTCAGATCGGCGAGCCGCACCGTGTCCGAGTGCGAGATCAGGGCTCCGAGCAGGCCCCTCTTCCCGTCGGGGCGGTGCCCGATCTTCCGCGCCTGCGCGGGGCTGATCCCGTGGGTGACGAAGTCCGAGAGCCCTCGGCCCTCCGTGTCGACGACTCCGATCGCCGCGTAGTGGGCGTCCGCGAGCTCTGCCGCGGTCTCGCAGATGCGGTCCAGCGTGGAGTGCAGTTCGAGCCCGGTCCCGACCGACCTCATGGCCTCCAGCAGTTGCGGTACCCGGGCCGTGAGCTCGGTGGACAGCCCCTGCAGACTCCTGGTGGCCTGGGCGGCGGCCACCAGCGGGTCCGGAGCGTCCGAGGCCCCCGCAGCGCTCGTCGGTCCCGGTGGTCCCGAGGGTCCCGGCAACGGATCCGGCAATGGCCCCGATGAGGGATCCGACGATTCCTGCGACTGCTGCGCTGACATGGTCCTGAGCGTAGTTAGTCCCTATTGGCGGGGAAAGTTGGCCAAAGTTCCGTCCGTTGCCCTTTCCCGCTCCAGCAGCCTCCGCAGCGGTCCCTCGGCGGCGGCCAGCTCCGCGTACGGGCCGCGCTGCACCACCTCGCCGCGGTCCAGCACGAGCACCTCGTCGACCGCCTCCAGGCCGGCCAGCCGGTGCGTGATCAGCACGGTGGTCCGGCCCTCGGTCGCGGCCAGCAGATCCGCCGTCAGGGCGTCCGCCGTGACCAGGTCCAGATGCTCGGCCGGCTCGTCCAGGACCAGCACGGGGAAGTCCGCGAGCAGCGCCCGGGCCAGAGCCAGTCGCTGGCGCTGCCCACCCGAGATCCGCTCACCGTGCTCACCGACCAGCGTGTCCAGCCCGTCCGGAAGAGCGTCGGCCCACTCCAGCAGCCGGGCCCCGGCCAGCGCTCGGCGCAGCTGCTCCTCGCTCGCCCCGGTCCGGGCCAGGCGCAGGTTCTCCCGGACCGAGCTGTCGAAGATGTGGGCGTCCTGGGCGCACAGGCCCACGAGGGCGCGAACGTCGTCGCCGTCGAGCGTGCGTGCGTCGCTCCCGCCGAGGCTGTACGCGCCTTCGGCAGGGTCCAGGAACCGGAGGAGGACCTGGGCCAGGGTGGTCTTGCCGGATCCCGAGGGACCGACGACGGCGATGCGGCGGCCGGCCTCCAGGGTCAGGTCCAGGTCCCGCAGGGCGGCACGCTCCTGCCCGGGGTGGCGGGCGGTGAGCCCGGTCAACCGCAGCGGGAACGGCGAAGCGGGAGCCGCGGCGGGCTGCTCCGGCTCGACGACCGGGACCGGCGCGTCGATGACCTCGTAGACCCGCTCGGCGCTCCGGCGCACCCGCTGGCGGTACTGGACGGCGAGCGGCAGCCCGTTCACCGCCTCGAAGGCGGCCAGCGGCGTCAGGACCGCGACGGCCATGGCCACCCCGGTCAGCCGGCCGTCGTGGACGGCGTTCGCGGCAACGGCCGCGGCGGCCACGACGGTGAGCCCGCACACCAGGGCGGACAGGCCGCCGCCCAGTCCGGCCGCGGCCGAGCCCCGCGCGGCGATGCGCGTCAGCAGGCCGTCGCTCTCGCGCGTCCGGCCCTTGCGGTCCTCCAGCGCACCGGCCACGGTCAGCTCCGCGGTCCCGGTGAGCAGATCGGCCACCCGAGTGGCGAGTTCGCCGCGGGCGGGCGCGAGCCTGCGCTCCGCCCGGCGGGCGCAGGCCCCGCTGACCAGGGGTACCGCGATACCGGCGGCGAGCAGTCCGACGGCGAGGACGACTCCGGCTTCGGGCAGCAGCCAGGCCGTGAAGGCGACCGAGCCCGTGCCGACGAGGACGGCGGTGCCGACGGGCAGCAGCCAGCGCAGCCAGTAGTCCTGCAGGGCGTCCGCGTCGGCCACCAGCCGGGCCAGCAGGTCCCCGCGCCGGTGCTCGCGCAGCCCGGCGGGCGCGATGCGCTCCAGTCGGCGGTACACGGAGACCCGCAGGTCGGCGAGCATCCGCAGCACGGCGTCGTGCGAGACGAGCCGCTCGGCATACCGGAAGACGGCGCGCCCCATTCCGAAGGCCCGGGTGGCGGTGACGGCCACCATCAGGTAGAGCACGGGCGGCTGCTCCGAGGCCCGCGAGATCAGCCAGCCCGACACGGCCATCAGGCCGACGCTGCATCCGACGGCCAGCGCGCCGAGCAACAGTCCGAGCCTGAACCGTCCTTGCCACGCCCTGGCGACCGCCCGCACCCGGCGCAGCGGATCGCCCGCCGCGCCCGAACCCGCCGCGCCCGAACCTGCCGCACGCGTACCCGCCGCGCCCGAACCGGGCGTGCCGGAAGCGGAACGGCCGTCGGCAGCTACGTCCGCCCGCTCACGCGCCGGGCCGAGGATCCACTCGCCGGTGTCCGGGACGTACTCACCACGGTCTCCGGCCGCGCCCGAGGACAGCGGTTCGGCGCCGACCGGGGAAGAAGCGGCGCGGCGGGGGAGTGCCCCCTCGGTGACAAGCTCCTCGCGGCCGTCGCCCGCCGCCATCTCCACCACCCGGTCCGCGACGGCGAGCAGCGCCGGTCGGTGCACGACCAGCAGCACGGTCCGTCCCGCGGAGAGCCGCCGGACCGCGTCCACGATGCCCGCCTCGGTCTCGCCGTCCAGCGCCGCCGTCGGCTCGTCCAGCAGCAGCACGGGGCGGTCCGCCAGGAACGCGCGCGCCAGGGCCAGCCGCTGCCGCTGCCCGGCGGACAGCCCCACACCGCCCTCGCCCAGCGGGGTCTCCACCCCGCGCGGCAGCGCGGTCACGAACTCCCAGGCACCGGCGTCCTTCAAAGCCTCGGCCACCTCGGCGTCGGAGGCACCCACGCGGGCCAGCCGTACGTTCTCGGCGATCGTTCCGGCGAACAGGTGCGGCCGCTGCGGCACCCAGGCGATCTGGTGCCGCCACTGCGCGGGCGACAGTTCGGCCAGGTCCACGCCCGCGACGCGGATCCGCCCGGCGGTCGGCGTCACGAACCCCAGCAGCACCTGGAGCAGTGTGGACTTCCCCGCTCCGCTGGGGCCGGTCAGCGCCACGCACTCCCCTGGCCCGACCGTCAGCGAGACCGGTTGGGGCGAGTCCTCCCCGCGGCCCTCGTAGCGCACCGCGATGCCCTCGACCTCGATGCGCAGGGGGGCGCCGGCGGGAAGCTCGGCCGTGCCGGTCGTACCGGTGGTGCGGGTCTCCAGGACCTCGAAGATCTCCTCGGCGGCCGCCAGTCCTTCGGCGGCCGCGTGGTACTGCGCTCCCACCTGCCGCAGCGGCAGATACGCCTCGGGCGCCAGGATCAGGATGACCAGCCCGGTGTAGAGGTCCAGTTCTCCGTGGACCAGCCGCATGCCGATGGTCACGGCCACCAGGGCCACCGACAGGGTCGCCAGCAGCTCCAGGGCGAAGGAGGAGAGGAAGGCGATGCGCAGGGTCCGCATCGTCGCCCGCCGGTAGTCGTCGGTGATCTTGCGGATCGACTCGGCCTGCGCCTTCGCCCGGCCGAAGACCTTGAGTGTGGGAAGCCCGGCCACCACGTCGAGGAAGTGCCCCGAGAGCCGGGACAGCAGGCGCCACTGGCGGTCCATCCGGGACTGGGTGGCCATGCCGATGAGGATCATGAACACGGGGATCAGGGGCAGCGTCACGACGATGATGGCCGCCGACACCCAGTCCTCGGTGACGATACGGGCCAGCACGGCCACGGGCACGACCACCGCGAGCCCGAGCTGGGGCAGGTAGCGGGCGAAGTAGTCGTCGAGCGCGTCCACGCCCCGGGTGGCCAGTGACACCAGCGATCCGGTCCGCTGCCCGGCCGGCCATCCGGGCCCGAGCTCCGCGGCCCGGTCCAGCAGCCTGCGCCGCAGCTCCGACTTGACCGCCGCGCCCGCCCGGTGCGCGGCCAGCTCCGTGAGCCAGGCGATCAGCCCGCGCCCGAGCGCCACCGCCGCGAGCAGCAGCAGGGGCGTTCGGAGCGCCTGGCCGTCGAGCCCCTGTTGGAAGGCTCCGACCACGATCTCGGCGATCAGCATCGCCTGACCGACGACCAGCCCCGCACCGGCAAGACCCAGGGCCACCACCGCCCCCAGGAAGAGGCGGGTGGACCGGGCGTACCGGAGCAGGCGCGGGTCGATCGGTTTCACGTGAAACATCCCCTCGGGGAGGTCGTCAGCCGGACGGGCGGGTCACACGTCGCGGGGACCGGGCACGGGGCCCGGTACCCGTTCGGTGCACGGATCAGTGCACATCGACGATGTGCTGCGTCCCGATCCGCTTGCGGAACACCCAGTACGTCCAGCCCTGGTAGAGCAGTACGAGCGGGGTGGCCACGGCCGCACACCAGGTCATGATCTTCAGGGTGTACGCGCTGGACGAGGAGTTGGTGACCGTGAGGTTCCAGGACTCGTCCAGCGAGGACGGCATGACGTTCGGGAAGAGCGTCAGGAAGAGCATCGCGACCGCGGCCGCGATGGTGACCCCGGACAGGGCGAACGACCAGCCTTCGCGGCCGGCGAGGTTGAAGCCGAGGGCCCCGACCAGCGCCGACACCGCGACGATCATCGCGATCAGGCTCGTGCCGTCGCCGCGCGAGACCTGGGTCCAGATGAGGAAGACCAGGGCCAGTACGGCGGTGACGGCGCCCAGCCGGGTCGCCAGCTTCCGCGAGCGGTCCCGGATGTCACCGACGGTCTTGAGCGAGGTGAAGACCGTGCCGTGGAAGGTGAACAGGGTGAGGGTGACCAGGCCGCCGAGGATCGAGTAGACGTTCAGCAGGTCCAGGAAGCTGCCGACGTACTCCTTGTTCTCGTCGATCTTGACGCCGCGCACGATGTTGGCGAAGGCGACGCCCCACAGGAAAGCGGGGATCAGCGAGGTCCAGAAGATCGCGTGTTCCCAGTTGGTCTGCCAGCGGTCCTCGGGGCGCTTGTGCCGGTACTCGAAGGCCACGCCACGGATGATGAGGCAGATCAGGATGAGCAGCAGCGGCAGGTAGAAGCCCGAGAAGAGGGTGGCGTACCAGTCGGGGAAGGCGGCGAAGGTGGCGCCGCCCGCGGTGAGCAGCCAGACCTCGTTCCCGTCCCACACGGGCCCGATCGTGTTGATCAGGACCCTCTTCTCCGTGCGGTCACGGGCGAGCAGCTTGGTCAGTACGCCGACCCCGAAGTCGAAGCCCTCCAGGAAGAAGTAGCCGGTCCACAGGACGGCGATGAGTACGAACCAGACATCGTGGAGTTGCATGGTGGGCGCTCCTCGGCCTCAGTACGAGAAGGCCATCGGCCGGTCGGGGTTCTTGTCGTCCCCACCGATCTTGGTGGGTGGGTTGAGGTCTGCCTCGGTGAGTTCGGGCGGGCCGGCCTTGACGTACTTGACGAGGAGCTTGACCTCGATCACGGCGAGCACGGCGTACAGGAGCGTGAAGCCGATCATCGAGGTGAGCACCTCGCCCTGCGACACGTTCGGCGAGACCGCGTCCCGCGTGCGCAGGACTCCGTAGACGACCCAGGGTTGGCGGCCCATCTCGGTGAAGATCCAGCCCCAGGAGTTGGCGATGAGCGGGAAGCCCATCGTCCAGAGCGCGACGATCCAGTACAGGTTGGCGAACTTCGGGCTCAGCGGCTTCTTGAAGAGGACCAGGTTCGGAACCTCGTCCTCCCCGGTCCGCAGCCCCGCCGGCAGCATGAACTTCTTGCGGGTCAGCCACAGGCCCAGCACGCCGACACCCAGCGAGGCCATGCCGAAGCCGATCATCCAGCGGAAGCCCCAGTAGGCGACCGGGATGTTGGGCCGGTAGTCGCCGGGACCGAACTTCTCCTGCTCCGCCTTGTTGACGTCGTTGATGCCCGGGACGAAGGAGGTGAAGTCGTCGTTGGCCAGGAAGGACAGCAGGCCGGGGATCTCTATCGCGACCTTGTTGTGGCCCTTCTCGACGTCGCCGTAGGCGAAGACCGAGAAGGGAGCCGGCGCCTCGCCGTCCCAGAGCGCCTCGGCGGCGGCCATCTTCATGGGCTGCTGCTTGAACATCACCTTGCCGAGCAGGTCACCACTGATCGCGGTACCCGTACCGGCGATGATCAGGACGATCAGGCCGAGGCGCAGCGAGCTCCGCATCACGGGGATGTGCTTCTTGCGAGCCAGGTGGAAGGCCGATATTCCGGCCATGAACGCGCCACCGACCAGGAAGGCGGCCGTGATGGTGTGGAAGAACTGGGTGAGCGCGGTGTTCTGGGTCAGCACGAGCCAGAAGTCGGTGAGCTCGGCCCGGCCCCGCTCCTCGTTGATGCGGTACCCGACCGGGTGCTGCATCCAGGAATTGGCCGCCAGGATGAAATAGGCGGACAGGACGGTGCCCATGGACACCATCCAGATGCACGCCAGGTGGATCTTCTTCGGCAGCTTGTCCCAGCCGAAGATCCACAGACCGATGAAGGTCGACTCGAAGAAGAAGGCGATCAGTGCCTCGAAGGCCAGGGGGGCCCCGAAGATGTCGCCGACGAATCGCGAGTAGTCGGACCAGTTCATGCCGAACTGGAACTCCTGGACGATGCCGGTGACGACACCCATCGCGATATTGATCAAGAAGAGCTTCCCCCAGAACTTCGTCGCTCTGAGGTACTTCTCCTTCTCGGTGCGCACCCAGGCCGTCTGCAAACCCGCCGTAAGGGCGGCGAGCGAGATCGTCAGGGGCACGAAGAGGAAGTGGTAGACGGTCGTAATGCCGAACTGCCATCGCGCCAATGTCTCCGGCGCCAAAGCTAGGTCCACGTCGTCTTCTCCTTGTCGTCGCCGTGGTCACAGCCGCAGTCTGCCTGGCGGGTTTCCCCCATAACGGGAGGAAGCAGGACACGCTTGTGAACGCGTTCACATTCACAAGCATTATGTCGTACCACTCTCGGCCACCTACGAGGGGGGTACCCCTCTAGCCAATCGATTCAACAGATTGTTGAATTCAGCTCATGCAGATACGAATCTCCTGGCCCGCGGGCCAGCTCACCGCAACCCTCGACGAGACCCCGACCAGCAAGGCACTGGTCGAGGCCCTGCCGATTTCCGCCTCCGCCAACACCTGGGGCGAGGAGGTCTACTTCGACACCGGAGTCTCCGTCGCCCTGGAGCACGACGCCCAGCAGGTCGTCGCCCCCGGCACGGTCGCGTTCTGGACCGAGGGCGACGCCCTCGCGCTGCCCTACGGCCCCACGCCGATCTCACACGGAGGCGAGAGCCGCCTCGCGAGCCCGTGCAACGTGCTCGGCTCCTTCGACGGCGACCCCCGCCTGCTGTCCACCGTCCGCGACGGCGATCCCGTCCGGGTGGAACTCGCCTGACCGCCTCGGCCGCCTCGGCCACCTACGCGGCCTCCGCCGCCACCGCTGCCTCGGCCGCCCCGGACGACCGGGACGACCGACACGACCGGGACGACCGACACGACCGGGACGACCGGCCGCCGGCGCCTAGAGCTCCTTGAAGAACGCCTCGGCCGTGTGCAGGAAGAGGTCGTTCGCCTCGGTCTCACCGATCGTGACCCGCAGGCCCTCGCCCGCGAAGGGCCGGACCACCACACCGGCCTTCTCGCAGGCCTCCGCGAACGCGGCGGTCCGCTCCCCCAGCCGCATCCACACGAAGTTCGCCTGCGTGTCCGGCACGGTCCAGCCCTGGGCCACCAGCGCCTCGTGCACCCGGGTGCGCTCGCTCACCAGCGCCCCGACACGACCCATCAGCTCGTCCTCGGCGCGCAGCGAGGCCACCGCCGCGTCCTGCGCGAGCTGGCTGACGCCGAAGGGCACCGCCGTCTTGCGCAGCGCCGCCGCCACCGGCTCGTGCGCCACCGCGAAGCCGACCCGCAGGCCGGCCAGCCCGTACGCCTTGGAGAACGTACGCAGCACGGCGACGTTCGGGCGGCTGCGGTACAGCTCGATGCCGTCCGGTACGTCCGTGTCCCGCACGAACTCGCGGTACGCCTCGTCCAGGACCACCAGGACGTCCGAGGGAACCTGGTCCAGGAACCGCTCCAGCTCGGCGCGGCGCACGGCCGTGCCGGTGGGGTTGTTCGGGTTGCAGACGAAAATGAGCCGGGTCCGGTCGGTGATCGCCGCGGCCATCGCGTCCAGGTCGTGCACGTCGCCGTCGGTCAGCGGAACCCGCACCGAGGTCGCGCCCGAGATCTGCGTGATGATCGGGTACGCCTCGAAGGAGCGCCAGGCGTACATCACCTCGTCGCCCGGGCCGGCGGTCGACTGGATCAGTGACTGGGCCACGCCGACCGAGCCGGTGCCCGTGGCGATGTGCTCGACCGGCACGCCGAAGCGCTCGGCGAGCTCGTTCACGAGGCCGGTGCAGGCCATGTCCGGGTACCGGTTGAAGTTCCCGGCCGCGGCGACCGCGGTCTCCAGCACGCCCGACAGCGGCGGGTACGGGTTCTCGTTCGAGGACAGCTTGTACGCGACAGGCCCTCCCGCGGCAGCCGGCTTGCCGGGCTTGTATGTCGGAATGCCGTCCAGCTCGGCGCGCAGCTTCGGGCTCTTCTCGCTCACCGCAGGTCCTCCTCGACCGTCCCGTCCGACGTCGCCGTCGACTCAATACTGCTCACCTTATGAGGATTCCGCCGTTCCGAGAATGGGGGCGCCAGGAATGCGGGGGAGCGCACGCATATATGCGCGCGCCGGTGGCCTGCGCCGTGGCGCGCATCCCTCGTGCAGGTGAGTTGAGCACGGCCCGAGATCGCATCGTTTTGGCATGCCCGGACCCGACGACAAGCTCCACACTCACCCTCAGCGACCAAAAACCTTCATTTCCAAGGTCATTGGGGGTGGCGAACCATGCAGAAACGTGCCTGTCAACGCCTGCATATGCACCCAGACCACCCTCCCCACCGAGCCCTACTATCGGCTCGCCATGACAGCAGCAGGGAAGCATCAGGTGAGCCGGACCGAGACCACCCGGCGGGCCGCCGGCCGACAGGGCCGGGCCGGCATCAGGGACGTGGCCGCCGCGGCGGGCGTCTCCATCACAACCGTCTCCGACGCGCTCAATGGCAAGGGACGGCTGCCCGACGCCACCCGCCGCCACGTTCGCGAAGTGGCCGACCGGCTGGGCTACCGCCCGTCGGCCGCCGCCCGCACCCTCCGTACCGGCAAGTCCGGCCTCATCGGCCTGACCGTGACGACGTACGGGGATGAACCTTTCACCTTCACCGAATTCGCCTATTTCGCCGAGATGGCCAGGGCCGCCACCTCCGCCGCGCTCGCCCGCGGCTACGCCCTGGTCATCCTCCCCGCCACCTCCCGCCACGACGTGTGGTCCAACGTCGCCCTCGACGGCACCGTCGTCATCGATCCCTCCGACCACGATCCCGTCGTCACCGAACTGGTCCGCCAAGGTCTGCCCGTGGTCTCCGACGGCCGCCCCGCAGGCTCCCTCCCCGTCACCGCCTGGGTCGACAACGACCACGAAGCCGCCGTACTCGGCCTGCTCGACCACCTCGCCGCCGCCGGCGCCCGCCGGATCGGACTGCTGACCGGGACCACCACCGACACCTACACCCGGCTCTCCACCACCGCCTACCTCAGCTGGTGCGAGCGCGTCGGCCAGGACCCGGTCTACGAGTCCTACCCCGCGCACGACCCGTGCGCGGGCGCCGTCGCCGCCGACCGGCTCCTCGCCCGCCCCGACCGGCCCGACGCGGTCTACGGGCTCTTCGACCCCAACGGCACCGATCTGCTCGCCGCCGCCCGCCGCTACGGCCTGCGCGTCCCCGAGGACCTGCTGCTCGTGTGCTGCAGCGAGTCCACCGTCTACGCGAACACCGAGCCGCCCATCACCACCCTGTCCCTCAAACCCCGCCGCATCGGCACCGCCGTCGTCCAGCTCCTCATCGACGCGATCGAGGGAGTGAACACCGGACGGCCCGTCGAGCAGGTCGTCCCGACCGAGCTCATCATCCGCACCTCCTCGCAGCGCCGACAGCCCCGCACCACCGTCAGCCCGCCCCGTTCGCCGGCCCAGGACTGACCGACAGACCGTCCGGTCGGCCTGCCGAAGGGCCGACCCAGGACCGTCCGAAGGTCATCCGAACACCGCCCGAGCACCGACCAAGGACCGGCCGACGATTTCAGCAACACCGATATCGGTAGAAAACGGTAGGAACGTTCCGCTCCGTAAAGGATTCACCACCCCTGGTGCGTCACAGAGCGCGAGCCGCATTCCTATGATGGGCGCACGACATCACGGACCCTCCTCCCTGGAGGTCAGGAGGGTCCGCAGGTGTACGGCAGCGCGACGGTGGTGGAGGGGTCGATGACTCAGGGGGCCGGTCAGGGACCCGCGATGCGGACGGACACGCTGCGGGACTTCCGGGTTCCAGTCACCGAACCCGCCCTGTACGCCGTATCCACGTCCACCGGGCTGCCCGGCGAGACTCCGATCTACGGCGAGTACCCGGCGTACTACGAGGACGGCACGCCGAACATGCCCCCGCAGCCGGGCTATCCGCCGCAGGCACCCGCACAGCAGCCGTTCGTACCGCAGCCGGTCGTACCGCAGCAGCCTGCCGGGCCCCAGCAGCCCGCGCAGCAGCCTTCCTACCCCGACACGCGGCTCCACCCGCACGCCGACGTGGAACCGGCGCACGCGTCGCCCCAGGGCCCCGACCAGGACGAGCCCGAGGGCTACACCCCGACCTACCGGGACCTGCCCGTCATCGGGCGCGGCGCACTCGGCGGCCCCGGCGACACCGTCCAGGTCCAGTACGTGCCCCAGGAGCAGGCCGCGGGCCCCGGCCCGCTCTACGTCGTCGGCGACGTCCACGGCTACCTCGACGAGCTCGTCACCGAACTCCACGCCCAAGGTCTGATCGACGCCGAGCGCCGCTGGTCCGCCGGCAACGCCCGGCTCTGGTTCCTCGGTGACTTCACCGACCGCGGCCCCGACGGCATCGGCGTCATCGACCTCGTCATGCGGCTCTCCGCCGAGGCCGCCGCAGCCGGCGGCTACTGCAAGGCCCTGATGGGCAATCACGAACTCCTGCTCATCGGCGCCAAGCGGTTCGGCGACACCCCGGTCGTCTCCGGCGCCGGCACCGCCACCTTCCAGGCCGCCTGGCTCCTCAACGGCGGCCAGCGCACCGACATGGAGCGCCTGCAGGACGTCCACCTGCAGTGGATGTCGCGGCTGGACGCGGCCGTCCTGGAGGAGGGCCACCTGCTGCTGCACTCCGACACCACGGCCTACCTCGACTACGGCGACTCCATCGAGGACGTCAACGACACCATCCACGAGCTCCTCAACCGCGGCGACGCCGACATCACCTGGGACCTCTTCCGCAAGTTCACCAAGCGGTTCGCCTTCCGCGACGAGGGAACCGGCCCGGCGGCCGTACGGGAACTCCTCGACACCTACGGCGGCAGCCGCGTCGTCCACGGGCACAGCCCCATCCCGTACCTGCTCGGCGAGGTCGGCACCGAGGACGGCGACGAATCGCGCGGCCCCGAGGCCGTGGACGGCCCGCACGTGTACGCGGAAGGGCTGGCCATCGCGATGGACGGCGGGGTGACGATGGCGGGCAAACTGCTTGTCGTACAACTCCCCCTGAGCGACTGAGAGCTTACGGAGAGGGGTATTTCCGGAAAGCCCCTGTCACGGCGTGGCGTGGGCGCTCTACCATCGCTCTATCCGTAGCAGGCTCTCCTCCGTTTGTGCCGGCGCCCGGGTCTACGCGGGCATACCGGCTTCTACGGAGCATCGGGGGATGCACATGACCAGCGCTCCGCACCTGCTGACCGAAGACCGACCGGAGTTCGATCGGCTCGTCGACGAGGCGCTGCGCGCCGCGCACGAGCGACCCGAGCTCGCCACCCTCGGCGAACGACTGAACGCCGAACAGCTGCGCACCATGGCCCAGGGCGCCAGCGCCCTGCTGGCGGCCGCGGCCGCCGCCGAGTACGTCCACTACGTGAAGGTCCGCGAGGAACGACGCGACGAGGCACTGGCCTCACCCGGCACGACGGGAGACGAGGACGACGCCCAGGGCAGCGGTGGCGGCGCGGGCATCAGCGCCGTGGTCGCGGTCCTCGCGCCCGTCCTGGCGGGCACCGCCATGCTGATCTTCCTGCTCGTCGGCTACATCCTGAAGATGATCGAGCCCGAACCGGCCTTCGCCGAGACGATGCTGACGGCGGGTTGGCTCTTCGGTGGGCTGACCGCGGCCGCCCTGCTCTTCGCGGTGATCGGGCTGCTGGTGACGGCCGTCCGCAACAGCTCGACCGAGGTGGCGGCGGACGAGACCGAGGCGATACCCGACGAGGTCGCCCGGGCCCGCGAGGCCTGGCGGCACGCGCTGCTGGAGCGCGGCATCATGCCGTTCCTGCGGGACGCCCTGGCCGACCCGAGCGCCGGCCCGGGCTTTCCGACCCCCCGCACACCGGCAGCCGGCCGCATCCCCAACCTGGGGTACAGCCGGCCGGACTTCACCAGTCCGGGATCCCCGTCGGAGAGTCCCCGGCCCGGCTACACACCTCCGGACTTCACGAGCCCGGACTTCGGCGGCCCGGAACACCGGCCGGAGTGACCTCCGACGGGTAACCCGGGCCTTACGGCAGGGCGGCCCAGGACCCGCGACTCCCCCCATAGGGTCGCGGGTCCTCTCCGTCAGCCGTGCCGCCCCGCGTCAGTCGGCCAGCGGCAGGTAGACGCGGCTGCCCGAGGCCGCGAACTCGGCGGACTTCTCCGCCATGCCCGCCTGGATCTCCTCCGCCTTCAGGTCGCCACCGTGCTCACGACGGATGTCCTGCGAGATCTTCATCGAGCAGAACTTCGGACCGCACATGGAGCAGAAGTGCGCGGTCTTGGCCGGCTCCGCCGGGAGGGTCTCGTCGTGGAACTCGCGTGCCGTGTCCGGGTCCAGGGCCAGGTTGAACTGGTCCTCCCAGCGGAACTCGAAGCGCGCGTCCGACAGGGCGTCGTCCCACTCCTGGGCGCCCGGGTGCCCCTTGGCCAGGTCGGCGGCGTGCGCCGCGATCTTGTACGTGATGACGCCGGTCTTGACGTCGTCACGGTTGGGCAGGCCCAGGTGCTCCTTGGGCGTCACGTAGCAGAGCATCGCGGTACCCCACCAGGCGATCATCGCGGCGCCGATGCCCGAGGTGATGTGGTCGTAGGCGGGCGCGACGTCCGTGGTCAGCGGGCCGAGCGTGTAGAACGGCGCCTCCTCGCAGATCTCCTGCTGGAGGTCGATGTTCTCCTTGATCTTGTGCATCGGGACGTGGCCCGGGCCCTCGATCATCGTCTGGACGTTGTGGCGCTTGGCGATCGTGTTCAGCTCGCCCAGCGTCTTCAGCTCGGCGAACTGGGCCGCGTCGTTGGCGTCCGCGATCGAGCCGGGGCGCAGACCGTCGCCGAGGGAGTACGTGACGTCGTACGTCGCGAGGATCTCGCAGAGCTCCTCGAAGTTCGTGTAGAGGAAGTTCTCCTTGTGGTGCGCGAGGCACCACGCGGCCATGATCGAGCCACCGCGCGAGACGATGCCGGTCTTGCGACGGGCGGTCAGCGGCACGTAGGGCAGCAGCACGCCGGCGTGGACCGTCATGTAGTCGACGCCCTGCTCGGCCTGCTCGATGACCGTGTCCTTGTAGATCTCCCAGGTCAGGTCCTCGGCGCGGCCGTCGACCTTCTCCAGCGCCTGGTAGAGCGGCACGGTGCCGATCGGGACGGGGGAGTTGCGCAGCACCCACTCGCGGGTGGTGTGGATGTTGCGGCCGGTCGAGAGGTCCATGACCGTGTCGGCGCCCCACTTGGTCGCCCAGGTCATCTTGTCGACCTCCTCCTCGATGGAGGAGGTGACCGCGGAGTTGCCGATGTTGGCGTTGACCTTCACCAGGAACCGCTTGCCGATGATCATCGGCTCGATCTCGGGGTGGTTCACGTTCGCCGGAAGTACCGCGCGACCTGCGGCGATCTCCTCGCGGACGACCTCGGGGGAGACGTTCTCGCGGATCGCGACGTACTCCATCTCCGGGGTGATCTCGCCCCGGCGGGCGTACGCGAGCTGCGTGACGGCGGCGCCGTCGCGGCCGCGGCGGGGCTGGCGGGGACGGCCCGGGAAGACCGCGTCGAGGTTCTTGAGGCCACCGCGCGGCGAGGTGTGCTTGATGCCGTCGTCCTCGGGGCGCACGGGGCGGCCCGCGTACTCCTCGGTGTCCCCGCGGCTGATGATCCAGTTCTCGCGCAGCGGCGCGAGACCGCGGCGGACGTCGGTCTCGATCTGGGGGTCGGTGTACGGACCGGACGTGTCGTAGAGCGTCACGTCCTTGCCGTTGGTGAGGTGGACCTGGCGGACCGGCACCCGGAGGTCGGGGCGGGAGCCCGCCAGGTATCCCTTGTACCAGCCCGGCTGGCGCTCGGTCCGGCCGTCGGCGTCCTGGCTGACGGCAGGCGTGCGTGCGTCCTGAATGGTCATGAGACCTGATCTCCCTACGCCGGCATTACCCGGTAACAGGTTCGGCGGTCGACGCAGCCTCTTCCCGTAGGCATCTGTGATGCCCGTACGGTGATCAGCGTCCTCTCAGCCCGGTGCTCCGAGCTCCCGCGTTGTGCAAAGGTGCCCCCACGCTAGCGTCATCCATGGCGTGCTGAACAGTGGGCCCCCTCATCTCTTGCGATGATCTGCTGGTGACGCCCTCGCCGCAGCCCCCCACCGAGCCCACAGAGACCGTTGGCCACATCGGCCACCCGCATGCGGTCCCCGGACCGTCCGCCAGACCGTCGGACGGGCACTCCGACGGGCATCCCGACGGGCACTCCGACCCGCATTCCGGCGGGCACGGGGGCGGGGGCTCCGGCGGGCGCCCGTCGGATCGGTCCCACGACCACGGACACGGCCACAGCCATGGCCACGGCCCGGCGGCCCCCGTCTCGAAGCACCTGCGCAAGGTCATCGCCGCCGTACTGATCCCCTTCGCCGCGGCCGTCTTCGTCGGCATGGTGGTGCTCTGGCCGGGCGGCGCCCCCGGCCACGAGCGCACGGGGGTGGGGTTCGACCGGCAGACCCAGCAGGGCGTGGTCACCGCGCTCGAACAGGTCGACTGCAAAACCGTGAACGCCGCTCAGGTCCCGACGACCGCGGCTCCTTCCACCCCGGAGGGCCGCCAGGCGCAGGCCGAGCAGACCGGTGAGTGCAAGAAGGCCACCGTCGAGGTCAGCACCGGCCCGGACAAGGGCCGCACCTTCGTGGAGGTCGTCCAGCCGGGCGCGCCACGGCAGTTGGAGGACGGTCAGGAGGTGGTGGTGGCCTACGCGCCGGACGCGCCCCGCGACCTCCAGTACTCGGTGATCGACGTGAACCGCAAGCTCCCGATGGCGCTGCTGGCCGGCATCTTCGCGGCCGCCGTCGTCCTCGTCGGGCGGATGCGCGGGCTGTTCGCGCTGGTCGCGCTGGTGGTCAGCTTCGGCGTGCTGACCCTCTTCATCCTCCCGGCCATCCTGCAGGGTTCGAACCCGCTGGTCGTCGCGGTGGTCGGGGCGAGCGCCATCATGCTGATCGCGCTCTACATGTGCCACGGGCTGACCGCCCGTACCTCGGTGGCCGTCCTCGGCACGCTCGTCTCGCTGTTGCTGATCGGGCTGCTCGGTTCGGGGTTCATCGACTGGGCGTTCCTCAGCGGCAACACCGACGACAACACCGGGCTGATCCACGGGCTGTACCCGGACATCGACATGAGTGGTTTGCTGCTCGCAGGCGTGATCATCGGATCGCTGGGTGTGCTCGACGACGTGACGGTCACCCAGACGTCGGCGGTGTGGGAACTGCACCACGCGGACCCCTCGATGGGGCCGCGCGCCCTCTACCGGGCGGCGATCAGGATCGGTCGCGACCACATCGCGTCGGTGGTCAACACCCTGGTACTGGCCTACGCGGGTGCCGCGCTGCCGCTGCTCCTGCTGTTCTCGATCGCGAACAGCAGCATGGGTTCGGTGGCCAACAGCGAGCTGGTGGCGGAGGAGATCGTACGGACCCTCGTGGGGTCGATCGGCCTGGTGGCCTCGGTGCCCGTGACAACGGCGCTGGCCGCGCTGGTGGTTTCCGCCGACCGACCGGGATCCCCGGCCGGCGCCCCGGCCGCAGGGCCGGTCCGCGGCCGGGGGAGGCGGCGCAAGCGCTGATCGGCGGATCACCGATCAGCCGGTCGGCTGGTCGGCAGGTCAGCAGGTCAGCCGGCGTTCTGCTCGTTCTGCTGCGCTTCGGCGAGGATCTTGCCGAGGGCCTCGTCGAGGTTCTCCTCGAAGTCCCCGAGGTTGCGCTCCTGTCCGAGGGGAACGATCCGGTCGGTCCGGTCGAGGAACGCGACGAGCGGCGCCGCGCTGGCGCGGAACAGGGCCCGGTCGCCGCCGACCTGGAGGCGGATGTGGACGTCGGACAGATCCTCCGGGTGGGTGGGGGCGATGTGCACATCGCCGTCACCGCATGGCTTGTTGATGCCGTCGAGAAGGAGTTCCCGGCCGAACGCCCAGGTCACGGGCGCATCTCCGGGAAGGTGGAAGGTCAGGCGGACTGCGTAGGGGTCGCGTGCGTCGTACCGGAGTTCCACCGGAATCCGGAACGAGAGCTCCTCGGAAACGAGGAAGCTCATCATGACCTCTGCCTGTACCGACTCGCGCATTGACTACCCCGCTGTAGTTGAAGTGGCCAGGAATGATCCCCCAGGACCCACTTGACAAGAGTGGTGGAAGCGGTAGCAGATCACAAGGAGTGAGTTTTCAGATACTGATAGAGAACGAGAGGGTGCTCAACAGCGCGCCTACTTCACTCCGTAGCCGATTGACTACATAGAGCAATCTCTCTTCTTGGTGGAGAGGTAGAGAAATGGCCATCGTCGCGACCGTATCGCCGGCCGTAAGGGGGATGGCGGCACAGATCGTGCCGAGGGCATATTCCTGACGTTCGATCACCGGCTGCATTCGCCCGAGCGCCCCGATCCGGTTTTCCAGGGACCGTAGATCACGGACGGTATAGGGGGTGATGGCCTCGACCGGATGACGGTCGTAGTAGTCCTTGCGCGTCTTCTCGTCGAGTTGCCCCAGCAGGCACTGCCCGATGGCGTGCGCGTGGCCGGTCTCACGGAAGTCGGCCCATTCCTCGCAGGCCGGGCTGGCCGGAGTGTCCGAGACACCCACGACCTCGATCTCACCCTCGCGGTAGACCGCGAAGTAGACGGGGGCCCCGACCACGTCGCGGAAGTGCGCGAGCGAGTCGAGGATCATGCTGCGACGTTTCTGCTGGAGTCCCCCACCGGCGAGCCGGGCCGCGGCCTCGCCCAGTACGAACACTCCGCGCACTCTGCGCAGATAGCCCTCGTGCGTCAGTGTGCGCAGCAGGTGGTACGCGGTGGGAAGCGGGAGCCCGGCCTCGCGCGCCAGCTGTTTCGCCGGGGCTCCCCCGCTATGGGACCCCGCCGCTTCGAGCAGCCTCAGCGCGCGCTGCACCGAAGCGATCAGAGTCGGCACACCGGCATTGTGAACCGGAGACAAAGCTCACCCCCAGGCGTGGCGGCGGGCCTTTGGGGAGGCCCGCCCTGCGGGGGCCGCCCCCGCGCGTGCCGTGGCTCCTGGGGGTCGTACTCGGCGGCTCGTTTACGTCGCCGCAGGTCAGGGCGGCAGGTCGGAGCGGTGGTACCGGCTTTCGGTGCCCAGGGAACGGCATAGATTGCCACTCTATCCACCGATTCCGGGGATGTGAGCCGTTCAGCGGGTCAGGTTCCCTCACCTGGCTCAATCCCGGATCCGACCGGACCGCTCCTGGTCACCACTCGCCGGAGGAGGACTTCGAGCCGCCGCCGCTGAACTTCTTCACGACGAAGATCAGGCCGCCGACGAGGCCGACGAACAGGAGGAGCTTGAAGACGATCCCGATCAGCGCGCCCAGGATGCTGGTGATCACGCCGCCGAAGACGAAGAGGGCCAGCAGCGGAACCGCGACCCACTTCACCCACCAGGGCATGCCTGCGAATATCTCTCGGATGCCGTCCATGTCCTCGACCTCTTCTTCGTCCGTGACTTCGTCCGTCGCTTCCTGCTCTCGATGCTAGGAGTCCAGGGCTTCGTATCGGGGCCCGCGAGCCCCCGGAGTCCCCTGATCCGCCCCTTAGGGGGATCAGGCCCGCGACCCTCATCCGGCCGGGCCGCTCAGCCCTCCGGAGGGGAGAAGACCACCATCACCTTCAGGTCCTCGGTGATGTGGTGGAACTTGTGCGCGACACCCGCCGGGACGTAGACGACGCTGCCGCGCGCCACGGTCGTGGTCTCCTCCCCGACGGTGATCGAGGCCCGGCCGCTGACGACGAAGTACACCTCGTCCTGCCGGTGCGGAAGCTGCGGATCGATCTGTCCGGCGTCGAGCGCGTACAGCCCGACCGACATGTTCCGCTCGCGCAGGAACTGCAGATAGGCGCCGTCGTTCGCGGCCCGCTCCGCTTCGAGCTCGTCAAGCCGGAAGGCTTTCATCGTCGTTGTGCCCCTTGTACTCGATCGTTCCCTCGCATCCGCTGATCTGCGGATGTCCCACCGGGATCTTCTCTGCCACGATCAGACACATGACGAATTTCGTAGTCAAGACGCTCGCCAACGCGGCGGCCCTGGCCGTCGCCATCTGGCTGCTTTCCGGCATCACCCTCGACGACGGCAGCAGCACGGGTCGACGGGCGCTCACCCTGATCCTGGTCGCGCTGGTCTTCGGCCTCGTCAACCTGCTCGTCAAGCCGTTGGTGAAGCTGCTCTCGCTGCCGCTTTTCGTTCTCACCCTCGGCCTGTTCACCCTCGTGGTGAACGCCTTGATGCTGCTGCTGACCTCGTGGCTGGCCTCGAAGCTCGATCTCAGCTTCCATGTCGACGGCTTCTGGACCGCCCTCCTCGGCGGCCTGATCATTTCCATCGTCTCCTGGGCCATGAACATGGTCCTGCCCGACAAGAACTGAACGGGCCTGCCATGTACCGCGTCTGCTTCGTCTGCACGGGCAACATATGCCGCTCCCCCATGGCCGAGTCGGTCTTCCGCGCCCATGTGGCGGCGGACGGACTCGCCGCCCTGGTCGAGGTGGACAGCGCCGGCACCGGCGGCTGGCACGAGGGGGACGGCGCCGATCCGCGCACCGTCTCCGTCCTGGAGGCGGCCGGCTACGAGCAGGACCACCGGGCCCGCCAGTTCCGGTCCTCCTGGTTCGCGCGCCTGGACCTCGTCATCGCGCTCGACGCCGGGCATCTGCGGGACCTCCGGGCACTCGCGCCCACCGCGCAGGACGCCGCGAAGGTGCGGCTGCTGCGGTCCTACGATCCGGCGGCCTCGGCCGCCGAGACCGACGTACCGGATCCCTACTACGGGCCGCTCGACGGGTTCGAGGAGTGCCTGGAGCTGGTCGAGGCCGCGAGCCCCGGCCTGCTGGATGCCGTACGCACCGCCGTGAAGGAGCCCACCCCATGAACGAACACGCCCCCCAGGGGACCGGTGCGGCCGGACTCGGCGACGGCACCCGCGCCGTCCGGGCCGGACTGCCCGAGGCCGTCAAGAACGAGCCGCCCCTGCCCGGACCGGTCTTCGCCGCCCACTTCCACCTCCCCGGCGACGTCGAGGGCCCCTACGCGTACGGCCGTGACACCAACCCGACCTGGACGCTGCTGGAACGCGCGATCGGGGAACTGGAAGCTCCCGGCGAGGACGTGCACACCATCGTCTTCGCCTCCGGCATGGCGGCGGTCTCCGCCGTCCTCCTCTCCCAGACGCACTCCGGCGACACCGTGGTCCTGCCGGACGACGGCTACCAGGCGCTGCCCCTGCTGCGTGAGCAGCTGGAGGCGTACGGGATCCACGTGCGCACCGCTGCGACCGGTGACGACGCCCAGCTCACGGCCCTCGACGGGGCCCGCCTGCTGTGGATCGAGACCCCGTCCAACCCCGGGCTCGACGTGTGCGACGTACGCCGCCTCGTGGACGCGGCACATGCCGGCCGGACCCTGGTCGCCGTCGACAACACCCTGGCCACCCCCCTCGGGCAACGCCCCCTGGAGCTGGGGGCGGACTTCTCGGTGGCGAGCGGCACCAAGGGCCTCACCGGCCACGGCGACGTCCTGCTCGGGTACGTCGTGTGCCGCGATCCGGAGCTCGCCGCCCGCGTCCGGAGGTGGCGCAAGATCGTCGGCGCGATCCCGGGCCCCATGGAGGCCTGGCTCGCCCACCGCTCGCTCGCCACGATCCAGCTGCGCGCGCAGCGCCAGTGGGCCAACGCACTGGCCGTGGCCGAGGCGCTGACGCACCGGACGGACGTGAGCGGACTGCGCTATCCAGGGCTTGCCACGGATCGCTCGCACAAGACGGCCGCCCGACAGATGCGGGGCTTCGGGTCGGTGGTCTCCTTCACCCTGCCCGACCGCGCGCACGCGGAGCGGTTCATGGCGGCCCTGCGCCTGGTCGAGGACGCCACGAGTTTCGGCGGGGTACGGTCCACCGCCGAACGGCGCGGGCGCTGGGGCGGCGACGCCGTGCCGGAGGGCTTCATCCGCTTCTCCGCCGGCGCGGAGGACACCGATGACCTGGTCGCGGACGTGCTGCGCGCCCTCAACCACGCGGGCGCCCGGGGCTGAACCGGGCAGGGACGTCCTCGTGGAGAACGGTCCGAGCCTCCCCCCTGGTGGCTCGGACCGCTCCGGGTTCCCGCGCGAAGAACCACGCGACAAGGCTAATTGACTCTGCGTCAGAGTCCAATCACGGTAACGACAGGGACCTATCTGCATATTTATAGTTGAAGGCCCCCACCGAGAGGTGCAGCGATGGACCTGACCCTGCTGCGCACCTTCGTCGCCGTCCACCGGGCCGGCTCGTTCACCCGGGCAGCCACCCTCCTCGGACTGTCGCAGCCCGCCGTGACCTCACAGATCCGCACCCTGGAAAGGCAGTTGGGGCGCCCGCTCTTCCATCGCCGGGCCCGTGGCGTGACCCCCACCGCCGTCGGCGACGAGCTGGCCCACAAAGCGGCCCCGCACCTGGACGCCCTGTTGCGGATCACCGAGTCCGAGCGCGGGGCCGCCGGTGCGTTACGCACCCTCCACGTCGCCGGGTCCCCCGAGTTCCTGTGTCTGCGCGTGCTGCCGGCCCTCGCCCTCCTGGTCGGCCAGGGGCACACCCTGCGCGCCACCCCGCAGACCGATGCCGAGGCGATCCTCCACGGGCTCGCCGCCGGCCATCACGACCTCGTCGTCACCACCGCCCACCCCCGGGGCGGGCTCTTCACCGCCACCGCGCTGTGCGACGAGGAGCACGTGCTGGTCGCCGCGCCGTACTGGGCGGCCCTCGTCGACATGGACCGTCTGCGCGAGGAGGGGTGCGCCGCCCTGGACGGCATCCCTCTCGTCGAGGTCCACGAGAGTCTGCCGCTCGTCACCCGCTACTGGACCGCCGTCTTCGACACCCTGCCCGATGCCAGGTCCCTGGCCGCCACCGTGGTGGTGCCGGACCTGCGCGCCGTGCTGGAATGCGTCCGGGCCGGCGCCGGGCTCGCCGTCCTGCCCCGCTACCTGTGCCAGGACGCCCTCGACAGCGGTCGGATCGTGGCGCTGGCGGAGCCCGCGGTGCCGCCGCTGCGTACCTGGTTCCTGGTCGTGCGGACCGGGAGCCTGGCCCTCGCCCACCTCGCCCGGGCGCACGAGCGGCTGCTGGACGCCGCCGCGCACTGGTGAGTCGACCCTTTTCCGGCCGTGGCGCGTTTCAGAAGCGGAGTGGCGGGCCACTCTTCTCCCATGACCGAACGTCCCGTGGTCAAACGCACCGCCCGCGCGATCCTGCTCGACGGTGACGACCTGATCCTCATCAAACGCACCAGGCCCGGCGTCGACCCGTACTGGCTCACCCCCGGCGGGGGAGTGGAGTCCTCGGACCCCACCGTCGTCGACGCGCTCCACCGGGAGGTCCACGAAGAACTCGGCGCGAAGATCACCGATGTGGTCCCCTGCTTCGTCGACACCGTCGAGCACATCGCCGACCGGGGGGTGACCGGCGTGAAGGTGCAGCACTTCTTCGTCTGCCGCCTCGAATCGATGGACCCGAGCCTCCGGCACGGCCCCGAGATCGACGAGCCCGAGGGTGAGTACGAGATCGTCCGCGTGCCCTTCAGCAGGGTGGGCATCGCCGCCGTCCACCTCGTCCCGCTGTCCCTGCGGCACTACCTCGACGGCAACATCGAGGGTGTCCGCGCCATGCACGCTCCCGACCTGGGCTGAGTCCGGCCTGAGACCGGGGCTGCCTCCGGTCTCAGCCGGCGATGCCGGCGAGCTCCTCCACCGCGTCGTGCCGGATCCGCTCGCAGGGGATGCCGATCCGCAGGAGCTCGTCCACTCCGTTGCGGATCATCGCGGGCGGCCCTGAGATGAACGCGTCGTACGAGCTCCACGGCCCATGCTCACCCACCGCCTGCGGCAGCTGTCCGGCCAGGCCGTCGCCGACCACCGGGCGCACCGACAGCCACGGATGCGAGCGCTGGAGCCCCAGCAGCGTGTCCTTGTCGTAGAGGTCGCTGTTACTGCGGGCCCCGAAGAACACCTCGACCGGACGCCGCTCGCCGTGCTCGGCCACGTCCTCGATGAGCGCCTTGATCGGCGCGATCCCCGTGCCCCCGCCCAGGCACAGCATGCCGTTGTCCGTGGTGTGGTCCACCACCATCGACCCGGCCGGCGGTCCCAGGCGCAGGACGTCTCCCGGTCGGGCATGCCGCACCAGCGCGTTGGAGACCCAGCCCGCGGGGACGGCCTTGACGTGGAAGGACAGCAGTCCGTCGGCGCGCGGCGCCGAGGCGAAGGAGTAGTGCCGCCACACCCGCGGCCACCACGGGGTCTCCAGGCTCGCGTACTGGCCGGCGAGGAAGGCGTAGGGCTGGTCGGGGCGGACCGTCAGCACCGCGATGTCCGGGGTGCGCAGATCGTGCGAGACCACCTCGGCGTTCCACCACGCCGGGGCCTTCACCTCCTCCTCCGCCGCCGCGTCGATCATGATCTGGGAGATCGCGGTGTACGCGCGTACCCAGGCGGCCTGCGCCTCGGGCCCCCAGCTGTGGTGCGCGTAGCGGGCCAGTGCCCCGACGAGGGCCTCGCCGACCGCCGGGTAATGACCGGCCATCGTGCCGTACTTGCGGTGCCCGGCGCCCAGTCGGCGCAGGTAGGGGACGAGGACGGCGGGATTGTCGATGTGCTCGGCCGCGGTCAGCAGCGCCTTCAGCAGGCGGTCCCGCTGCACGTCCATGGCGACGGGGAACATGCCGCGCACCTCGGGGTGCCCGGTGAAGACCAGAGCGTAGAAGTACGAGGTCACCTTGTCGGCGACGGGGGCGATCTCCGCGAGGGTCCGGCGGATGAGTACGGCATCCGGTGAGGGCTCGATCGCACCGCCCTCGCCGGATATCCGGGCCGATTCGCGTCTGGCCGATCTGGTGGGCGGAGCGTCCATGCGGTGCCTCGCTTCGAGCATCTCGGTCGGTCTGCACACGCCACGGCCTGTGAATCCGTGGTTCCGGGTTTCACAGCGTGCCGGCCGACTCAGAGGCCTGCGGGGAAATGAAGAAAATCCGCGTTTCGAACCCACTTTCCTCCTAAGATGCGTCAACTCCCGGGCGCGTCAGCCCCACGAGCTGGTATGCCTCTCGCAGATCCCGACCTTCGTAGACATGAGTCGCCCGCTCGGCCAGGAAAGGCCGCGCATTGACCGCCACCGAGACCGGCACCACATCGAAGAGCAAGGCATCGGTCACCGAATCCCCGTAGGCGACGCAGTCGTCCCGACTCACACCGAACTGCGCGCAGAGCCGGTCCGCCACCATGACCTTGCCCTCGGGCGTGAGGATCCCGGACTCCTCCACGGGACGGGTGAACGGCACCGCCGGGAAGACCGAGCCGTGCGCGGCATCCGCACCCCACTCCAGCAGCAGCTCCACGAAGAACGAAGGAGACAGGGAGATCACCGCGCAGTAGTCCCCGCGTTCCCGGATCTCCTGCCACACATCCCGGATCCCCGTGAGCCAGGGAGCCCCGTCGAACGCCGCCCGGACGTGGGCGGGCGTCAGATCGGCCCACAGCGCATGGGCGGCCACCGAGAACTGGTGCGGCCTCATCTTCTGTGCGCCGAAGGCTCGTTCCAGCTCGGCGATCTCGGCGCTCAGCCCGAGCTGCCGAGAGATTTCGACCGGCGAGGACGAGCCGTACATCAGCGTCCCGTCGAGATCGAAGAGGTGCAGGAGGGTCATAGCCCACGAGGCTAGCCGGTCCGTTTCACGTGAAACACCGCGTTTCACGTGAAACATCGTCCGGCACCCCGTGCCATGGCGCCTGGTGTTTCACGTGAAACATCCACCCGCAAACCCTCTGGACGACTCCCGGTCCATGATCCAGTCTGGGCCAGGTGACACCACCACACATCACCGATCTACCGATCCGAGCGCTGACCGTGGATGATCTCCGCCGCTGCGCCGACCTGTCCGAAGATCGCGGATGGCTCCGCGAGGAACACAAGTGGCGTCTGCTCCTCGCCGCAGGAAGCGGCTACGGCGTCGACGCCCCGGACGGCCGGGGACTCGCGGCCGCATGCGTGGTCACCCGCTACGGCGGGTCGCACGCCGGACCGGAGCTCGCCGCCATCGGGATGGTTCTCGTGGCCGACCGCTTCGCCCGCCAAGGTCTGGGCCGCCGTCTGATGACCCACGTCTGCGACGGCGTACTCAAGGGCGTGCCCCTCACCTTGCACGCCACTCCGTACGGACGACCCCTGTACGAGGAACTGGGCTTCGAGACGACCGGCCGCGCCGAGATGCTGAGGGGAGCCTTCCGGCACGAGACCGCCCCCGCCACAAGCGGGACCTCCCGGATCCGGCCGGCGACCGCGGAGGACCTGCCGCGCATCCTGCGCCTGGACGCCGAGGTCTTCGGCACCGACCGCACGCACATGATCACCCGGCTGCCCGCCTTCGCCGACCGGCTGGTCGTCGCCGAGGACCACTCCGCAGACGGCACACTCACCGGCTACGCGGCGGCCTGGCCCAATATGGACACCCATGTCATCGGCCCGCTGATCGCCCACGACACCGCGACCGCCCAGTCCCTGGTCACCGCGCTGGCGACCGGCACGGACCGGGAGCTTCGCACCGACGTCGATGTACGGCACGAGGAACTCCTCGCCTGGCTCAAGGACCGGGGCCTGGCCTCCGTCGCCTTCAACGCCGTCATGACGCGGGACATCCCCGACCTGCCCGGCGACTGGACCCGCCGGTGGGCGCCGCTCACCGTGGCCGCGGGCTGAGAGGAGAACGCGTCATGACCGACACTCCCGAACTGACGATCCGGCCGGCCACCGAGGCCGATGTGCCCGCCATCGTCGCCATGCTGGCCGACGACCCGCTCGGCGCCGCCCGCGAGTCCCCGGAGGACCTCACCCCGTACCTCGCGGCACTGAAGCGCCTCACCGGCGACCCGAACCAGCACCTGGTCGTCGCCGTCCGCGCCGACCGTGTCGTGGGCACCCTCCAGCTGACGATCGTCCCGGGGCTCTCCCGCAAGGGAGCCACCCGTTCGATCATCGAGGGCGTCCGTGTACACGCCGACGAACGTGGCGGCGGCCTGGGCACCCGGTTCATCGAATGGGCCGTCGAGACATCCCGTGCCGAGAACTGCGCGCTGGTGCAGCTGACTTCGGACGCCACCCGGACCGATGCCCACCGCTTCTACGAACGGCTCGGCTTCACCGCTTCGCACGTCGGGTTCAAGCTCCAGCTCTGACCGGACGTTCCCGTGGGCCGGGCCGTCGCATCGGCGACCCGGCCTACGATCGGGAGGATGAGCCTCCCTCTCGTCACCACCGCCGAGCGACGCCACCGGCTCGGCCGGCGCCACCGCCTGGCTCCGTCGGCCCACGCCGCGACCGTCGTTGAGGCGGCGGACTCCGTCGTCGCGCTGCACGCCACCGACGCCGCGACCGTCTTCCTCTCGGCCCGTGCCCGGCTCACCGCGGGCGGCCCGGACATGATCGAGCGGGCGCTCTACGAGGACGTAAGCCTCGTGCGCCTGCTCAGCATGCGCAACACGCTCTTCGCGGTCTCCGCCGAGCTCGCCCCGCACGTGGACGCCTCCACCGCCCGCGCGATCGCCGCGAAGGAGCGCCGCACCCTTCTCAAGCGCCTCGACGAGGACGGACAGGGGCTCGACGCCGCGTGGCTCGCCGATGCCGAGGCCGCCGCACTCGACGCGCTCGACGCCCACGGCCCCTCCACGGGCAGCCAGTTGTCCGCGGCCGTACCCGCGCTGCGCCGGAAGATCACCATCAGTCGTGGCAAGAAGTACGAGACCGAGCAGGGGGTCGCCACCCGGGTCATCCGACTGCTCGCCGCCGACGGCCGGATCCGCCGTGACCGACCACGCGGCTCATGGACCTCCAGCCAGTACCGCTGGGTCCACACCGAGCGCTGGCCCGCCGTACCCGCCACCGAGGCCCGCGCCGAGATCGCGCGCCGATGGCTGCACGCCTACGGCCCCGCCACCGAGGCCGACCTCAAGTGGTGGACCGGGTGGACCCTCACGGAGGTGCGCAAGGCGCTCGTCGCCGTGGGCCCCGACGAGGTCCGTCTGGAGGACGGGACCACCGCCCTGGTCGGCCCGGGGGACACGGGGCGAGAACCGGCGCCGGAGCCGTGGGCGGCGCTGCTGCCCGGACTCGACCCCACCGGTATGGGATGGGCCGATCGCGGTTTCCACCTCGACCCCGCCCACCGGAGCGCCCTGTTCGACTACGCCGGCAACATCGGCCCCACCGTGTGGTGGAATGGCGAGATCGTCGGCGGCTGGGCGCAGCGTCCCGACGGCGAGATCGTCTGGCGGCTGCTGGGCAACCCCGGCCGGGCCGCCGAGCAGGCGATCACCGCCGAGGCCGGGCGACTCGCCACATGGGTGGGAGAGGCTCGGATCACCCCGCGCTTCCGTACGCCGCTGGAACGTGAACTCGTAGCCTGATCCGCTCACGGGTCCGCGGCCGATGAGGGCGGACCGGACCCGGACCCGGACCGTCAGCCGATGCCCCGCCAGCCCTGCGGGTCCACCCCGCCCGGCACCGGGGCGTCGGGGTCGTACGGCTCCCGGGTGAACACGAAGGACGCCAGGTCGAGATGGCTCACCGAGCCGTCGGCACGGCGCACCGCCCGCAGCGTCTCACCGGCGTAGTAGCCGGAAAGCCCGGTCCAGCTGCCGTCCGGCTCCGCCCGGAAGCGGGCCGTGCGCCCGCTCGCGCCCACCGGGCCCAGTTCCAGCAGCCCGTCCGCCGTCAGGCGCACGACCTGGGGCGAAGTCCCCCAGTACCAGGGACCGCACAGTTCGAGCGGCACGTGGTCCGACTCCAGGAACGGCCGCCACGGCCGAGGGAAGCGCGGTTCGGCGTCCGCCACGATCCCCACGAGGTCCGCGGCCACCGTCGAGGCCGGAAGTCCCGAGGTGCAGTTCGCCAGCACCACGGCCGCCAGGTCGTCCGCCTCGCTCAGCCACAGCCCCGCGACGAAGCCGGGCAGCGATCCGCTGTGCCCCACGAGCTTGCGCCCGCCGACGGAGGCCAGCTGCAGGCCCAGCCCGTATCCGTGCTCGGCGATCCCCGGCTCCGGGGGCGAGGCCGCCGTACGCATCTCCCGTACGGACTCGGCGCACAGGACGCGCTCGTCACCGCGCAGCAGGAAGGCGGCGAACCGTGCCAGGTCCCGGGTCGTGGACCACAGCCGGCCGGCCGCGGCCATCAGCCCGAGGTCCTCCAGGGGTTCGGGCATCATCACGTCGGCCCAGGGGTGCACCGCCCAGCCGCCCGCGTGCGGGGCCTGCGGCTGTCCGCTCGTGCGCTCCAGCCCCAGCGGCTCCAGCACCTCGGCGTGCAGCGCCTCTTCCCAGGACCGTCCGCGCACCGCCTCCACCAGCGAACCCAGCAGGGTGTACCCGGGGTTGGAGTAGTGGTGCCTGGTTCCCGGCGTCAGCTTGAAGGGCTCGTCCCCCAGTACGTCGCCGAGCTCGGGCCGCTGCGCGCCGGGGGTGCGCTCCCACCACTCGCCGGGTGTTTCCGCCGCCAACCCACTTGTGTGGCAGAGCAGTTGGGCGATGGTCACCTGACCGGCGGCGGTTCCCGGCAGGTGCTTCTCCAGCGGATCGGAGAGCGAGATCAGGCCCTCGTCCCGCAGTCGCATCACGAGGACCGCCGTGAACGTCTTGGTGATCGACCCGATCCGGTACTGCACGTCGCCGTCCGGGCCGTGCCCCTCGACCGAGGTCCGGGAGCCCTCCCAGACCACTTCCCCGCCGCGCAGGACGGCCGCCACCACGGACGGCGCCCGCCCTTCGCTCTGCGCGACGGCGATCCGGTGCCTCAACGCACGTCGGGTGGAAGGGAGAAGTTCCAGATCCTCAGCAAGCTCATCCATGATCGGATGCTACGTGTTGGCCATGTCCACGAAGCGTGAGTAGTGGCCCTGGAAGGCCACCGTGATCGTGGCCGTGGGGCCGTTACGGTGCTTGGCCACGATCAGGTCCGCCTCACCCGCACGGGGGGACTCCTTCTCGTACGCGTCCTCGCGGTGCAGCAGGATCACCATGTCCGCGTCCTGCTCGATAGAACCCGATTCACGCAGGTCGGAGACCATCGGCTTCTTGTCGGTGCGCTGTTCCGGACCACGGTTCAGCTGGGAGAGCGCGATCACGGGGACCTCCAGCTCCTTCGCCAGCAGCTTGAGGTTTCGGGACATGTCCGAGACCTCCTGCTGACGGCTCTCGGGACGGCGCGAGCCGCCCGACTGCATCAGCTGGAGGTAGTCGATGACCACGAGCGAGAGGTCGTTGCGCTGCTTGAGCCGACGGCACTTGGCCCGGATCTCCATCATCGACAGGTTGGGGGAGTCGTCGATGTAGAGCGGGGCCGCGGAGACGTCCGGCATGCGGCGGGCGAGCCGGGTCCAGTCGTCGTCCGTCATCGTGCCGGAGCGCATGTGGTGGAGCGCCACCCGGGCCTCCGCCGAGAGCAGGCGCATGGCGATCTCGTTGCGCCCCATTTCGAGGGAGAAGATCACGCTCGGCAGGTTGCTCTTGATCGAGCAGGCCCGGGCGAAGTCCAGCGCGAGCGTGGACTTACCCATGGCGGGACGGGCGGCGATGACGATCATCTGGCCCGGGTGCAGGCCGTTGGTGAGCGAGTCCAGGTCCGTGAAGCCGGTGGGAACGCCCGACATCTGGCCGCTGCGGGAGCCGATCGCCTCGATCTCGTCGAGGGCGCCCTCCATGATGTCGCCGAGCGGCAGGTAGTCCTCGGAGGTCCGCTGCTCGGTGACGGCGTAGATCTCGGCCTGGGCGCTGTTGACGATCTCGTCGACGTCGCCGTCGGCCGCGTAGCCCATCTGCGTGATCTTCGTACCGGCGGCGACGAGGCGTCGCAGGACGGCCCGCTCGTGGACGATCTCCGCGTAGTACTCGGCGTTCGCCGCGGTCGGCACGGACTGGACCAGGGTGTGCAGGTACGAGGCCCCGCCCACCTTGCTGATCTCGCCGCGACGGGTCAGCTCGGCGCCGACGGTGATCGGGTCGGCCGGCTCGCCCTTGGCGTACAGGTCGAGGATGGCCTGGTAGATCGTCTCGTGCGAGGGCCGGTAGAAGTCGTGTCCCTTGAGGACCTCGACGACGTCCGCGATGGCGTCCTTGGAGAGCAGCATGCCGCCGAGCACCGACTGCTCGGCGTCGAGGTCCTGGGGCGGGACGCGCTCGAAGCCGCCGCCACCGCCGGAGTCCCAGGAGCCGCCCTCACGGCCCCGGTCGTGCTGTTCGTCCCCGCGGCCGCGGCCTTCGCTGTTACGGCGCGGACGGGCGGGCAGACGGTCACCCGGACCGCTGTCGGCCCAAGGGTCGTCCATGGGCTCGGGCATGCTCACCGGGCCGCCTCCTCCCGTCCGCAACGCGGACCTCGCCGTGTCACTCTTTCTACGACACGGCTCTGACATTTGGGGCACCCGAAACCGCCGTCGGCGAGTCGGGCAACGAACCACGGTAGGCCCGAGAGCGGCGTCAGCCAATCTTGTTATCCACAGGCTGTGTGGATGACATGTGGATGACGGCGCCAATGCTGTGGGTAACTCGCCGGAAGCTGTGTACGGACCGGGGGACGACGCTGTGGACAAAATCACCCGCGCCACCCTGTCACCCACCCTGACCTGCGATTTCCACCTCCAGCCGCAGCGGTGGAGAAAATTCTTCGCCACCTTCTCAAGATCGCCTCCAACGAGGTGCGAGGAACGCCCAAGTCAACGCGTCAGTAAGGATCCAAAGGGTGTTGCATCCATTACCTGTGGAAGATTAGATTGAGCGCATGACACAGGCCCTCGCAGCACCCAAGGCAGGGCGGGGGCGGCATGACCGAGAGATCTTCGCACTCGCTCTCCCTGCCTTCGGCGCGCTCGTCGCCGAGCCCCTCTTCGTGATGGCCGACAGCGCCATCGTGGGACACCTCGGCACCCCCCAGTTGGCCGGCCTCGGCATCGCCGCAGCGGTCCTCACCACCGCCGTGAGCGTCTTCGTCTTCCTCGCCTACGCCACCACCGCGGCCGTCTCCCGCCGCGTCGGCGCGGGAGACCTCCAGGCGGCCATCCGGCAGGGGATCGACGGCATCTGGCTCGCCCTCCTACTGGGCGCGGCCGTCGTCGCCGTGGTGCTGCCCGCCACCCCCGCATTGGTCTCGCTCTTCGGGGCCTCCGACACGGTCGCCCCGTACGCGATCACCTATCTACGGATCTCCACCCTCGGCATCCCGGCCATGCTCATGGTCCTCGCCGCCACAGGGGTCATCCGCGGCCTCCAGGACACCCGTACGCCGCTCTACGTCGCCATCGGCGGCTTCGCCCTCAACGCGGGCCTGAACGTCGCCCTGGTCTACGGTGCGGGCCTCGGCATCGCCGGCTCCGCCTGGGGCACGGTCATCGCCCAGTGCGCCATGGCCGCCGCCTACCTCGTCGTGGTCGTCCGCGGCGCCCGGCGCCACGGCGCCTCGCTGCGCCCCGACGCCGCGGGCATCCGGGCCTGCGCCCAGGCGGGCGCCCCGCTGCTGGTCCGCACCCTGTCGCTGCGCGCGATCCTGATGATCGCCACCGCCGTGGCCGCCCGGCTCGGCGACGCCGATATCGCCGCCCACCAGATCCTGCTCTCCCTGTGGAGCCTGCTCGCCTTCGCCCTGGACGCCATAGCCATCGCCGGACAGGCGATCATCGGCCGCTACCTGGGCGCGGGCGACACCGACGGCGCCAAGGACGTCTGTCGCCGCATGGTGCAGTGGGGGATCGCCTCGGGCGTCGTGCTCGGACTGCTGGTCGCCCTGGCCCGCCCGGTGTTCATCCCGCTGTTCACCAGTGATCCGGCCGTCGAGGCAGCCCTGCTGCCGGCCCTGCTCGTCGTGGCCCTCTCCCAACCCGTGTCCGGCATCGTCTTCGTGCTCGACGGGGTCCTGATGGGCGCCGGAGACGGCCGCTACCTGGCCCGGGCCATGCTCCTGACCCTGGCCGCCTTCGCCCCGGCGGCACTGCTCGTACCGATCCTCGGAGGCGGCCTGACGGCGCTCTGGTGGGCCATGACGCTGATGATGGTGGTCCGGATGATCACGCTGCGGCTGCGCGCCGGCTCGGGCCGATGGCTGATCGCGGGAGCCACCCGCTGAGGGGTGTGCCGGCCGGCCCCCGATCGTGTTTCACGTGAAACATCCGAGGCCGGATCCGGGCGGGCGGTGTTTCACGTGAAACACCGCCCGACAACGACGAAGGGCCGCACCCCCGGAGGGGTGCGGCCCTTCATGCGCAGCCCTTAGGCGGCGACGACCTCGATGCCCACGTTCGCGGCCACGTCGGCGTGCAGACGCACGGAGACCTGGTACGAACCGAGGGTCTTGATCGGGGAGCCGAGCTCGACGCGGCGCTTGTCGACCTTCGGGCCACCCGAGGACTCGATCGCCGTGGCGATGTCGGCCGGGGTCACGGAACCGAAGAGACGACCGGCGTCACCCGCGCGGGTGGCCAGACGGACCTTCACACCCTCGAGCTTGGCCTTGACCTCGTTGGCCTGCTCGATGGTCGCGATCTCGTGGATCTTGCGGGCGCGGCGGATCTGCGCCACGTCCTTCTCGCCACCCTTGGTCCAGCGGATCGCGAAACCACGCGGGACCAGGTAGTTGCGAGCGTAACCGTCCTTGACGTCGACGACATCGCCGGCGGCACCGAGGCCAGAAACCTCGTGGGTCAGGATGATCTTCATTAGTCGGTCACCCTTTCCTTATCGTGCGGTGGACGTGTAGGGCAGCAGCGCCATCTCACGGCTGTTCTTGACGGCCGTGGCGACGTCACGCTGGTGCTGCGTGCAGTTGCCGGTAACGCGGCGGGCACGGATCTTGCCACGGTCGGAAATGAACTTCCGCAGCATGTTCGTGTCCTTGTAGTCCACGTACACGGTCTTGTCCTTGCAGAACGCGCAGACCTTCTTCTTAGGCTTGCGCACAGGCGGCTTCGCCATTGTGTCTCTCCTGTGTGATCAAGAAGTGGGGATGCGAGCTGCCCTAGAAGGGCGGCTCGTCCGAGTAGCCACCGCCGGAGCTGCCGGAGCTTCCGCCCCAACCGCCCCCGCCGCCGCCCTGCTGCTGGCCACCGGCCGGCGCGCTGGACGCCCACGGGTCGTCGGAGGGAGCTCCGCCGCCCTGCTGCTGCTGGCCACCGGGGGCTCCGCCCCAGTTGCCACCGCCGCCGCCCTGCTGCTGACCGCCGCCGCCGTATCCACCCTGGCCACCGCGACCGGTGGTCTTGGCGACCTTGGCCGTGGCGTTCTTCAGGCTGGGGCCGACTTCCTCGACGTCCAGCTCGTAGACCGTGCGCTTGACACCCTCACGGTCCTCGTACGACCGCTGCTTCAGCCGGCCCTGCACGATGACGCGCATGCCTCGCTGAAGGGACTCGGCGACGTTCTCCGCCGCCTGCCGCCACACCGAGCAGGTCAGGAACAGGCTCTCGCCGTCCTTCCACTCATTGGTCTGACGGTCGAAGGTGCGGGGGGTGGACGCGACACGGAACTTCGCGACCGCCGCACCCGAGGGGGTGAAGCGCAGCTCGGGGTCGTCGACGAGATTGCCGACGACCGTGATGACGGTCTCGCCTGCCATGGATGAACCTCTCGGCGGGGATTGCTGCTGGGCTGCTGTGCTACTCGATCCCGATTACCGCTGAACCGAAGTTCAGTGGGTCTCGGGGCGAAGGACCTTGGTCCGGAGAACCGACTCGTTCAGGTTCATCTGTCGGTCAAGCTCCTTGACGACCGCAGGCTCGGCCTGAAGGTCGATGACCGAGTAGATGCCCTCGGGCTTCTTCTTGATCTCGTAAGCGAGACGACGACGGCCCCAGGTGTCGACCTTCTCGACCTTTCCGTTGCCCTCACGGACGACGGAGAGGAAGTTCTCGATCAGCGGGGAGACAGCGCGCTCCTCGAGATCGGGGTCGAGGATGACCATCACTTCGTAGTGACGCATGTGGAACCCACCTCCTTTGGACTCAGCGGCCACGGTCGTTCCGTGGCAGGAGGGTCGTGATGCGTGAGCACGGTGTCCGTGAAGCAGACACCGCGCAGCTGTACAGACTACCTGGTCGCGTCCTTCCGGTTGAAATCCGCCGAGAGAGGGCCACAATCTGTATCCATCGGGTGTGCTCGGTGCTATGCCCTCGGCCCCCTGCCGGAGGCAGCCCGCAGCACCGCCAGCTTCAGCCAGGAGGTGCCCTTCCGATGGCACAGGCAATGCGGCCCCCTCAGATCTCGCTGCTCTCCACCGACGGCAAGCCCCATCCGCTGCAGGACACCCTGATGGCGGTCACTCTGACCCTCGGTGCCGTGGCGTTCGTCACGGCCTTCTTCCACAACCTTCACCTGATCAGCTCGTGGGCCGGGCTGATCGGAATCCTGACCGGCGCGTACGGACAGTTCGTCTCCGTCACGACACGCGAGCGCTTCGCGCTGATCATCGGCCTTGGCGCGTCTGCCATCGGCTTCTACCTCGGCATGTTCCACGGCGGCCTCTTCGGGGGCTGAGCGGACCGGCCGGGACACCTCCTCGGCAGGGCGCCGGCCACGCACCGGCCCGGGCTCACGGCCCGTCCCCCAGAAGGGTGGCGCCCCTGTCGCAGTAGGCTTCGCGCCATAGCAGCGAAGCCGCCGGAGGAGACGCCCCGCATGAGCCTGTCCCTGAGGACCATCAGCCGAGAGCAGCATCTGGGTTACCTCCAGAGCCTGCCCTCGGCGAGCCACTGCCAGGTCCCGGCGTGGGCCGACGTGAAGAACGAGTGGCGTTCCGAGAACCTCGGATGGTTCAACGAGTCCGACGAACTCGTCGGAGCGGCCCTCGTGTTGTACCGGCAGCTGCCCAAGGTGAAGCGGTACCTCGCGTACCTCCCCGAGGGCCCGGTCATCAACTGGTACGCCCCGAATCTGGAGGAATGGCTCCAGCCGATGCTGGCCCACCTCAAGCACCAGGGCGCCTTCACCGTGAAGATGGGCCCGCCCGTCGTCATCCGCCGCTGGAACTCCACCGCCATCAAGGCCGGTATCCAGGACCCGAACGTGAAGCGCCTGCGCGACGTGGAGGCCTCGGTCATCGAGCCCCGCGCCTTCGAGGTGTCGGACAAGCTGCGCCGCATGGGCTGGCAGCAGGCCGAGGACGGTGGCGCCGGCTTCGGTGACGTCCAGCCGCGCTACGTCTTCCAGGTGCCGCTGGCCAACCGCTCGCTGGACGACGTCCTCAAGGGCTTCAACCAGCTGTGGCGCCGCAACATCAAGAAGGCCGAGAAGGCCGGTGTCGAGGTCGTCCAGGGCGGCTACGACGACCTGCCGACCTGGCAGCACCTGTACGAGATCACGGCCGAGCGCGACAAGTTCCGCCCGCGTCCGCTCAGCTACTTCCAGCGCCAGTGGACGGCCCTCAACTCCGAGGACCCCAACCGGATGCGGCTCTACATCGCCACGCACGAGGGAGAGCCGCTGGCCGCCGCCACGATGCTCACCGTCGGCCAGCACGTCTGGTACTCGTACGGCGCCTCCGCCAACCACAAGCGCGAGGTCCGCCCCTCGAACGCGATGCAGTGGCGCATGCTGCGCGACTCGTACGCGCTCGGCGCAAGCGTCTACGACCTGCGCGGCATCTCTGACACCCTGGACGAGAACGATCATTTGTTCGGTCTGATCCAGTTCAAGGTCGGTACGGGCGGCGAGGCCGTGGAGTACGTCGGCGAGTGGGACTTCCCGCTCAACAAGGTGCTGCACAAGGCCCTCGACATCTACATGTCGCGCCGCTGACCGACCCCACCCGCACACACAGCACCGCTGCACCACGCAGCTTCTCAGGAGAGGTTCCGGACGGGCATGGCGCTCACGCTCTACGTCGACACCGCGCGCTGGCGTGCGCACCAGAAGCAGATCCAGGACCAGTTCCCCGGGCTGATCCCGGTCTGCAAGGGCAACGGATACGGCTTCGGTCACGAGCGGCTCTGCGAGGAGGCGACCCGCATGGGCGCCGACATCCTGGCCGTGGGAACGACGTACGAGGCCTCCAGCATCAAGGACTGGTTCGGCGGCGACCTGCTCGTCCTCACCCCGTTCCGGCGGGGCGAGGACCCGGTGCCGCTGCCGGACCGGGTGATCCGTTCGGTCGCGTCCCTGGACGGGGTGCGCGGTCTGGTCGGAGCCAGGGTGGTCATCGAGTGCATGAGCTCGATGCGCCGTCACGGCATCTCCGAGCAGGACCTCGGCCAGCTGCACGCCGCGATCGAGGACGTCCGGCTGGAGGGCTTCGCGCTGCACCTGCCCCTGGACCGCCCCGACGGCTCGGACGCCGTCGAGGAGGTCATCGGCTGGATGGACCGGCTGCGCGCGGCCCGGCTGCCGCTGCACACCATGTTCGTCAGCCACCTGCGGGCCGCGGAGCTCGCGCGGCTGCAGCAGCAGTTCCCGCAGACCCGCTTCCGAGCCCGCATCGGCACCCGGCTGTGGCTGGGCGACCACGAGGCCACCGAGTACCGCGGCGCGATCCTCGACGTCACGCGCGTGGCCAAGGGCGACCGGTTCGGCTACCGCCAGCAGAAGGCCGCCTCCGACGGCTGGCTGGTCGTGGTCGCCGGTGGCACCTCGCACGGCGTGGGCCTGGAGGCCCCCAAGGCGCTCCACGGTGTGATGCCGCGCGCCAAGGGCGTCGCCCGGGCGGGTCTGGCGACGGTCAACCGGAACCTTTCGCCTTTCGTGTGGGCGGGCAAGCAGCGCTGGTTCGCGGAGCCGCCGCACATGCAGGTGTCGATCCTGTTCGTCCCCTCGGACGCGACCGAGCCGAAGGTCGGCGACGAGCTGGTGGCGCACCTGCGGCACACCACCACCCAGTTCGACCGGGTGCTCGACGCCTGAGTCCGACCGGTCAGTCCTGGGGGCTCGTGCCCCAGGCGACCCGCTGTCCCTCCGAGGGCGTCGCGTTCTGCGGCGCCCTCGCCGCGTCCGACAGCACGAACACGTCCTCCGCGCCGTCCAGGACGCCGCCGGAGGGGTCGTCCGAGCCGTCCCGCCGTACGACGTCCCGCTCGGGCATCAGGATGTCCCGGACGATGACCGCGCACAGGTAGAGGGTCGTCAGCAGGTGGGCGATGATCGCCAGCTGGTACCCCTCCACGGGCAGGCCCTGGTGCTTGTCGGCGCTGGAGGTGTAGGCGAGGTAGAACCAGATCCCGAGGAAGTAGACGACCTCGCCGGCCTGCCAGATCAGGAAGTCCCGCCAGCGCGGCCGGGCCAGCGCCGCGAGCGGGATCAGCCACAACACGTACTGCGGTGAGTAGACCTTGTTGCACAGGATGAACGCGGCGACGACGAGGAAGGCCAGCTGGGCGAAGCGGGGCCGGCGGGGGGCGGTCAGGGTGAGCAGTCCGACGGCCCCGCACAGCAGGAGCGTCAGGCCGGTCGCGTACGTGTTGGCGCCGTCCAGCGAGTTGCCCGAGCGCTGGGAGATCAGCAGCCACACCGAGCCGAAGTCGATGGGCCGTTCCTGGCTGAAGGTGTAGAACTTCTTCCAGCCGTCCCAGGCGAACAGCATGACCGGCAGGTTCACCACGAGCCAGGCTCCGGCCGCGCCGAGTACCGCGGCGCCGAAGGCGCGCCACTTCCCGGCCCGCCAGCAGAGCACGAACAGCGCGCCGAGCAGCAGGACCGGGTAGAGCTTGGCCGCGGTGGCCAGGCCGATGAGGACGCCGAAGAGGACCGTCCGGCCGCGGGACCACATGAGCATCCCGGCAGCGGTCAGGGCGATGGCCAGCAGGTCCCAGTTGATCGTCGCCGTCAGGGCGAAGGCCGGCGCCAGGGCGAAGAGCAGGGCGTCCCAGGGGCGGCGGCGGTGCGTGCGGGCGACGCACACGGCGATGACGGCCGCGCAGGCCATCAGCATGCCCGCGTTGACCATCCAGTACATCTGTTCGCGGTGCTGCATGGAGCCGCTGCCGGGGGTCAGCCAGGAGGCGATCTCCATGAAGAGCCCGGTGAGCACCGGGTACTCCAGGTACTCCATGTCGCCGGGGAGCCGGTCGAAGTAGGGCGTCAGGTTGTCGGAGAAGCCGCGCACCGCGTACAGGTGCGGGATGTCGGAGTAGCAGGCGTGGGTGTACTGCGAGCCCGCCCCCCGGAACCACGCCCAGTCGTAGCAGGGCAGCTTCTGGACCATGCCGAGCGCGAACATGCCGATGGCGATGAGTGCCACGACCCGGACCGGCCCCAGCCAGTGCCCGCCGAGGCGGGCGTAGCGGCCGAGCGGGCCGCCGATGAGCTCACTGCCGGCTGCGGCGACCTCGTCCTGCTGTGTGGGCAGTACGGGGCTGTCCTCGTGCACCTTGGTCATGGGGGTCATCCTGCCGTACGGGACCGGGCATGGGAGAAGGCCGTCGCACGGTGCGTGCGACGGCCTTCGTGTGCTCAGGGAGCGGTGCTACGGGTCACTCGGAGCCGGGGTCGTCGAACCCGCCGGTGATGCCGCCCGGGCGGCCCGGTTTGCCGCTCTGGGTCGGCGATCCGCTGGGTCCGCCGATCACCCCGGAGTTGGTGCCGGACGTGTTGCCGGACGTATTGCCCGAGGTGTTGCCGGCCGTGGTGCCGCTGTCCGTGCCTCCGTTGGTGGTCCCGCGCGTGGTGTCCGGGTCGCAGTACAGCTTCCACGGCGGGCAGGAGGGCCGGCCGCCCTTCGACGGGGACGGGGACGGCGACGGGGAGGTCGACGGCTGCGTCGACGGGGAGGGGGACGGGGAGACGACGGCCGAGGGCGTGGGGGAGGGGGCGCCGGCGGAGTCGGCGGTCACGCCGATGTCCTCGGCCTCCGGGAACTGCTTGACCGGTTGGCCCTTGAGCGCTTCGCCCATGTACTCGGTCCAGATCTCGGCCGGGATGTCACCACCGTGGAGGGAGGGGATGTTTCCCACACCCTTCATGGAGATCAGCTTCTTGTCCGCCGAGTTGGGGTCGGTACGGAAGAGGACCACCGAGGTCGACAGCTCCGGGGTGTAGCCGACGAACCACGCCGACTTGTTCTCGTCCGTGGTACCGGTCTTGCCCGCGGCGGGCCGGCCCAGCTTCTTGACCTTCTTGCCGGTGCCGTTCTCGACGACGTTCTCCAGCATCTTGGTGATGTTGTCGGCGACGGCGCTGTCCATGGCCCGCTGGTCCTTGGGGGCCTCGAAGCCGGACAACTTGTCGCCGTTCTTCACGACCTCGGTCACGGAGAACGGCTCGCGGTGCGTGCCGGAGGCGGCGAAGGTCGCGTACGAGTCGGCCATGCGGATGGCGCTCGGGGTGGAGGTACCGAGGGCGAAGGAGGCGTCGGTGTTCGGGTTGATCGACTCCTCCAGGATGCCCGTGGACTTGGCCACGGCCCTGACCTTGTCGTGGCCGACGTCGAAGACGAGCTGGGCGAACGGGACGTTGATGGACTTCTCCATCGCCTCGTTGAGGGTCACGTAGCCGAAGGGGGTGGGGCTCTCGTTCTTCTGCTTGAACGGCGCGCCCGACGCGTCGCGCAGGGGCCTGCCCTCACGGTTGTTGATCACGGTGAGGTCGTTGGCCATGTACTTGCTGTCGGCCGAGATGCCCTTGCCCTTGGAGTTCTGGGTGCCGTACTCCATGGCCGCCGCCATCACGTACGGCTTCCAGGTCGAGCCGACCGGGACACCGCTGGTGTTGGCGTTGTTGCTGAAGTACTTGTGATCCCAGCCCGGGCCGCCGTACAGGGCGACGAGGGCCCCGGTCTTCACGTCCACGGAGGCCGCGCCGAACTGCACGAAGGTGTCCGTCTCGGGGCGGCCCTTCTCGTCGATGAACCCGTTGCGGGTGTCCTCGACCGCCTTGACCATGGCGTCCACCCTCGGCTTCTGGAAGGTGGTCTTGATCCGGTAGCCGCCCAGGGCCATCTGTTCGGGAGTGATGCCCTTGGTCTTCATCACGTAGGCCTTGGCGGTGTCGACCAGGTAGCCGATCTGGCCGGTCATGCCACGGGCCTGCTCCGACTCCACACGCGGCGGGAAGTCCGCGTCCGTGAACTTGGCCCGCTCGGCCTTGTCCATCCGGCCGACCTCGACCTCGCGGTCCAGCACCCAGGACCAGCGCTCACGGGCCCGCTTCTCGTTGAGGGCGGGGGTCGCGGCGGCACCGATGCCACCGTCCGGGTTGTAGAGGTTGGGGCCCTTCAGCACGGCGGCCAGGAAGGCGCACTCGGAAGGGTTCAGGTTCTGGCTGTCCTTGCCGAAGTAGGCGCGGGCGGCGGCCTGGATCCCGTAGGCGTCGCGACCGTAGTAGGCGGTGTTCAGGTAGCCGGCGAGGACCTTGTCCTTCTCCTCGGTGACACCCAGCCTTATCGCGATGAAGAGCTCGGTGGCCTTGCGCTTGAGCGTCTGGTCCGAGTCGAGGTAGGTGTTCTTCACGTACTGCTGGGTGATGGTCGAGCCGCCCTGGGTGGAGCCGCCCGTGGCCATGTTGTACACGGCGCGTCCGACACCCATCGGGTCCACGCCCTTGTCCGTCTCGAACGACTCGTTCTCCGCCGCGATCACGGCGTCCCTCATCGACCGGGGGATGCTGGAGATGGGCACGATCTGCCGGTTCATCGAACCGCCCGTCGCCACCATCTGGGTGCCGTCGGCCCAGTAGAAGACGTTGTTCTGCGCCTGGGCCGCCTTGTTCGGGTCAGGCGTGCTCACCATGGCGATGCCGATGCCGGCACCGGCCGTGATGACGGCGAAGAAGCCCAGGGCCGTACCGGCGACGAACTTCCAGGACGGCACGAAACGCTTCCAGCCGTCCCTGTCCGACCGCGGGTAGTTGATGAGCCGCTTGTCCGGACGCCCGGTGCCGCGCGTGGCGGTGCCGGTTCCTCTCCCGCGGCCGCTGCCTCTCTGGGCGGCCCGGCGGGCCTCGGCACGGCTGCCCGAGGGCTGCGGTGCGTACGAGCCGCTGTACGACGCCGTGGGGACGTCACGTCCGGCCGCGCCCCTTCCAGGGCGCGGCTGGGCAGCGCGGCGGGCTGAGGCGCGCCCACCGCCCTCGGGCTGCGGCGGTTTGCGACGGTGCTCGCTCATCGAACGACTACTCCTCGGGCAGGCGAGTGGCCTGGAAGCGGCAGATTGTTTCCGGTCCCCCCCGGTGTCCTGGCGCACAGACTACGCACGCTCAAAACGCGCCCAGTGCCGAAGTTCACCCCAAATCAGGCAACCTGCCTGGTGCGAATTGGTGATGTGACACCGGTCACTACGTCTCCTCTTGTCGATCAGAGCGCCCCGTTCTATCGTCTGGATGTATCGAGTCGATACATCAGCTCGGTATAAAGACTCAGGGGCGGAGGAGAGGCAGGCGGATGAGCAGACGCTCAGGCATCCTCGAGTTCGCCGTCCTCGGCCTGCTCCGTGAATCCCCCATGCACGGCTATGAGCTGCGCAAGCGGCTCAATACCTCGCTGGGAGTGTTCAGAGCCTTCAGCTACGGGACGCTCTACCCCTGCCTCAAGACGCTGGTCGCCAACGGCTGGTTGATCGAGGAACCGGGCAACGCCCCGGAGGACGCGCTCGCCGCTTCACTCGCAGGGCGCCGCGCCAAGATCGTCTACCGGTTGACGGCCGCGGGTAAGGAGCATTTCGAGGAATTGCTCTCCCACACGGGCCCGGATACCTGGGAGGACGAGTCCTTCGCCGCTCGCTTCGCCTTCTTCGGCCAGACCGAACGAGACGTCCGCATGCGGGTGCTGGAGGGCCGCCGCAGCCGGCTGGAAGAGCGGCTGGAGAAGATGCGCGCCTCGATCGCCCGGACGCGGGAGCGCCTCGACGACTACACGCTCGAGCTGCAGCGGCACGGCATGGAGTCCGTGGAGCGCGAAGTGCGCTGGCTGAACGAGCTCATCGAGAGTGAGCGGGCGGGACGGGATCGCAGACGATCCGGTCCGTCCGACGAAACTGAAAAATGAGGCCTGCATCTCGCAGACCTCGTCCGAGAACAAACAGGGAGCAACCGGAATGGGTTCGGTTCGCGTAGCCATCGTCGGCGTAGGCAACTGCGCCGCCTCGCTGGTGCAGGGCGTCGAGTACTACAAGGACGCCGACCCGGCGGCCAAGGTCCCCGGTCTGATGCACGTCCAGTTCGGCGACTACCACGTGAGTGACATCGAGTTCGTCGCCGCGTTCGACGTCGACGCGAAGAAGGTCGGCCTCGACCTTTCGGACGCCATCGGCGCCAGCGAGAACAACACCATCAAGATCTGCGACGTCCCGAACGCCGGTGTGACCGTCCAGCGCGGCCACACCTTCGACGGCCTGGGCAAGTACTACCGCATGACGATCGAGGAGTCCGCCGAGGCTCCGGTCGACGTGGTCCAGGTCCTCAAGGACCGCGAGGTCGACGTCCTGATCTGCTACCTGCCCGTCGGTTCCGAGGACGCGGCGAAGTTCTACGCCCAGTGCGCCATCGACGCCAAGGTCGCCTTCGTCAACGCCCTCCCGGTCTTCATCGCCGGCACCAAGGAGTGGGCCGACAAGTTCACCGAGGCCGGTGTCCCGATCGTCGGCGACGACATCAAGTCGCAGGTCGGCGCCACCATCACGCACCGCGTGATGGCGAAGCTGTTCGAAGACCGCGGTGTCCGTCTCGAGCGCACCATGCAGCTCAACGTCGGCGGCAACATGGACTTCAAGAACATGCTCGAGCGCGACCGCCTCGAGTCGAAGAAGATCTCCAAGACGCAGGCCGTCACCTCGCAGATCCCCGACCGTGAGCTCGGCGAGAAGAACGTCCACATCGGCCCGTCCGACTACGTCGCGTGGCTCGACGACCGCAAGTGGGCCTACGTCCGCCTCGAGGGTCGCGCCTTCGGCGACGTCCCGCTGAACCTCGAGTACAAGCTCGAGGTGTGGGACTCCCCGAACTCGGCCGGTGTCATCATCGACGCCCTGCGCGCTGCGAAGATCGCCAAGGACCGCGGTATCGGCGGCCCGATCCTGTCGGCGTCCAGCTACTTCATGAAGTCCCCGCCGGTGCAGTACTTCGACGACGAGGCCCTGGCCAACGTCGAGAAGTTCATCAAGGGCGAGGTCGAGCGCTAACCGAACCCAAGGGTCGTCACGACACCTGGACTTCGGCAGTTCTTCCGCGGAGGGTCCCCGGGCAATGTGCCCGGGGACCCTCCGCGTATGTGACCCTTGCCCTCATGCCTGTCGTACGTGATCTGCGCGTACTCCTGCGCCTGAGGGATTTCCGCAACCTGCTCGCCGTACGACTGCTCTCCCAAGCGGCGGACGGCGTCTACCAGGTCGCACTCGCCACCTACGTGATCTTCTCCCCGGAGAAGCAGACCTCACCGGCGGCCATCGCCTCCGCCATGGCGGTACTGCTGCTGCCGTATTCGGCGATCGGTCCCTTCGCCGGGGTGCTGCTCGACCGCTGGCGGCGCCGCCAGGTCTTCCTCTACGGCAATCTCCTGCGGGCCTTCCTCGCCTGCGTCACCGGAATGCTGATCGTCGCGCAGGTGCCCGACTGGCTGTTCTACGCCTCGGCTCTGTCCGTGACCGCCGTCAACCGCTTCGTGCTCTCCGGGCTCGCCGCCTCGCTGCCCCATGTCGTCGGACCCGATCAGCTGGTCACCGCGAACGCACTCTCCCCCACCGCCGGAACCCTCGCGGCGGTGGCGGGCGGAGGGCTCGCCTTCCTCGTCCGACTGCTGGCCTCCGACTCCAACGCCCTTGTGGTGCTCCTGGGCGCCGGGCTCTACCTGTTCGCGGCCCTCGTCTCCCTGCAGCTGGCCATCGGCCTGCTCGGGCCGGACCACCCCGCCGGCCGGACCCATCCCTCGGTCGTCGAAGGGGTCGCCCTCACGGTGCGAGGGATGGCCGAGGGCCTGCGCCACCTCGCCTCCCGGCGCGAGGCCGCCCGGGCGCTCGTCGCGATGACCATGATGCGGTTCTGCTACGGGGCCTTGTTCGTGATGCTGCTGATGCTCTGCCGCTACGCCTGGTCGGACAACGAATCCGACGGACTGGCCCTGCTGGGCATCGCCGTCGGCGCCTCCGGCGCCGGATTCTTCGCCGCCGCCGTGGTGACCCCCTGGCTGGTGGGCCGACTGGGCCCGCTCGGCTGGATCACCGCCTGCTCCGCGGGCGCCGCGGTCCTGGTACCGGCCCTCGGTCTGTTCTTCGCCCCGGGACCGATGCTGGCCGCCGCCTTCGTGCTCGGCCTCGCCACCCAGGGCGCCAAGATCGCCACCGATACCGAAGTGCAGTCCCGGGTGGACGACGACTACCGCGGCCGCGTCTTCTCCGTCTACGACGTGCTCTTCAACGTCGCGTTCGTCGGCGCGGCAGCGGTGGCCTCCCTGATGCTCCCCACCGACGGGCGATCCGTGGCCCTGGTCCTGATCGTGTCCGCCCTCTACGCCGCGACCGCCGTGTTCCTGGCCCGGGGAGAACGACGTTTCACGTGAAACATCAGCGCTGACGAAGCGAAGGGGGCGATGTTTCACGTGAAACATCGCCCCCTTCGCTTCGTGCGTCAGGCCTGTGCGGCCCACCACTCCTTCAGCGCGACGACAGCGGCGTCACGATCCATCGGGCCGTTCTCCAGCCTCAGCTCCAGCAGGAAGGCGTAGGCCTTGCCGATCACCGGACCGGGGCCCACGTCGAGCACCTGCATGATCTCGTTGCCGTCCAGATCGGGCCGGATCGCGTTCAGCTCCTCCTGCTCCTGCAGCTGCGCGATGCGCTCCTCCAGCCCGTCGTAGGTCCGGGAGAGAGCGTTGGCCTTGCGCTTGTTGCGCGTGGTGCAGTCGGACCGGGTCAGCTTGTGCAGACGCTCCAGCAGCGGACCGGCGTCGCGGACGTAGCGCCGGACCGCGGAGTCGGTCCACTCCCCGTCGCCGTAGCCGTGGAAGCGCAGGTGCAGCTCCACCAGCCGGGACACGTCCTTGATCATGTCGTTGGAGTACTTCAGAGCGGTGAGCCGCTTCTTGGTCATCTTCGCGCCCACCACCTCGTGGTGGTGGAAGGAGACCCGGCCGTCGCTCTCGAACCGGCGGGTGCGGGGCTTGCCGATGTCGTGCAGCAGGGCCGCGAGCCGCAGGACCAGGTCCGGGCCGTCCTCCTCCAGCGCGATCGCCTGCTCCAGCACGATCAGCGAGTGATCGTAGACGTCCTTGTGCCGGTGGTGCTCATCACTCTCCAGCCGCAGCGCGGGCAGCTCGGGGAGCACCCGGTCGGCCAGTCCCGTGTCCACCAGCAGTCCCAGACCCTTGCGCGGGTGGGCGGACAGGATCAGCTTGTTCAGCTCACCCTGGACCCGCTCCGCGGAAACGATTTCGATCCGCTCGGACATCGCCTTCATGGCCGCGACGACCTCGGGGGCGACCTCGAAGTCCAGCTGCGCGGCGAACCGTGCCGCCCGCAGCATCCGCAGCGGGTCGTCGGAGAAGGATTCCTCGGGGGTCCCGGGCGTACGCAGCACGCCGGCGGCCAGGTCCTCCAGACCGCCGTGCGGGTCGATGAACTGCTGCTCGGGCAGGGCCAGGGCCATGGCGTTGACCGTGAAGTCACGGCGGACGAGGTCCTCGTCGATCGAGTCGCCGTAGGAGACCTCGGGCTTACGGGACGTCCGGTCGTAGGCCTCCGAGCGGTACGTCGTCACCTCGATCTGGAAGTTCCGTACGGCGTCGCCGGAGCGGGCGCTCTTCTGCGCCCCGACGGTGCCGAAAGCGATACCGACGTCCCACACCGAGTCCGCCCACGGCCGGACGATCTTCAGAACGTCCTCGGGGCGGGCATCGGTGGTGAAGTCGAGATCGTTGCCGAGACGCCCGAGCAGCGCGTCGCGGACGGACCCACCGACCAGGGCGAGGCGGAAGCCCGCCTCCTGGAAACGGCGGCCGAGCTCGTCGGCGACAGGAGCGACCCGCAGCAGTTCACTGACCGCGCGGCGCTGCACCTGACTCAGGGCACTGGGGTTGTCTTCGTTGGCGTTCGGCACAACTGAAAAGGGTACGTGCCCGTCCCCCCAGGGGCCGCCCCGTTTTGCGGCCACCCCGGCACACGGCCACCGGGCCCCTGAGCCGATCATGTGGAGCAAGGCGCGGCACTCGCACACAGCGGGCCTCGTTACCATGCGTGGACGCACAAAAGACGACCACTGACACTTCGAGGGACGGGCTAGCGCGTGGCCGAGGCGGCAGAAAACCAGGGGGCGTCCCCCGCTCCTGCCCCGCGTAGGTGGCTGCGGCGGGCAATCGTCCTGCTCGCCGGGACGCCCGTGCTGGCTGCCCTGATCTACTCGCCCGCTCCCCGGGCCGAGGCCGCTCAGGCCTCGTCCGTGGACGTCCAGCTGACCTCCATGGCCCCCACGGCACCGGTCAAGGGCGACACCCTGACCATCAAGGGCACCGTGCTCAACACCGGTCCCGAGAAGATCACCGGCGCGCATGTCGGCCTGCGGGTCGGGCCGGCGCTCGCGGACCGCTCGTCCATCGACGAAACGGCGGAGCGCACCGGCTTCCGGGCCGGCGCCGACCCGGGCGAGATCGACCCGGCCTACGCGATGAAGATCGACTCCCTGCCGTCGAAGGTCAGCCAGGAGTTCACGCTCACCATCCCGGTGAACAAGCTGGAGCTGGACAAGGACGGCGTCTACCCGCTCGGCGTCTCCCTGTCCGGGGTGACCGACAGCCGGCCGTCCGAGCAGGTGATGGGCATCAAGCGGACCTTCCTGCCCTGGCAGCCGGAAGCCGCCGCCAAGCGCTCCCAGCTCACCTACGCCTGGCCGCTGATCTCCCGCACCCGTGTGACGGCGGAGACCGGCTCCGACGAGCTCCAGACCCCCGTCTTCCTCGACGACTCCCTCGCCGACGAGCTCCGGCCGGGCGGGCGCCTGGAGCAGATGGTCACCCTCGGCAAGGACCTGCCGATCACCTGGGTCATCGACCCCGACCTGCTCTACACGGTCGACGCGATGACCAAGGGCTACCGGGTCCGCAGCCCGGGCGGCAAGCCCGTCCAGGGCAAGAGCAAGGCCATCGCCGAGCAGTGGCTGAGCTCCTTGGAGGCGGCCGTCCAGGGCAAGAAGGTCGTCGCCCTGCCGTTCGCCGACCCGGACCTCGCCTCCCTCGCCCACCACGGCAAGGACGTCTCGGGCACCCTGGGTCAGCTGCGCCCCGCCACCGACAAGGCGAAGCAGGCCGTCGAGACGGTCCTGCACGTCCCCGCGTCCACCGACTTCTCCTGGCCCGTGGACGGCGCCATCGATCCCTCGATCGTGAACGTCGCCACCTCGGCCGGCGCCCACAACGTCCTCACCCGCAGTGACAGCCTCGTGGAGAGCGGCGCCCTCGGCTACACCCCCTCGGCCGCCCGGCCCATCGGCGCCGGCACCACCGCCGTCGTCGCCGACGCCGACCTGTCCACCGCCTTCGAGGGCGACATGCTGAACGCCGGGACCTCCACGCTCGCCGTGCAGCGGTTCCTCGCCCACAGCCTCGCCCTGAACCTGCAGGGGACCGACGAGCCGCGCAGCTTCGTGGTCGCCCCGCAGCGGACGCCCAGCGTCAGCCAGGTCCAGTCGATGGCCGCAGCCGTACGCGGCCTCCAGGCGGGCCGCTGGACCCAGCCGGCGGACCTCGAAGCCGCGGCCGCCGCCAAGCCCGACCCCGGAGCCACCACCCAGGTGCCGGGCGCCGGCCAGTACCCCGAGGCCCTGCGCAAGCAGGAGCTGCCGGTGTCGGCCTTCGAGAAGATCCGCACCACGCAGAGCACCCTCGACCGCTTCAAGGTGATCCTCGCCGCGCCCGACCGCGTGGAGATCCCCTTCGGCAACACCACCAACCGGGAGATGTCCACGTCCTGGCGCGGCCGCCCCGACGAGGCCCGCCTCTACCGGGACGAGGTGCAGGACTACCTGATCGGTCTCACCGAGAAGGTCAAGGTCATCCCCAAGTCCGACGCCACCTTGTCCGGACACAGCGCCACCATCCCGGTCAGCGTGCAGAACAGCCTGGTCCAGGACGTCCACGACCTCGTCCTGCGCGTGAAGTCCGCCAACCCGACCCGCCTGATGTTCGGCGACAAGGGCGAGGCCGAACAGCGGGTCACCGTCCAGGGCGACCACACCCAGACGGTCAAGTTCACCGCCAACGCCACGGCGAGCGGCCCCGTCGAGGTCACGGCGCAGCTGTTCACCAAGGACGGCATCCCCTACGGCAAGGAACGCAAGTTCACCGTCGAGGCGACCGAGATCACGCCCACCGTGATGCTCGTCATCGCCGGCGGTGTGCTCCTCCTGGTCCTGGCAGGCATCAAGATGTACGCCAGTCGCAAGCGCGTCGCAGCACGCGCGGCCGCCGAGGAGAGCACGCAGCCGAGTGACGAGTCCCCGGACACCGGAGCGCAAAGCACCGAGGGGTCCGGCACGAGTGAGACAGTGGACCGTTGATTGACGCCGTGGCCGGTCGGCCTGGGGACGATGAGGTGGGGTTTCGATGAACGCGCCGTACGACGGTGACCGCGCGCAGGGCACTGGTGGGCCTGCGCCCTCCCAGGGCACTGCCCCGGGCACCCCGGTGCCCGGGCAGGTTCCCGCGCCTGCGCCCGCGCCGGAGCGTGACCCGTATGTCCAGGACGCCTACGACCACGACCCGTACCGGTCCCAGGACCTGTCGGCCCAGGACCCCGTCGCCGAGGTGCTCTACGACCGGGCCTCGCACCCGCCGCCGCCGCCCGGCACGTACCAGGAGCCCGGCCCGCTCTACGCCGCGCCGACCGCGCCCTCGTACTCTCCCGACCCGCACGTCTGGGCCCAGACCCCGCCGCCCGAGCCGGACGGGCCCTCACGTCACCTGCCGTACGGCGACCACGCCACCACCACCCAGTTCGTCGGCGTGGACTCCCTCGTCACCAATGCCTCGGACGAGCAGCCCGAACCGGACGCCTTCGCGCACCTCTACCGGGACCAGGAGGCGGCGCCCCGCACCCCCGCCGAGGAGGCGCCCGTCGCCGCACCGGCGCCGAGCAAGCCCGCCGGACGCGCCTCCAGCCTGCTGAAGTCCAGCGCGCTGATGGCCGCGGGCACGATCGTCTCCCGCATCACCGGCTTCCTGCGGACCCTGGTCATCGCCGGTGCCATCGGTGTCGGCACCTTCAACGACACGTACCAGATCGCCAACACCCTGCCCACGATGATCTACGTGCTGGTCGGTGGCGGCGCCCTGAACGCCGTCTTCATCCCGCAGCTCGTCCGGGCCATGAAGAACGACAGCGACGGCGGACAGGCCTACGCCAACCGGCTGCTCACCCTCGTCGTGGTGCTGCTGGCGGGCATCACCACCATCTGCGTCCTGGCCGCACCGGTGTTCATCACGATGATGTCGCCGAAGATCGCCTCCGACCCCCAACAGATGGACGTCGCGGTCGCCTTCGCCCGCTACTGCCTGCCCACCATGTTCTTCATGGGCATCCACGTGGTCCTGGGCCAGATCCTCAACGCCCGTGGTCGCTTCGGCGCGATGATGTGGACCCCGGTCCTCAACAACATCGTGGTCATCGCCACCTTCGGCGCCTTCATCTGGGCCTTCGGCGGCTTCACCACCTCCGGTGTCAACGCCACCACCGTCACCCCCGAGGGCGTGCGCCTGCTGGGCCTGGGCACCCTGCTCGGCCTCACCGTCCAGGCCCTCGCGATGCTGCCGTACCTGCGCGACGCGGGCTTCAAGCCGCGCCTGCGCTTCGACTGGCGGGGCCACGGCCTCGGCAAGGCCGCCCGCCTGGCCAAGTGGACGTTCTTCTTCGTCCTCGCCAACCAGGTCGGCCTCGTGGTCGTCACCCAGCTCGCCACCTGGGCCGGATCCGTGGCCGAGAAGCAGGGCCACCCCGGTACCGGCATCACCGCCTACAACTACGCACTGCTGCTGTGGCAGATGCCGCAGGCCATCATCACCGTTTCCGTCATGACGGCCGTCCTGCCCCGCATCTCCCGCTCCGCGCACGACGGCGACGCCGCCGCGGTCCGCGACGACATCTCCTACGGGCTGCGCACCTCGGCCGTCGCGATCGTGCCCTGCGCCTTCGCGTTCCTCGCCCTCGGCGTCCCGATGGCCACCCTGCTCTACGCCGGCTCGGGCTCGGGCGCCCAGAACATCGGCTACATCCTGATGGCGTTCGGCCTCGGCCTGATCCCGTACTCCATCCAGTACGTGGTCCTGCGCGGCTTCTACGCCTACGAGGACACCCGCACGCCCTTCTACAACACCGTGATCGTCGCCGCCGTCAACGCGGCCGTCTCCACGCTCTCGTTCTTCGTGCTCCCCGCCCGGTGGGCGGTGGTCGGCATGGCCGCGGCCTACGGCCTCGGTTACGCCGTCGGTGTCGGCGTCGCCTGGCGCCGGCTGCGGGCCCGGCTCGGTGGCGACCTCGACGGAGCGCACGTGATGCGCACCTACGCCCGTCTCACCGGTGCCTGCGTCCCGGCCGCCGCCGTGGCCGGCGCGGCCGCCTACGGGGTCACCCAGTGGCTGGGCAGCGGAGTCACCGGCTCCGCCGCGGCCCTCGTCGCCGGCGGGATCGCCTTGGCCGCGGTGTTCCTCATCGCCGCCAAGCGGATGCGGATCGAAGAGCTCAACGCGATGGTCGGAATGGTCCGCGGACGTTTGGGGCGCTGATGCGCACAACCGTCGCCCCCTTTCGTGTGTCGTGCTTAGCGTCGGACTGTGGGCACAATTGGCATGGCTTCGCAGACTGGCCGACAGCGCGCAACGGATGGGGAGGCGGGAACGACGGTGGCGGAACGTAGCACGGCTGCCGTCGACGTGGCCGACAACAGCGGCAATGAGCCGCTGACCGCTCAGGCGGCACAGGCCACGTCCGACGGGGTGGACATCCAGAACGGACGAGCCGCGGACGGACCCATGCCCGACAAGGACGGCGAACGCACCAACCCGGCCCCTGCGGCCGCACCCGAACTGCACAGCGGACACAAGCTCGCCAGACGCTATCGGCTGGAAGAGTGCGTCACCCGTGTGGACGGATTCAGCAGTTGGCGCGCGATGGACGAGAAGCTGCGCCGGGCCGTGGGTGTGCACCTGATGCCCGCCGACCACGCGCGCGCTCGCTCCGTCCTGGCCGCCGCACGGTCCTCCGCCCTGCTCGGCGACCCGCGGTTCGTCCAGGTCCTGGACGCCGTGGAGGAGAACGACCTCGTCTACGTCGTCCACGAGTGGCTGCCCGACGCCACCGAGCTCACCGCGCTCCTCGCCGTCGGCCCCCTGGAGGCCCACGAGGCCTACCAGCTCGTCAGCCAGGTCTCCCAGGCGATGGCCGCCGCGCACCGTGAGGGTCTCGCCCATCTGCGGCTGACGCCCAGCGCGATACTGCGCACGTCCACGGGCCAGTACCGCATCCGTGGCCTCGCCGTGAACGCCGCCCTGCGCGGCATCACCAGCGAGACCCCGCAGCGGGCCGACACCGAGGCCATCGGCGCCCTGCTGTACGCCGCCCTCACCCAGCGCTGGCCGTACGAGAGCGACGCGTACGGCCTCACCGGACTGCCCAAGGGCGTCGGCCTGATCGCCCCCGACCAGGTACGCGCCGGTGTCCACCGGGGCCTGGGCGAACTCGCCATGCGCGCGCTCGCCAACGACGGGGCCACCGCCTCCCGTCAGGAGCCCGCTTGCACCACTCCTGACGAGCTGGCCAAGGCCGTGGCCGCGATGCCCCGCATCCGGCCGCCGGAGCCCGCCTTCACCGCCCCGCCGGAGTACCAGCACACCACCTACCAGCAGGGGATCTACGGCCGTCCCACGCCTCCTGGCGTGAACACGCCCCAGAGCCGGCCCGTCGCGCCCCCGCCGCCGCCGTTGCAGAGCCGTACCGGCCGGGCCCTCAAGTGGGGCGTCGCCGCCCTGCTCATCGCCGCCCTCGGCCTGGGCAGCTGGCAGCTGGCCGACACCCTCCTGGACCACAGCGGCCAGCAGGGCAACAGCGGCACCAACAACAACCCGCAGACCGGTACCGAGGACAACCCGAAGCAGCCCGAACCCGGCAAGGAACTGAAGATCCGGGACGTCTCCGTGCTCGGGGGCTCGGTGAAACCCGCTTTGGCTCCTAAGACCATCGATGGGGACCCCGGATCCGCCTGGATCACCCCCGAGTACTACAACTACGCCAACTTCGGCCGTCTGGAGACGGAGAACGACGGCAGCGGGATCATCGTCGACCTGGGCGAGGTCCGGTATGTGTCCGGGCTCGACATCGACATGTATCTGCCCGGTCAGACGGTCGAGATCCTCGCCGCCGCCCCGGACAGCGCCGCCCCCAGCTCCGTCTCCGGCTTCGCCCAGCGGATCACCGAGCTGAAGCGCACCGACAAGAAGATCCAGACCACGCTCGACACCCCGATCCGTGCCCGCTACGTGCTGATCCACATCACCGAGCTGCCCTCTTCCGGCGGCGGCTACCGGGGCGGGATCAACGAGATCAAGGTGCTCGGCTCGTCTTCCTGAGTGCACTCCCATCGGCCGCGCGCGGCCCGCTCGCCGGGCGGGCCGCGTGATTCTTTACGCGGCCCGGCCGGCGCCCCTAGGCTCCGTCCGGGGAGGAAGCAGGGGTGTGATGCGAGAAGGAACCACGGAGGGCCGCAGCGACCAGGAGCTCCTGGCGCAGCACGTGGCCGGGGATCCCGAGGCCTTCGGTGAGCTCGTGCGGCGGCACCGGGACCGGTTGTGGGCCGTGGCGCTGCGGACCCTCGGGGATCGGGAGGAGGCCGCGGACGCCGTCCAGGACGCCTTGGTCTCCGCCTATCGGGCCGCCAACACCTTCCGCGGGGATTCCGCCGTCACCACCTGGCTGCACCGGATCACCGTCAATGCCTGCCTGGACCGGGCCCGCAAGGCCGCCTCGCGTCGGACCTCGCCGATCGACGACACGGACCGCCTGGAGCGCCTTCTGGAGCCCCATGAGTCCGCGGAGGCCCCTGCGGAGCGCCAGGACCTCCATCGCCAGCTCCTGGCCGCTCTGAGCACCCTCCCGGCCGACCAGCGGGCCGCTCTGGTCCTCGTCGACATGCAGGGATACCCCGTCGCCGAGGCCGCCCGGGTCCTCGACGTGCCCACCGGCACCGTCAAGAGCCGGTGTGCGCGCGGCCGCGCGAAACTCGTGCCACTCCTCACTCATCTGCGCACGAATGCCGGGGATAACACCGCCGTCGAGCGGGGAAGGAACCGGACGCCGGGCCCACCCGTCCCACCAGCGGCAGAACCCAGGCATCCAGACCCAGACGCTGTGAAGGGCGGAGGTGGACGATCATGACCCCGCCCACTGGCATGTCCGGCACGACCGGCACGATCCGGCACCCGGACGTCTCGGAGATCTCCGACCTCACCGAAGGTCTCCTCTCCCCGTCCCGTACCGCCGAGATCCGGCGCCATCTCGACGACTGCGCCCTGTGCGCCGATGTCCGCGCCTCCCTGGAGGAGATCCGCTCGCTCCTCGGCACCCTCCCGGGCCCGGCCCGGATGCCCGCCGACATCGCCGGACGCATCGACGCGGCCCTCGCCGCGGAGGCCCTTCTCGACTCCACCCAGCCGCGGGTCGAGGACGCGCCCACCGACCGGCCCCGCACGCCGGACCGCGATGTTTCACGTGGAACCGCGCCCGCCGGTCACCCGACCGGCCCAACCGGGCCCGGGCGACGCCGTGCGCGTCGCCGGATCGCCGTGCTCACCGGTCTGGTCGGAGCCGCGGCCTGCGCCTTGGGCGTCTTCCTGTTCGGCGACTTCTCGGGCACGTCGACGCACGAGACCGCCACGAGTGGCCAGGCGTCCGATTCCGCCGCGCGGCCTCCCGCCGCTGCCTCGGGCGAGGACACGTACACCGCTCAGGGGCTTCAGGACAGCGTCCGGCAGCTCATCGCGGGCGGCCAGGGTGCCAAGAACGTTCCCGGGGAACAGAACAACACCCTCGGTCTGGAGAACACCGCCCCCGCCCCGGGTGACAAGCGGGGAGCGACTTCCGTCCCCGGCTGTGTCCAGCAGGCCACCGGCCGGCCGGACACACCGCTCGCCGCCGAACGCGGCAGCTACCAGGGCACCCCCGTCTACCTCCTCGTCCTGCCGCACCCTGCCGACTCCGCCCGCGTGGACGCCTACCTCGTCGACACCACATGCGACCAGAGCGGTTCGGACGGCCCCGGAAAGGTCCTTCTGACGCACACCTACGCGCGGTAGCCGAGGCGTTCAGGGCCGTGGTGGGCCAAGCGGGGAATGCATGCGCCGTAGGATCCGTTGGGTGGGGTGAGAGTCCGCACCGGCCCCCGGTAGGCAGTACGCAGTCCGCAGAGACGAGGAAGAAACCCGTGAGCGACGTTCGAAACGTGATCATCATCGGCTCCGGGCCGGCCGGTTACACCGCCGCCCTGTACACCGCACGCGCTTCGCTCAAGCCGCTGGTCTTCGAAGGAGCCGTCACCGCCGGTGGCGCCCTGATGAACACCACCGAGGTGGAGAACTTCCCGGGCTTCCAGGACGGCATCATGGGCCCCGACCTCATGGACAACATGCGTGCCCAGGCCGAGCGCTTCGGCGCCGAGCTGATCTCGGACGACGTCGTGGCCGTCGACCTCAGCGGTGAGATCAAGACCGTCACCGACACCGCCGGCACCGTGCACCGCGCCAAGGCCGTCATCGTCACCACCGGTTCGCAGCACCGCAAGCTCGGCCTGCCCAACGAGGACGCCCTCTCCGGCCGCGGTGTCTCCTGGTGCGCCACCTGCGACGGGTTCTTCTTCAAGGACCACGACATCGCCGTCGTTGGCGGCGGCGACACCGCGATCGAGGAGGCCACCTTCCTCTCGCGCTTCGCCAAGTCCGTCACGATCGTCCACCGCCGCGACAGCCTGCGTGCCTCGAAGGCCATGCAGGACCGCGCCTTCGCCGACCCGAAGATCAAGTTCGCCTGGGACAGCGAGGTCGCGGAGATCCACGGCGACCAGAAGCTCTCCGGCCTCACCCTGCGCAACACCAAGACCGGTGAGACCTCCGAGCTGCCCGTGACCGGCCTCTTCATCGCCGTCGGACACGACCCGCGCACCGAGCTCTTCAAGGGCCAGCTCGACCTCGACGAGGAGGGTTACCTCAAGGTCGAGGCCCCCTCCACCCGGACCAGCGCCACCGGCGTGTTCGGCGCCGGCGACGTCGTGGACCACACCTACCGTCAGGCCATCACCGCTGCGGGTACCGGCTGCTCCGCCGCCCTCGACGCCGAGCGCTTCCTCGCGGCGCTCGCGGACGCCGAGAAGGTCCACGCAGCGGTCTGACCGGTCTGACCCCCGCACTGCCCCACCCCACACCCCGCAGGAATGAAGAAGGAGGCCGCTGTGGCCGGCACCCTCAAGAACGTGACCGACGCTGACTTCGACGAGCAGGTCCTCAGGAGCGACAAGCCCGTACTGGTGGACTTCTGGGCCGCCTGGTGCGGACCGTGCCGCCAGATCGCGCCGTCCCTCGAGGCCATCGCCTCCGAGTACGGCGACCAGATCGAGATCGTCAAGCTCAACATCGACGAGAACCCGGCCACGGCCGCCAAGTACGGCGTCATGTCCATCCCGACCCTGAACGTCTACCAGGGCGGCGAGGTCGCCAAGACCATCGTCGGTGCGAAGCCGAAGGCTGCCATCCTGCGCGACCTCTCCGAGTTCGTCGAGGTCAAGACCGCCTGACACGCTCGATGTTTCACGTGAAACGGGGCCGCCCCTCCAGGGGGCGGCCCCGTTCCGTGTCTCGCGCTCACAGCGGCCGTAGCGCGGGTTCCTTGCGTGCCGCGCCCAGCAGCCGATCCAGCGCCAGCTCCACGTCTTCCTTCCAGGACAACGTCGAGCGCAGCTCCAGCCGCAGCCGTGGATGCACCGGATGCGGCCGTACGGTCTTGAAGCCCACCGCCAGGAGATGGTCCGCCGGCAGCAGACAGGCCGGGCCCTCCCAGTGCGCGTCCCCGAACGCCTCGATCGCCCGGAATCCACGCCGCAGCAGGTCCTTGGCCACCGTCTGGACCATGACCCGCCCCAGCCCCTGTCCCTGATACCCCGGCATGATCCAGGCGGTGATCAGCTGCACGGCATCGGGCGAGACCGGGCTGGTCGGAAAGGAAGCGGCCCGAGGGACGTACGCCGGCGGCGCGTAGAGGACGAAGCCCACCGGCACCTCGTCCACGTAGACCACTCGGCCGCAGGATCCCCACTCCAGCAGGACGGCGGAGATCCACGCCTCCTTCTCCTGCGCCGGAGTACCGGCCTTCACGGCGGCCTGGCCGCTGACCGGGTCCAGTTCCCAGAAGACACAGGACCGGCAACGACGCGGCAGGTCCTGGAGGTTGTCCAGCGTGAGCGGTACCAGCCGACGACCCATGACCGCATCGTATCCACTGGCCCATCGTTCTTCGACAGCAAAGCGAAGGGGCGGATCGCACCGGTTCACACCGATGCGATCCGCCCCTCGGCGGCCCGGGAATCACTCCCCGGCAAGACCCTGATCCAGCACCCGGCCCTCGCCCGGCGCCAGCGTCCCCAGAATCCGCTCCAGATCCTCCATCGAGGCGAACTCGACGGTGATCTTGCCCTTCTTCTGACCCAGATCCACCTTCACCCGCGTCTCGAACCGGTCCGACAGCCGCGTCGCCAGCTCGTTGAGCGCCGGAGCCACCCGGGCACCCGCACGCGGCCCCTTCGGCTTCACCACGCTCGACGGCTCCGAGGCCATCAGCGTCACGATCTCCTCGACCGCGCGCACCGACAGCCCCTCGGCCACGATCCGGTGCGCCAGCTTGTCCTGGGCCTCGGAGTCGTCCACGGAGAGCAGCGCACGCGCGTGCCCGGCCGACAGCACGCCCGCAGCCACCCGGCGCTGCACCGAGGGGGACAGCTTCAGCAACCGCAGCGTGTTCGACACCTGGGGACGCGAGCGCCCGATCCGGTCGGCCAGCTGGTCGTGGGTGCACTTGAAGTCACGCAGCAGCTGGTCGTAGGCCGCGGCTTCCTCCAGCGGGTTCAGCTGGGCCCGGTGCAGGTTCTCCAGCAGCGCGTCCAGCAGCAGCTTCTCGTCGTCCGTCGCCCGGATGATCGCCGGGATGGCCTCCAGCCCGGCCTCACGACAGGCACGCCAGCGCCGCTCACCCATGATCAGCTCATAGCGACCGGGGGCCGACTGCCGTACCACCACCGGCTGAAGCAGGCCCACCTCCTGGATGGAGGTCACCAGCTCGGCGAGCGCGTCCTCGTCGAACACCTCGCGCGGCTGGCGCGGGTTCGGCGTGATCGCGTCCATCGGGAGCTCGGCGAACGTCGCCCCCGCGACCGTGTTGCTCTCGGTCTCGTTCTCGGTCTGAGGCTCCGGATCGGCCTCCGGAACAATCGCGAGTGATGTTTCACGTGAAACATCGGCCTGTACGAGCGCAGCGAGCTTCGCCGCCGCCACCCCCCGCTCCGAAGCCAGCGTCGGCACCGCTGACGGAGACGTCGAACCGGCACCGATCACCGGGGGCGTCTTCTCCTGCGGAGCCGCGGGGATCAGCGCACCGAGCCCCCGCCCCAGACCCCTACGTCGCTCACTCACTGGATCCCCTCCGCCACACTCTGCGTGCTGTTCGTGCCCGGGCCCAGATGGGCGTGCCGAGCCTCGTACTGAATACCGACCCCCCGATACGCGATCTCTCGCGCTGCCTCCAGGTAGGAGAGGGAACCACTGGAACCCGGGTCGTACGTGAGCACCGTCTGCCCATAGCTCGGTGCCTCGGAAATGCGCACCGACCGGGGGATGCTCGTCCGCAGCACTTCGTTGCCGAAGTGGCTGCGCACCTCCTCCGCCACCTGCGAGGCCAGCCGCGTCCTGCCGTCGTACATCGTCAGCAGGATGGTCGACACGTGGAGGTTCGGGTTGAGGTGGGCCCGCACCAGATCGACATTGCGCAGCAGCTGCCCCAGACCCTCCAGGGCGTAGTACTCGCACTGGATCGGGATCAGCACCTCCGCGCCGGCCACCAGTGCGTTCACCGTCAGCAGCCCCAGCGAGGGAGGGCAGTCGATCAGGATGTAGTCGAGGGGCTGGTCGTAGGCCTGGATCGCCCGCTGCAGGCGGCTCTCCCGCGCCACGAGCGACACCAGCTCGATCTCGGCGCCCGCCAGGTCGATCGTGGCCGGGGCACAGAAGAGCCCCTCCACGTCCACCACCGGCTGGACGACCTCCAGCAGGGGCCGGCTGTCCACGAGCACGTCGTAGATGGACGGCACGTCGGCGTGGTGGTCGATACCCAGCGCCGTGGACGCGTTGCCCTGCGGGTCGAGGTCGACGACCAGGACCCGTGCACCGTGCAGCGCGAGTGAGGCCGCCAGGTTCACGGTCGTCGTGGTCTTCCCCACGCCGCCCTTCTGGTTGGCGACCACGATCACCCGGGTCTGATTCGGCCGGGGCAGCCTCTCACCGGCACGCCCCATTGCCTCGACCGCCTGCTGGGCAGCTCGGCCGATGGGGGTGTCGTTGTCCACAAGAGGCGGAGGGGATGTTTCACGTGAAACATCCTCACCCGCTGATTCAGAGCGGGGACCGGGGACCGGATCGGTCATCGGCCCCGCGAGGTTGGCGTCGGACCGCACGGTGTCACTCTCCTCGACATCAGGCTCGCGATGAACAGAGCCTCCCATGTCACCCGGGTCGCGAACCAGCGGGGCCCGTACTCCTGTGGATGAATCCACCGTTGTGGACAACTCTGTCCCCCTTGCGTCCTTGCGCTGGAGGGGGGATGCAGCCGCACGACCGCGGCTGATGATTCCGTGCAGCAGAGAGCGACGTTTCACGTGAAACACGATGCCCGGAGGGAGTCTCCCGGCCTCTACGACACTCCGAAATCCATACCTATAGGGCCCAACACGGATGAAATCTCCCGTGTGGGCCCCGGCTCTCGGCGAATCAGCGGAAGATCACCGGCGTCGGCGGGTACGTCCCACCCGCGCCGCCTTAGCCCGCTTGGCCGCGAACCTCACCCCTCCGGGGCTCTCTCCGACCTCGACCCGCACGACCGTCGACAGAGGATCCACCAGACCCTCGCCCACGTGCAGCACCGAGGTCTTCACCACACCCAGCTTCGCCAGCGCTGTCTTCGCCGACACCAGTTCCTCGTCCGCGGTGTCGCCCTTGAGGGCCAGCATCTCGCCGTACGGCCGCAGCAGGGGCACGCCCCAGCCGGCCAGCCGGTCCAGCGGAGCCACCGCCCGCGCGGTCACCACATGCACCGGCTGGAGCTTGCCCAGGACCTCCTCGGCCCGCCCGCGCACCACCGTGACGTGGTCGAGGCCCAGCAACTCCACGGCCTCCTGGAGGAAGGTCGTACGCCGCAGCAGCGGTTCGAGCAGCGTGATCTTGAGATCCCGTCGCACCAGGGCGAGCGGGATACCGGGCAGACCCGCACCCGAGCCCACGTCGCACACGGTGACGCCCTGCGGCACCACCTCCGACAGCACAGCGCAGTTCAGCAGGTGCCGCTCCCACAGGCGCGGCACCTCACGCGGCCCGATCAGGCCCCGCTTGACTCCTGCGTCCGCCAGCAGCTCCGCATACCGCACAGCTTCCGGGAAAAACTCACCGAACACCGCGCGCGCCTCTTCAGGCGCCGGGGGAAGCTCAGCTGCCTCCGTCACGGGGACCGTCCTTCCGTACCGCATGGTTCTGAAAAAACCACGTCTTCAAGATGAGGCGTCGTTCACCTGTCAGGCCAGGCTGACAAACATCGGCCCCGCCTGCGACACAGACGGGGCCGAAACAACTCGCGTCGACGATCAGGCCGGGAGCACAACGACGAAGCGCTGCGGCTCCTCGCCCTCGGACTCGCTGCGCAGACCGGCGGCCGCCACGGCGTCGTGGACGACCTTCCGCTCGAACGGGGTCATCGGAGCCAGCTTCAGCGGCTCGCCGGACGCCTTCACGTCCGCCGCGGCCTGAGCGCCCAGCGCCGCCAGCTCCTCGCGCTTCTTCGCGCGGAACCCGGCGATGTCCAGCATGAGCCGGCTGCGGTCCCCGGTCTCCCGGTGCACGGCGAGGCGGGTCAGCTCCTGCAGAGCCTCCAGGACCTCACCGTCGCGACCCACGAGCTTCTGCAGATCACGGCTGGCGGAGTCACTGACGATCGACACCGCGGCCCGGTCGGCCTCGACGTCCATGTCGATGTCGCCGTCCAGGTCGGCGATGTCCAGCAGACCCTCGAGGTAGTCGGCCGCGATCTCACCCTCCTGCTCGAGGCGGGTCAGGGTGTCGCCACTCTCAGCGGCGGCGGTGGTGGTGCCTTCCGTCACGGGAGGGACTCCTTCTTACTTCTTGGGAGCGGGCTTGCTGGGAGTCTGACGCTGCGACTTCGACTGGCGCTTCGGCTGCTGCCGCTTCGCGGCACCGCCGCTCGCCGCATCCGAGTCTGCCGTGGCCTCGACACTCTTGATCACGGAGCCGTCGGCCTGGGCGGCCATGCCCTGCTTGCTGAGGGCGGCGATGAACTTGCGCTCGTTGTCGTTGCGGTCCGGGCCCTTGGCGACGATCGCCGAGACGACCCGCTTCTTGCCCCGGCCCTTGAGCTCACCGTGCGAGGTGATCTGCTTCAGCAGGCGGGTCAGGTACTGGTCCTGCGCCTTGCTGCCCGGCGTCGGGTTCTGGTTGATCACGTACATCTGCTGGCCCATGGTCCACACGTTCGTGGTCAGCCAGTAGACGAGAACACCGACGGGGAAGTTGATGCCCATGACCGCGAAGATCACCGGGAAGATGTACATCAGCATCTTCTGCTGCTGCATGAACGGCGTCTTGACCGAGAGGTCGACGTTCTTCTGCATCAGCTGACGCTGGGTGTAGAACTGCGACAGCGACATCATGATGATCATGACTGCGGTCACGATCCGGACGTCCGTCAGGGTGGCACCGAGAGCGGCGACCTTCTCCGGGCTGTCCATGAACTTCGCGGCGATCGGGGCGCCGAAGATCTTGGCCGCGCGGGCGCTGTCGACCAGCTGCTGGTCCATCGCGCCGACCGCCTTGCCGTCGGCGATGTTCGACAGCACGTGGTACAGCGCGAAGAAGAACGGGGACTGCGCCAGGATGGGCAGGCACGAGGAGAGCGGGTTGGTACCCGTCTCCTTGTACAGCTTCATCATCTCTTCGGACTGACGCTGCTTGTCGTTCTTGTAGCGCTCCTGGATCGCCTTCATCTTCGGCTGGAGCGCCTGCATACCCCGCGTCGCCTTGATCTGCTTCACGAAGAGCGGGATCAGACAGATACGGATCAAGATCACCAGGGACACGATGGACAGGCCCCAGGCCCACCCACTCGACTCACCGAAGATCGCCCCGTACATCGAGTGGAACTGGACGATGATCCACGAGACGGGGTAAGTGATAAAGCTGAACAGACTGGCAATCGTGTCCACTAATCAGGCTCCTTGAGCATTGCGAGATCTACGCAACGCACTGCGCAGCTGCTCGTGCCAACGCGGGCGTTTACGGGGTGGGACATGGTCCACGCCACCCGGGGACCACGGATTGCACCGCAGGATCCGCCAGGCGGTCAGGACCGTCCCCTTCACCGCACCATGCCGGTCGATGGCCGTGTACCCGTAGTGCGAACACGACGGGTAGTAGCGGCACACCGGCCCGAGCAGCGGACTGATCGTCCACTGGTACAGCTTGATCAAAGCGAGCAGCGGGTACTTCATCGAGCCACGCCTCCCAGGAGCCGCACCAGAGCGGCATCCAGGTCCCGGGCCAGCTCGTCGGGGCCGGCATCACCCGCTCCGGGCAACGCGCGTACCACCACCAGGCTACCGGCGGGCAGCTGGGACAGCCGCTCGCGGACCAGATGGCGGAGACGGCGCTTGACCCGGTTACGTACGACGGCGTTGCCGACAGCCTTGCTGACGACGAAACCCGCACGCGACGAGGGATCGATCTCCCCCGACTCGTGCGGGTCCGTTGCACCGCTTGTACGTAGATGGACGACGAGGAGCGGGCGACCAGCCCGACGACCTCGACGTACCGCGCTCGCGAAGTCCTCGCGCCGCCTCAGCCGATTCTCGGGAGACAGCACGACGTCACGACCTGCGTGTTGTTACGCGGAAAGGGCGGCGCGGCCCTTGCCACGACGGTTCGCGAGGATCGCGCGACCGGCACGGGTACGCATCCGCAGGCGGAAGCCGTGGGTCTTGGCACGACGGCGGTTGTTCGGCTGGAAGGTGCGCTTGCTCACTCGGGGGCTCCAGAGAATGAATCGTTGTGGCGGGACATCGCCTGGCTGTCACCGTGCGCCCACGAGGAAACTCGCGTGTTCGCCCGAGTGGCACCGCTAAATGATCACTATCAGTGACCTTCGCCCATCGGTAGGCAGGCGGCAGCAGCCATCGACAACTCGACCTCGTTACGGTACGCGCGGCTACGCCATCCGGTCAAACCGAGCCGGCGGGGCCGCACACTGTGCACAGGCTGTGGACAACGACTTGAACCGTACCCGCTGGCCTGACTACCGTTGCCTGACCCCGGATTTTTTGTCCCGACCGTCCCAAAGAACCACACATTCGTGGGACCCCTGTGAGAGAGCGTGCTCTGTGGCTGACGTACCTGCCGATCTTGCCGCAGTGTGGCCAAGGGTGCTCGAAAAGCTCCTCGGGGAGGGACAGCCGGGGATCGAGCCCAAGGACAAGCAGTGGGTCGAGCGGTGCCAGCCCCTGGCACTCGTCGCCGACACCGCACTGCTGGCCGTCCCCAATGAATGGGGCAAGCGCGTCCTCGAGGGCCGCCTCGCCCCACTGATCAGTGACGCGCTCAGCCGTGAGTGCGGCCGCCCCATCCGGATCGCCATCACCGTGGACGACTCCGCCGGCGAGCCCGCGCCCCCCGCCCCGCCCGTCCAGCAGCAGGGCGGGTACGAGCCGTACGGCGGCCAGCGCCCCGGCGGCGGCCCGGGCGACGACCAGCTCCCCACCGCCCGCCCGGCCTATCCGGACTACCAGCAGCAGCGCCCCGAGCCCGGCGCCTGGCCCCGCGGCGGCCAACAGGACGACTACGGCTGGCAGCAGCCGCGCCTCGGCGGATTCCCCGAGCGCGACCCGTACGCGTCCCCCCAGCCGGGCTACCTCCAGCAGCCCGAGCCCTCCGGCTACGACCAGGGCTCCTACGAGCAGAAGAAGTACGAGCAGTCCCCGTACGAGTCCCAGCAGCAGCACCAGTCCCATCAATACGAGCAGCAGTCGTACGAGCCCCAGCAGTACGAGCAGCCCGCGCCGCGCCAGGCCCCCGGCCGGCCCTCGGCGCCGTCCCCGTCCGGCGGCTCCACCTCGGGCCCGTTGGAGCCGACCGCGCGGCTGAACCCCAAGTACCTCTTCGACACCTTCGTCATCGGCGCGTCCAACCGCTTCGCGCACGCCGCCGCAGTGGCCGTCGCCGAGGCGCCCGCGAAGGCCTACAACCCCCTTTTCGTGTACGGGGAGTCGGGCCTCGGCAAGACGCACCTGCTGCACGCCATCGGGCACTACGCGCGGAGCCTCTACCCCGGTACCCGGGTGCGGTACGTGAGCTCCGAGGAGTTCACCAACGAGTTCATCAACTCGATCCGCGACGGCAAGGGCGACGCGTTCCGCAAGCGCTACCGCGAGATGGACATCCTGCTCGTCGACGACATCCAGTTCCTCGCGAGCAAGGAGTCGACGCAGGAGGAGTTCTTCCACACCTTCAACACGCTCCACAACGCCAACAAGCAGATCGTGCTCTCCTCCGACCGGCCGCCCAAGCAGCTGGTGACCCTGGAGGACCGGCTCCGCAACCGCTTCGAGTGGGGCCTGATCACGGATGTCCAGCCGCCCGAGCTGGAGACCCGTATCGCGATCCTGCGCAAGAAGGCCGTCCAGGAGCAGCTCAACGCCCCGCCGGAGGTACTGGAGTTCATCGCCTCCCGCATCTCGCGCAACATCCGCGAGCTGGAGGGGGCGCTGATCCGGGTCACCGCCTTCGCGAGCCTCAACCGGCAGCCGGTCGACCTGGGCCTCACCGAGGACGTCCTGAAGAACCTGATCCCGGGCGGCGAGGACAGCGCTCCGGAGATCACGGCCTCCGACATCATGGCGGCCACCGCGGACTACTTCGGCCTGACCGTGGACGACCTGTGCGGCTCCTCGCGCAGCCGGGTCCTGGTCACCGCCCGGCAGATCGCCATGTACCTGTGCCGTGAGCTCACCGACCTCTCACTGCCCAAGATCGGGGCACAGTTCGGCGGCCGCGACCACACGACCGTCATGCACGCGGACCGCAAGATCCGGGCTCTGATGGCCGAGCGACGCTCCATCTACAACCAGGTCACCGAGCTCACCAACCGCATCAAGAACGGCTGAGCGCGGCTCCCCGACACCCGGTTCGGGGCCGCTCCACGGCCTCTTCAAACGCGTTCAGAGGGCGCTCCCGGTCCACAACGGGGGCGCCCTTCGTCGTTCGCGCGCCCCTGACCTGTTCGAATACGCCCCCGCGGGAGCAACTCATCCACAGATTGGGAGACTTTCTTCCGTCCACACCCTGGGGATGGGTCGCGTCGCCCACAATCTGTCCACAGGCGTGCGGGGTGAGGCTCCATCAGGGCAGGTCAGCCCCCTGTGGAATTGTGCACAAACGTCATCCACAGGCTGTGGACAAATTTTTCGTCCACAGCGCTGTCCACGGCGTTGTCCACCGTCGGCCCACAGGTTTCCACGTCCTGTGCACAGGATGCGCGGCCTTCTCCACACCCTTGTCCACTGTTCGGCAACACACCACCCCCTCTCACCGCCCGGAGTGAAAGCCGTCACACGGATGTAGACGTTTGGGTTGTGGAGTACCGGGGGAAAGCTGGGGACGCACCTGTGGAGTAATCGGGGTCACCTGGGGACAGCCTGTGCAGAACTTTTCGTTCTCCACAGAGGCACGGGGTTGTCCACCGGTGTCACCCACAGGGTCGGTGGATAAAAAACCGGGGTTGACCTGCGAAAACGGGCTTATCCACCGTTTCCACAGGCCCTACTACTACCCCCATGGAGAGTTAGGCCGGTTTCGGTTTTCAAGCGGGTCCTGTGCACAACTCGTCGATCGCCCGCCCCGACGCCTCGCTCCCGACTTGACCGCCGGCCGCACCGAGTGTCGGCGTCGTACGTCAGACTGGTCCCCGGCATCGGTCGAGGCATCGACGAGCCGACGACGAAGGCCGGCAGACGAGCGAGCAACAGCAGGAGGCGGTTCCGGTGAAGATCCGGGTGGAGCGCGACGTACTCGCGGAGGCGGTGGCCTGGGCGGCCCGTAGCCTCCCGGCCCGGCCGCCGGTGCCCGTCCTCGCGGGCCTGCTGCTCAAGGCCGAGGAAGGCACCCTGAGCCTCTCCGGCTTCGACTACGAGGTCTCGGCCCGGGTCTCGGTCGAGGCGGACGTCGAGGAGGACGGCACCGTCCTGGTCTCCGGCCGGCTGCTCGCCGACATCTGCCGCGCCCTCCCCAACCGCCCGGTGGAGATTTCCACAGACGGTGTACGGGCGACCGTGGTCTGCGGCTCCTCGCGATTCACACTCCACACCCTGCCTGTGGAGGAGTACCCGGCACTGCCGCAGATGCCGACCGCGACCGGCACCGTCGCCGGCGAGGTCTTCGCCTCCGCCGCCAAGCAGGTGGCCACCGCCGCCGGCCGTGACGACACGCTGCCGGTGCTGACCGGTGTCCGCATCGAGATCGAGGGCGACCGCGTCACCCTGGCCTCCACCGACCGCTACCGCTTCGCGGTCCGCGAGTTCCTGTGGAAGCCGGAGAACCCGGAGGCGTCGGCCGTGGCCCTGGTGCCCGCCAAGACGCTCCAGGAGATCGCCAACTCGCTGACCAGCGGTGACACGGTCACCCTGGCGCTGTCCGGCTCCGGTGCGGGCGAGGGCCTGATCGGTTTCGAGGGCGCCGGCCGCCGCACCACCACCCGGCTGCTCGAAGGCGACCTGCCCAAGTACCGGACGCTGTTCCCGACGGAGTTCAACTCGATCGCCGTGATCGAGACCGCGCCCTTCGTCGAGGCCGTCAAGCGCGTGGCCCTGGTGGCCGAGCGCAACACCCCGGTCCGCCTCAGCTTCGAGAAGGGCGTGCTGATCCTGGAGGCCGGTTCCTCCGACGACGCACAGGCTGTGGAAAGGGTCGACGCCCAGCTGGACGGCGACGACATCTCGATCGCCTTCAACCCGACCTTCCTGCTGGACGGCCTGAGCGCGATCGCGTCCCCGGTGGCCCAGCTCAGCTTCACCACGTCGACCAAGCCGGCGCTGCTCAGCGGCCGCCCGGCGATCGACGCGGAGGCGGACGAGGCCTACAAGTACCTGATCATGCCGGTGCGCCTGTCCGGCTGACGCTCCACTTGTCGGCGTCGGGCCCGGTCTCGCACGCAGCGGGACCGGGCCCGACGCCGTCCACAGGGTGGGGAGCCACCGGGGATGACCCGGAAACCGGGAAAGCCGGTTCGGCCGCCATGGAGCGCCCGCAGGGCCCGCCGCCACGGCCCGGCGTAGGCTCGGATCCGGTGGGCGACCCCCCGCGCGTCCGGTGAGGACACGGCCGGGGAAGCCCCGGCAAAGACGGCCACAACGCTTAAGGAACCACCTGATGGAGCTTGGTCTCGTCGGTCTCGGCAAGATGGGCGGCAACATGCGCGAGCGCATCCGCCGCGCAGGCCACACCGTCATCGGATACGACCGCAACCCGGACCTCGCGGATGTCCACAGCCTGCAGGAACTTGTGGACAGCCTGCAGGCCCCCCGCGTCGTGTGGGTCATGGTCCCGGCCGGTGCGGCCACCCAGTCCACGGTCGACGAGCTCGCCGAGCTGCTGTCGCCCGGTGACATCGTCGTCGACGGCGGGAACTCCCGCTGGACCGACGACGAGAAGCACGCCGAGGAGCTGAAGGCCAAGGGCATCGGCTTCGTCGACTGCGGTGTCTCCGGCGGCGTCTGGGGCCTGGAGAACGGCTACGCGCTCATGTACGGCGGCGCCGCCGAGGACGTGGCCCGCGTACAGCCCGTCTTCGACGCGCTCAAGCCCGAGGGCGAGTTCGGCGCCGTGCACGCCGGCAAGGTCGGCGCCGGCCACTTCGCGAAGATGGTCCACAACGGCATCGAGTACGCCATGATGCAGGCCTACGCCGAGGGCTGGGAGCTCCTGGAGAAGGTGGACTCGGTCACCGACGTCCGCGAGGTCTTCCGCTCCTGGCAGGAAGGCACCGTCATCCGCTCCTGGCTGCTGGACCTGGCCGTGAACGCCCTCGACGAGGACGAGCACCTGGAGCAGCTGCGTGGCTTCGCCCAGGACTCCGGCGAGGGACGCTGGACGGTGGAGGCGGCGATCGACAACGCCGTGCCGCTGCCCGCGATCACCGCGTCGCTGTTCGCGCGCTTCGCCTCGCGGCAGGACGACTCCCCGCAGATGAAGATGATCGCCGCGCTGCGCAACCAGTTCGGCGGCCACGCGGTCGAGAAGAAGTAGCACGTCACAGCCCGGGGCCGAGAGGCCCGCAGGGACAGCAGCACAGCACCACAGCGAGTAGTGGGAAGCCGGGGGAGGTCGGCGCCGTATGCACGTTTCGCATCTCTCATTGGCCGACTTCCGCTCGTACGCCCGGGCCGAGGTTCCCCTCGACCCGGGCGTCACCGCTTTCGTGGGCCCCAACGGCCAGGGGAAGACCAACCTCGTCGAGGCCATCGGGTACCTGGCGACCCTCGGCAGCCACCGGGTCTCCTCGGACGCCCCGCTCGTGCGGATGGGCGCGGACCGGGCGATCATCCGGGCCGCCGTCACCCAGGGCGAGCGGCAGCAGCTGGTCGAACTGGAACTCAACCCCGGCCGGGCGAACCGGGCCCGGATCAACCGTTCTTCGCAGGTCAGGCCGCGGGACGTGCTGGGGATCATACGGACGGTGCTGTTCGCGCCGGAGGATCTGGCCCTGGTCAAGGGCGACCCGGGCGAGCGGCGCCGGTTCCTGGACGAGCTGGTCACGGCGCGCTCGCCGCGGATGGCCGCCGTCCGCTCCGACTACGAGCGGGTGCTCAAGCAGCGCAACACCCTCCTGAAGTCCGCGGCGATGGCCCGCCGGCACGGCGGCCGGTCCCTGGACCTGTCCACCCTCGACGTGTGGGACCAGCACCTCGCGCGCGTGGGCGCGGAGCTGCTCGCCCAGCGCCTCGATCTGATCGCGACCCTGCTGCCCTTGGCGGACAAGGCCTACGAGCAGCTCGCGCCCGGCGGCGGCCCACTGGGCCTGGCGTACAGGTCCTCGGTCGGCGAGCCGGTGGACAGCGGTGCGGCGCGCACCCGCGAGGCCCTCTACGAGGCGCTGCTGGCGGCACTGGCCGAGGTGCGCAAGCAGGAGATCGAGCGCGGCGTGACCCTGGTGGGCCCGCACCGCGACGATCTGGTGCTGCGGCTCGGGGAGCTGCCCGCGAAGGGGTACGCGAGCCACGGGGAGTCGTGGTCGTACGCGCTGGCGCTGCGGCTGGCCTCGTACGAGCTGCTGCGCTCGGAGGGCAGTGAGCCCGTGCTGATCCTGGACGACGTGTTCGCGGAGCTGGACACCCGGCGTCGGGAGCGGCTGGCGGAGCTGGTGGCCCCGGGCGAGCAGGTCCTGGTGACCGCGGCGGTGGACGACGACGTTCCGGGGGTGCTGGTCGGAACGCGGTTCGGGGTGTCCGGCGGTGAGGTGACCCGGTTGTGAACGAGCAGGCCAAGGATCCGCAGGAGGGTCGCAAGACCCCGGAGGCCTCCGGGGTGGACCTCGCGCGCCAGGCCCTCGCGGCGGCGCGCGAGCAGGCGCGGGCCCGGGGCAACGCGGTCGGCGCGAAGAAGGGCCGGCAGCCGGGGCTGCGCTCGGGGGCTCGTGCGGACGGCCGGGACCCTATGCCGCTCATGGCGGCGCTGGACCGGCTGCGCACCGAACGCGGCTGGGAGATGCCGATGGCGGTGGCGGGCGTGATGGAGCGCTGGCCGGAGATCGTCGGCCCGGAGATCGCGGCCCACTGTGAACCGCAGCGGTACGAGGATCGTGAGCTTGTCGTGCGGTGCGATTCCTCGGCGTGGGCGGCGCAGCTGAAGCTGCTGGCTCCGCAGCTGGTCGCGCGACTGAACGCGGATCTGGGCCAGGGCACCGTACGCCTGATCAAGGTCCAGGGGCCCGGCGGCCGGCCGAAGGGCTACGGGCCGTGGCGGGCTCCGGGCAGCAAGGGCCCGGGCGACACCTACGGGTGAGTAGGCAGCCCGGCGGGTGGCGTCCCTCACGGTAGCGGGAGGTTGACAGGCCGAAGCGCTGGGTGCCCGTGTGAGCCTCTTTGAGCCCCTCCCCGGATGTGGGGAGTCGGAGAGAGGAGGTTCAGGGCGGCACATGCGGACTCAGGTACCGGCAAACCCCCATTCATGTCCGTGGTACCGGTAGACTGGAGCAAATCCCGCCCGTTCGCGGGATCACGCAGACAACGCAGATCGACGCGGCCGCTCCACCGGCGCCTTGCTGGTCCGGAGTACGGGCTGCGCTGTGCCAGAAAGGGCGCTTCGTGGCCGATTCCGGCGACTCCAACGAGAAGAATTACGACGCCAGTGCGATCCAGGTCCTCGAGGGCCTGGACGCGGTCCGCAAGCGGCCGGGTATGTACATCGGCTCGACCGGCGAGCGTGGTCTGCACCACCTCGTCTACGAGGTCGTCGACAACTCGGTCGACGAGGCGCTGGCCGGACACGCGGACACCATCGACGTGACGATCCTCGCCGACGGCGGGGTGCGCGTGGTCGACAACGGTCGCGGTATCCCGGTCGGCATCGTCCCGTCCGAGGGCAAGCCGGCCGTCGAGGTCGTCCTGACGGTCCTGCACGCGGGTGGCAAGTTCGGCGGCGGCGGCTACGCCGTCTCCGGTGGTCTGCACGGTGTCGGCGTGTCCGTCGTGAACGCCCTGTCGACCAAGGTCGCGGTCGAGGTCAAGACGGACGGCCACCGCTGGACCCAGGACTACAAGCTGGGCGTGCCGACGGCCCCGCTGGCCAAGAACGAGGAGACCGCCGAGACCGGCACCACGGTCACCTTCTGGGCCGACGGCGACATCTTCGAGACGACCGAGTACTCCTTCGAGACGCTGTCGCGGCGCTTCCAGGAGATGGCCTTCCTCAACAAGGGCCTGACCCTGTCGCTGACCGACGAGCGCGAGTCGGCGAAGGCCACGGTCGGCGCGGACGACCCCGACGCGGACACGGCCGAGCCGACCGCGCGCACGGTGAAGTACTACTACGAGGGCGGCATCGTCGACTTCGTGAAGTACCTCAACTCGCGCAAGGGTGAGCTCATCCACCCGACCGTCATCGACGTCGAGGCCGAGGACAAGGAGCGCATGCTCTCGGTCGAGATCGCGATGCAGTGGAACTCGCAGTACACGGAGGGCGTCTACTCCTTCGCGAACACGATCCACACGCACGAGGGCGGTACGCACGAGGAGGGCTTCCGTGCGGCCCTGACGGGTCTGGTGAACCGTTACGCGCGCGACAAGAAGCTGCTGCGCGAGAAGGACGACAACCTCGCCGGCGAGGACATCCGCGAGGGTCTGACGGCGATCATCTCGGTCAAGCTGGGCGAGCCCCAGTTCGAGGGCCAGACGAAGACCAAGCTGGGCAACACGGAGGCCAAGACCTTCGTGCAGAAGGTCGTCCACGAGCACCTCAACGACTGGTTCGACCGCAACCCGGTCGAGGCCGCGGACATCATCCGCAAGTCGATCCAGGCGGCCACGGCGCGCGTCGCGGCCCGCAAGGCCCGTGACCTCACGCGTCGCAAGGGTCTGCTGGAGAGCGCCTCGCTGCCGGGCAAGCTGTCCGACTGCCAGTCGAACGACCCGACCAAGTGCGAGATCTTCATCGTCGAGGGTGACTCGGCCGGTGGCTCCGCGAAGTCCGGCCGCAACCCGATGTACCAGGCCATCCTGCCGATCCGCGGCAAGATCCTGAACGTCGAGAAGGCGCGGATCGACAAGATCCTCCAGAACACCGAGGTCCAGGCGCTGATCAGCGCCTTCGGTACCGGTGTGCACGAGGACTTCGACATCGAGAAGCTCCGCTATCACAAGATCATCTTGATGGCGGACGCCGACGTCGACGGCCAGCACATCAACACCCTGCTGCTGACCTTCCTCTTCCGCTTCATGCGGCCGCTGGTCGAGGCCGGTCACGTGTACCTGTCGCGCCCGCCGCTCTACAAGATCAAGTGGGGCCGGGACGACTTCGAGTACGCGTACTCGGACCGCGAGCGCGACGCCCTCGTGGAGCTCGGCAAGCAGAACGGCAAGCGGATCAAGGAAGACTCGATCCAGCGCTTCAAGGGTCTGGGCGAGATGAACGCCGAGGAACTGCGCGTCACCACCATGGACGTGGACCACCGCGTGCTCGGCCAGGTCACGCTCGACGACGCGGCGCAGGCCGACGACCTGTTCTCGGTGCTGATGGGTGAGGACGTCGAGGCCCGGCGCTCCTTCATCCAGCGCAACGCCAAGGACGTCCGCTTCCTCGACATCTGAGTCGGCTCCGCTGACCGCCGCCTGAAAGGATTTCTGACCAGCAATGGCCGACGAAACCACCCCCACCGCAGAGAACACCGCGGAGGAGCAGCCCGTGCTGCGCATCGAGCCCGTCGGGCTCGAGACGGAGATGCAGCGCTCCTACCTCGACTACGCGATGTCCGTCATCGTCTCGCGCGCCCTGCCGGACGTGCGCGACGGCCTCAAGCCGGTGCACCGCCGCGTGCTGTACGCGATGTACGACGGCGGCTACCGGCCCGAGAAGGGCTTCTACAAGTGCGCCCGTGTCGTCGGCGACGTCATGGGTACCTACCACCCGCACGGTGACAGCTCGATCTACGACGCCCTGGTCCGTCTGGCCCAGCCGTGGTCGATGCGCATGCCGCTGGTCGACAGCAACGGCAACTTCGGCTCCCCGGGCAACGACCCGGCGGCCGCGATGCGCTACACCGAGTGCAAGCTCATGCCGCTGGCCATGGAGATGCTCCGGGACATCGACGAGGAGACCGTCGACTTCCAGGACAACTACGACGGCCGCAACCAGGAGCCCACCGTGCTCCCGGCGCGCTTCCCGAACCTGCTGGTCAACGGCAGCGCCGGCATCGCGGTCGGCATGGCGACCAACATCCCGCCGCACAACCTCCGCGAGGTCGCGGCCGGTGCGCAGTGGGCGCTGGAGCACCCGGAGGCCTCGCACGAGGAGCTCCAGGACGCGCTGATCGAGCGGATCAAGGGCCCTGACTTCCCGTCGGGCGCCCTGGTCGTGGGCCGCAAGGGCATCGAGGAGGCGTACCGGACCGGTCGCGGCTCCATCACGATGCGCGCGGTGGTGGAGGTCGAGGAGATCCAGAACCGCCAGTGCCTGGTGGTCACGGAGCTTCCGTACCAGACCAACCCCGACAACCTCGCGCAGAAGATCGCGGACCTGGTGAAGGACGGCAAGGTCGGCGGCATCGCCGACGTCCGTGACGAGACCTCGTCGCGGACCGGCCAGCGCCTGGTGATCGTGCTCAAGCGCGACGCCGTCGCCAAGGTCGTGCTGAACAACCTCTACAAGCACACCGAGCTGCAGACGAACTTCGGCGCGAACATGCTGGCGCTGGTGGACGGTGTGCCGCGCACGCTGTCGATCGACGCCTTCATCCGCCACTGGGTGACGCACCAGATCGAGGTCATCGTCCGGCGTACGAAGTTCCGCCTGCGCAAGGCGGAGGAGCGCGCGCACATCCTGCGCGGTCTGCTCAAGGCGCTGGACGCGATCGACGAGGTCATCGCGCTGATCCGGCGCAGCAACACGGTCGAGATCGCGCGCGAGGGCCTGATGGGCCTCCTGGAGATCGACGAGATCCAGGCGAACGCGATCCTGGAGATGCAGCTCCGCCGCCTCGCGGCCCTGGAGCGCCAGAAGATCGTCGCCGAGCACGACGAGCTCCAGGCCAAGATCAACGAGTACAACGCCATCCTGGCCTCGGAGGAGCGTCAGCGCTCCATCGTCAGCGAGGAACTGGCGGCGATCGTCGAGAAGTTCGGCGACGACCGGCGTTCCAAGCTGGTGCCCTTCGACGGTGACATGTCCATCGAGGACCTGATCGCCGAAGAGGACATCGTCGTCACGATCACGCACGGCGGTTACGTCAAGCGCACCAAGACCGAGGACTACCGCTCGCAGAAGCGCGGCGGCAAGGGCGTGCGCGGCACCAAGCTGAAGCAGGACGACCTGGTCGACCACTTCTTCGTCTCCACCACGCACCACTGGCTGCTGTTCTTCACGAACAAGGGCCGGGTCTACCGCTCCAAGGCGTACGAGCTGCCGGACGCCGGCCGCGACGCCCGCGGGCAGCACGTGGCGAACCTGCTGGCCTTCCAGCCGGACGAGAAGATCGCCCAGATCCTCGCGATCCGTGACTACGAGGCGGCGCCGTACCTGATCCTGGCCACCAAGGGCGGCCTGGTGAAGAAGACGGCGCTCAAGGACTACGACTCGCCCCGCTCGGGCGGCGTCATCGCGATCAACCTCCGGGAGACGGAGGCCGGCGGCGACGACGAGCTGATCGGCGCCGAGCTGGTGTCCGCCGAGGACGACCTGCTGCTGATCAGCAAGAAGGCGCAGTCGATCCGCTTCACGGCGACCGACGAGGCGCTGCGCCCGATGGGCCGCGCCACCTCGGGTGTGAAGGGCATGAGTTTCCGTGAAGGTGACGAACTGCTCTCGATGAACGTTGTCAGGCCGGGTACGTTCGTCTTCACCGCGACCGACGGCGGCTACGCCAAGCGGACGCCGGTCGACGAGTACCGCGTCCAGGGCCGTGGCGGTCTGGGTATCAAGGCCGCCAAGATCGTGGAGGACCGCGGATCGCTCGTCGGGGCGCTCGTGGTCGACGAGAGCGACGAGATTCTCGCCATCACGCTCGGCGGTGGTGTGATTCGTACGCGCGTCAACGAAGTCAGGGAGACCGGCCGTGACACCATGGGCGTCCAGCTGATCAACCTGGGCAAGCGTGATGCCGTGGTCGGCATCGCCCGTAACGCCGAGGCCGGTCAGGAAGCTGACGAGGTCGAGGCCGACGAGAACGACACCGAGGTGGCCGACGGACAGGCCGCCGAGGCCGCCGAGGGCACGCAGCCCTCGGCCGGGGAGCACGAGGAGTAAGTCGTGAGTGGAGCCACGGGCGCCGGACCGGCCAAGACTGGAGCGAACGGTGCCCGTGGCCCTGCCGCGGACTCCCAGGGGGGAACCGTGACGGACACCCGAGGACCGAAGCCCTCGGTCGGCGCGGACGCCGGCCAGGACAAGCCCGCACAGCCGTACCACCCGCCGCAGGCCTACCCGGCGCCCTCGGGCCCGGCGACGGCGCAGGGCGGCAAGGGAGCGGCTGCGCAGCGCAAGTCGCGTACGGGGGTCCGTACGGCTCCTCGTACGCGCAAGGCGCGACTGCGGGTGGCCAAGGCCGACCCGTGGTCGGTCATGAAGGTCAGCTTCCTGCTGTCGATCGCGCTCGGCATCTGCACGATCGTGGCGGCGGCCGTGCTGTGGATGGTCATGGACGCGATGGGCGTCTTCTCGACCGTCGGCGGCACGATCAGCGAGGCGACCGGTTCGAACGAGGGCAACGGCTTCGACCTCCAGTCGTTCCTGTCGTTGCCGCGCGTTCTGATCTTCACGTCGGTCATCGCGGTGATCGACGTGGTGCTGGCGACGGCACTGGCGACGCTGGGCGCGTTCATCTACAACCTGTCGGCGGGCTTCGTCGGCGGTGTGGAGCTCACCCTCGCCGAGGACGAGTAGGCCTTCTGTTCGGGCGCCCGCGACGGGTCGGATGACCTGCGCAGACGCCCTCGGGCAACGGATTTTGGCCTGACCGGGTCTGTGCGCTAATCTTCAGGAGTCAGCGCGCAGCGCGGATGGGGCTATAGCTCAGTTGGTTAGAGCGCATCCCTGATAAGGATGAGGCCACAGGTTCAAATCCTGTTAGCCCCACAGTGTCGAAGACCCCCAGGCCAAGGCCTGGGGGTCTTTGTCGTCGGGCCAGTTGGTGGGCCGGCAGGTCACCGATCGGTATCGGTCGGTGTGTATTGTTGGGCGCCAGAAGTCCCCTACGTCAACGAAAGACGAGGTCGCGCGGTGAAGAAGCTGCTCCTGGTCGCACTGGCCGCCATCGGCGGGCTCCTCGTGTACCGCCAGATCCAGGCGGACCGCGCCGAGCAGGACCTGTGGACGGAGGCAACTGACTCCGTGCCCTCTGGTTCCGGTGTGTGAGACCCAAGGCTGATCACATGAAGCCCCGGCTGCCGCTGCGGCCGGGGCTTTGTGCTGCTCTGTGACGAAAAATTCCGTTATGTAAATATTTGGCTTGCGCGGGCAAACTCGGGGTGGGCGTGATGGTTCGGGGACGGACGGCAGTGTGGGCGGCGGCCCTGGGCCTGGTGGCGGGGTCGCCGGGGGTCGCGTACGCCGACGGGGCCGCGCCCGGCCCCCTGCCGACCTACCGGGCCGCCGACGGCGCCGAGGCCGTCGAGGGCAGGTCCTCCACGGCGGACGCCCCGCTGATCGAGGCCGGGAACGTCTACCGGGACACGCTCGGACCGGGCGAACGCATGTACCGCCTAGTCCTCGACAAGGACGGGTCCGACGTCTACGTCTCCGCCGTGGTCCGCCCCGCGGCCGGCGCGAAGGTCTCCGGCGGCGACGGCATCGAGGTGGAGATCATGACCACCGCCGGGCGTTCCTGCCCCGACAGCGGCGGCCGGGCGAACTTCGGCTACGACGCCTACCCGATCGCCGCCGCCGGCGTCCGTAGGGGCTCCGAGGACGAGGACTGCGCGCCCGCGGGCGTGTACTACGCCAAGGTCACCCGGACCTCGGCCAAGGGCTACGACCAGAGCCCCTGGCCGCTGGAGATCAAGGTCCAGAAGGAGCCCGGCCGCGGCCCGGGCGCCCCCACCACCGCGCCCGGCACCTGGCCCTCGGGCGCCCCCGCGCTGCCCGGCACCGAGGCGGTGCCCCGCGACGGCGGCACCGGCTTCAACGACGCGCGCGCCCTGGGCGCCGGCGTGTGGCGCGACGAGATGCGGCCCGGGCAGACCCGCTTCTACCGGGTCCCGCTGGACTGGGGACAGCAGCTGGGCCTCGGCGCCGAACTGGCCGCCGCGAAGATGACCAAGACCTACGGCTCGGCCTCGGGCGGCCTCACCGTCTCCCTGTACAGCCCGTACCGGGGCCTGATCTCCGACAAGGACGTCTCGTACGACGGCAAGCAGGCCGGGATCACCCTGGAGAAGACCCCGCCCGTCACGTACGAGAACCGCTTCGCGAACGACCGGGCCGTGCAGCCCGTCTCCGTCGCGGGCTGGTACTACCTCGCGGTGACCATGGGCGCGAAGGTCGCCGACTTCACCGAGGACGCGGTGCCCGTACCGCTGACCCTGCGCCTGGACGTCGCCGGTACCCCGGTCAAGGGGCCCGCGTACCAGGGCAGTCCGGCTGCGGGCGGCTTCGGGGTGGGCGACGAGGACCGGGCCGCGGCCGAGGAGGGGCTCACCGCCCCGGAGGCGGCCGAGGCCGCCGAGCGGCACTCCACCCTGCGGATCGTGGCGGGCGCAGGCTTCGGCACCGGGACGGTCCTGCTGCTGGTGCTGGGCGGTTGGACGCTGCTCGGGCGGCGGGGGCGCGGTCCTACAGCTGCGTGAGGGCCCAGACGCCCACCGCGAAGCAGAGCAGCGCCGCGGCGAGCAGCGAGGCCACCGCCTTCGCCGAGGGCGGGGCGATCCCGCGGCCCGGCCGGACCGGCGGCGCGGCGAGGGCCGAGGGGACGGGCACGGCCGGCGCCGTCGCAGCGGTCGGTGTCGTCGTCGGCGGCGGGAGGTGGAAGCTGCCCGTCTCCGAGGGCCCGTACCCCGGCGCCTGAGCCGGGACGGCGGGGGCCGCGGGGGCGTCGGGGACCGGGCCGGCCGGGGCGGCCGGATACGGGGTCGTCGGCGCGGACCGGGCCGTGGGAGCGGTGCGCGCCGCGGTACGCGGGTCCGGCCGGACGGGCTCCGCGGGCACCGTGACGGAGGCGGAGGTCCCCGGGGCCACGGTCTCGGCGGCGGGCTCGCGCGGGGTCGCGGCCACCGTGCTCTGCGGACCCTGCGGGCCGAATCCGGGCGGCAGCGGGCCCAGTTGGTCGAACACCTCCACCGGTTCCTCGTCCGGGGCGGGCGGCGGCAGCAGCTCCACGGCCTCGGCAAGGGCCTTGCGCGCCCCTGTGGCCGTCCGGAAACGGCTCTGGGGGTCCGGCTGCAGGAGACCGGCGATGACGTCCCAGAGCGGGGCGGGAACGCCTTCGGGGGCGCCCGGGGTGCCCTGCGCGAAGAAGTGCTCCACCAACGCCTGGGAATCGGGCTTGCGGCCCTGGAGGAGGTACAGGGCGACCAGCCCCACGGCGAAGAGGTCGGCGGGGAAGTCGGGCTCGGCGCCCAGGAGTTGCTCGGGGGCGAAATAGCCCGGCGTCCCGACCACGAGGTCGGTCTCGGTCAGCCGCGGCTCGCCCTTGCGCATGGAGATGCCGAAGTCGGACAGCCGCAGGTGCGGCCGCCCGGTTCCGGTGGCCTCCATCAGGATGTTGGCCGGTTTGATGTCGCGGTGCACCACGCCCTCCGCGTGCACCGCCGCGAGCCCCGACAGGAGCTGGTCGAGCAGGGCGCACACGAAACGGGGCGGCAGGGGACCGTAGTCCCCGATCACATGGCCGAGCGAGCCGCCGCCGATCAGGTCCATGGTGAACAGGACCTTGTCGTCGTCGGCCGCCCAGCTGGCCGGAGCCAGTACGTGCGGATGGTCGATCCGCAGCGCCTGCTCCCGTACGAACCGCAGGAGCGTGTGGGCGTCGCTCTGCAGGAGGACCTTCGCGGCGACGTAGCGGCGACGGCGGTGGTCCCAGGCCCGCCACACGGCACCGGCGCCACCGCGCCCGATCGGATCGATCAGCTCGTACCGACCGGCGAACACCTCACCCATCGCTGCGCCCGTCCCCCGTCACCCGTCGTCCGCCCTCGTGCGTGTCAGTTCTGGTGGGCCTCGTAGTGGGCGACCGCGTCGGCGGTGCGGCCCGCGCCGTACACCCGGAGGAACTCTGCCAGTTCCGGGTGGCTGGGTGCGAGGGTGTTCGCCGCGTCGATGATGTCGCCGGCCGCGGAGACCGAGCGCAGCAGCGACTGGATCTCGCGGACGACCCGCTTGACCGTGGGCGCGCCGGAGCTGGTGGTGGTCTGGCCGCTGTTGCTGAGGACGGAACCCCCCTGGGTCTTCTTGATCTCGTCCATCCGGTCGGTGGCCTCCCCCGCGCTGACACTTCCGTCGGCCACCTGGCCGGCGAGATCCTGGAGGGCCTGGACGCGCTGGACCACGGCCGGATTCCCGATCTTGGCTCGCTGGCCGCTCATCAGCTGGGACAGCATGGGCGCCGACAGTCCGAGGACGGCAGCGAGGCGGGCCTGGTTCAAGCCGAGGTCATCTATGAGCCGGCGGAAGAGCGCTCCCAGCGGCTCCCCGTACCAACTGCGCTGAAGCTCTCTGGCTCTGGCCGTGGCCTCTTGTTGTACTGCGTCCACTCTGACTACTCCCCTTCGCTGGTGCGAACCTCGCGAGCATCTTACGGAGAGTGGTCGCACGGCGGGAGTCCCTATCATTTTGCGAGATGAGGGGGTACACCCGGTACTCTGTTCTGCGGAACGACCACACCTCCCGCACGGGACGGGTGCGTCCACTTCCACGGGGCCTTAGCTCAGTTGGTAGAGCGCTGCCTTTGCAAGGCAGATGTCAGGAGTTCGAATCTCCTAGGCTCCACACTCAAATGCCCTCCGACCTGCGGAAACGCAGGACCGGAGGGCATTTTTCATGTCCGTCGGCGGGGCTCGCCGAACCAGTCGCCCAGGGCGCCGGTCAGGGAGCCGCCGTCCGAGGCCCAGGCGATGTACCCGTCGGGCCGGACGAGGACGGCGTCCCAGGGAAGCGGCCGGGCCGGCGTCGCGGACACCGTGCGCACCGCGTGGGCCCAGGCCGCGGCCTGCTCGCCGTGGGCCCGGCCGGTCTCCCCGAGCAGGAGCAGGACGGGACGGCCGGGCAGCAGCAGCCGGGTCAGGTCGGTCGGGCCGGCGGCGGTGGTGAGCGGCAGGTTGGGCAGGAAGCGGCCCTCCCAGCGGGAGCCGCGCCCGGTGCGCGCGGGGTACACGGTCTCCTGGGCGCTGATCATGTGGCCCAGGCGGGTGTTCACCTCGTCGATCTCCAGGAGATCGGCGACGAGGTCGCGCAGGGGGTCGAGCGCGGGGTCCGGCCGCATCAGGGCGAGCTGGGCCCGGGTGTTGTCGATGACGCGCCGGCCGGCGGGCCGGCGTTCGGCGTCGTAGGTGTCGAGCAGGTCCTTGCCCGCGGTGCCCGCGAGGGTGTGCGCGAGTTTCCAGGACAGGTTGAGGGCGTCCTGCAGCCCCAGATTGAGGCCCTGCCCGCCCACGGCGAAGTGGATGTGGGCGGCGTCGCCGGCGAGGAACACCCGGCCCTGTCGGTAGGTGCGCACCAGGCGGGCGAAGTCGCTGAAGCGGGAAAGGTGGCGAGGGTCGGCCATGGGTACGGGGTGGCCGATGACGCGTTCGGCCTCTTGGCGCAGTTCGTCGAGGGTGAGCGGGGAGTGCCGGTCGGGGTGGGGGCCCCGGAAGTCGATCGTGATGAACCGGCTGTGTCCGTACGGGTCGACGCCCGCGATGGTCCAGCCGCGCGGGGTGCGGTGCCAGCCGTAGGGCACGCTGTCCGGGTCGGTCAGCCGCACCAGGCCGAGCCCGGCGGACACGGTGGCCGGGTGGGTGTCCGCGGCGAAGCCGAGCCGCTCGCGCACCGTGCTGCGGGCGCCGTCGGCGCCGACGACGTACTCGGCGGTGAACCGCCTTTCGCCGTCCGGCCCCTGGGCACTGACGTGGACGGCGTCGGGCCCCTGGACGATGTCGGTCACCCGGTGTCCGCGCAGCACCTCGACGCCCCGTTCGCGGGCCCGGAGCTCGAAGTACCGTTCCAGTTCGGCCTGGGAGCGGCCGAGCACGGGGCGGGGTTCGGTGGCGGGGGCGGTGATGACGAGTCCCGGGGCACCCGCGAAGTGGAACCCTTCGGCACGGCCGCGCCCCAGCAGGTCCTCGGTCGCGACGGGCACGGGCAGATGACCGCGCCGGGCCAGACCCTGCGCGGTGCGGGCGTGCAGGGTGCCGGCCTTGGGCCGGTCGACGGTCCGCGGTTCGGCTTCGAGTACGACGGTGCGGACGCCGTGGTGCCCGAGCTCGGCGGCGACGAGCATCCCGACGGGCCCGCCCCCGACGACCAGGACCTGGGTGTGCTTCACGCGGTCCTCCTGGGGGAGCCGCCGCGCAGCAGGGCGGTGGTCACGGCGCACAGCCCGGCGGGGACCGTGAGGAGCGCGGCGGCCAGGGTCGCGGTGCGCCCCGACCGGCCCGGCCGCCCCGGTGGCTCTTGCGGTCGTAAGGGTGGCGCGGCCGACGGTGTGGTCTGCGTACTCATGGCACAACTCCCGGCTCGGCCCGGCCCGCTGACGGCCAGGTTCGGTTTTGATCGAACCTTAAGCTGACACAGGGGCGAGGTATGGTGCAAGCCGTACCTATGGGAGGAGGGCGCGATGCCCGACGAGGACGGCCACCCCTCGCCGGAGGAGATGAGCCTGCCGGCCGTGCTGAACGCGCTCTCCGATCCCCTGCGTTACGCCGTCGTGCGCGAGTTGCTGGGGGAACCGGTGGGCACGGAGCGCACCTGCGCCTCCTTCGACCTGCCGGTCTCGAAGTCGACGACCACCCACCACTTCCGGATCCTGCGCGAGGCGGGTCTGGTGCGGCAGGTGGACCGCGGCAACAGCCGGGCGGCCACGCTGCGCCGCGCGGACCTGGACCTGCGCTTCCCCGGCCTGCTCGACCTGATCGCCGCCGACGGCTTAACGCAGGTCAGACGACGGCCGGCCGGCAGCTGAGGCAGCCCCGGAAACCGGCGGCGGAGGCTTCGTCGGCCGAGGTGAAGGGCACCTCGTGGCGGGCGGTGATGCGGCGCGCGTGCGCGCAGGTCGGGTAGCAGAAGATCCGCGTGGTGCCGCTGCCCAGGAACCGGGCGCCCGCGCGGACGAACCGTTCCACGCGCTCGGCGTCCACGCCCTCCCAGTCCCGCAGCCGCCGTTCGAAGGCGGCCGGCAGCCCGCAGTCCGCCGGGAGCCCGTCGTCCGTGCACAGCCGGTGCGCCGGTACGAGCACGGGGACCGGGTTGGCCCGGACCGCCGCCACCACCGCCTCGGGCGCCAGATCCGGCATCCCCGCCTCACGGGCCAGCCAGGCCGCCGGACGGAGCTGCCCGAACGGGACGGCGCGGGTGGCCCGCAGGACGGCGCGCTGTTCTTCGGGGAGCGGCCCGAACTCGTAGCGCAGGGTCCGGTCCCGGCCGCGCAGGGCCCGCGCCAGCCCCGGCGGGGGCTTGACCCCGGAGAGCGCGGACCGGTGGGTCCGGGCCCGGTAGGCGTCCTCGAACGCCCGGTCGTCGGCGTACCAGTCCGTGGCGGCCGCGCCGGTCACCGCGCCCCGCCCGTGGGCGACGTAGAGGGTGCCGACCGGGGACTCGGCCCGCACGTAGCAGTCGTAGCGATGTGCCGGAACGCCGACGCGGTCCAGCACGCGGGCCGCGAACCCCGCCGGTGCCGCCTCGCGCAACGTGTCCAACTCGTCCGGCAGTCTCATCCCGTCGCCTCCTTCCTTTCCGTCCGGGCCGGTTCGTGTGCCGTTTTCGCCGTCTTCGCCTCGGCGGCTCCGTACGCGCCGCGGTCGGGGGCCAGGCCGGGCTCCGCGCGCAGGGCGGCGAGCCCCCGCGACACCTGGGCCTTCACCGTGCCGACCGGGCAGTCCAGGATCCCGGCCACCTCCTGGTAGCTCAGCTCGCCGATGTGCCGCAGCACCACGGGCAGCCGGTGGTGGTCCGGCAGCCGGGACAGCGCGGCCACCAGTCGGGCCCGGCGCGCGCCGTCGAGCGCGAGCTGTTCCGGCCCGGGGCAACCGTCCGGGATCTCGATGGTCGTCACCTCGATACCGTCGGCGACGCCGGGCCGGCGGCTCAGGGTGCGGACGTGGTTGCGCCATACGTTCGCCGCGATGGTCAGCAGCCAGGCGCGCGGCTGGAGCTGCCCGCGGCGCTCGGGCGGGTACCCGCGCAACGCGGAGTAGGCGCGCAGGAACGTTTCCTGACCCAGGTCGTCGGCGTCCCGCGCGGAGCCGGAGAGACGCAGCAGGACAGCGCGCACGGTGCCGGCCTGGGTACGTACGAGTTCGGTGAACCCGTCGTCCAGGTCGGTCGCGAGCAGTTCCGTCAGCGGGAGAGTCGTCTCGTCCATCCTCCTTGTGAACACCGGGCCGCCCGCGAACGTTGCAGTCGGCGCCGAAATTCTTTTGCTTTGCCTGTCATTCGCATTCGCTGTGATATCCCGTTCCCTTTATGTCATCCGGATATCGGGCGGGCTCGGCTGCGATCTTCCCGGGCGTGCCGGAGATCTTGTCCGAGCGAGATCATGGAGTACTGCCTATTTCTCGCCACCTGGCCGATATTCGCGGGAATCCCGAAGTCGGAGGTACAAGGGGTGCGATGTGACCGGTTCGGAACAAAAGGGGGCGAGCCCCTTGACCAGGGGTCGCACCGCGAAGCTAGAGTTGCGAACGAGTTGTGGGCGCACAGCCGGGTCGCTCACGGTCCGGGTTGCTCAAGATCCGGTGAGGTCTCGGGGGAGGCGTGGTGGCGACCGTTCTGCGCACAGCAATGGAAAAACGATTCACCAGACGTTGCCTTCCCGCCTCGCTTTCGTCCGTACCCGCATTCCCGGCATGATGGGGAACCGCGTCCGCGGCACGGCGCCCGCGGACGAAGACTTAGGCGGCGGCAGTTGGTCCTTCGGTGAACGGCTCCTCTCGTTCCGGGGACGCGAAGGACTGACGCAGCGCGAGCTGGCGGAACGCGCCGGGGTGAGCGTGCGGGTCCTGCGGGACATCGAGCACGGCCGGGTCCACCGGCCCCAGACGCGGACCGTACGGCTCCTGGCCCGGGTGCTGGGCCTCGACGCGGACACCGCACGGCAGCTGGCGCCGCCCGCGCGTGAGGCCGTACGACCGGGGAACGAGCGGCTCCACATCGGCATCCTCGGTCCGCTGTCCGTCCGGTACCGCGGCGTCGAGACCCACGTCCACGCGGCCAAGGTGCGACGTCTGCTCGCCCTGCTCGCCGTGCGGTACCCCGAAGCGGCCGGCCTGGGGGAGATCACCCACGCGCTGTGGCCGAAGGACCCGCCGCGCTCGTACCAGAACCTGGTGCACACCTACGTCAGCCAGGCACGCCGGGTGCTGCTGCTCCCCGGTGACGAGGCGCAGGCACCGGCCCCCTCGTTCCTGGCCCGCACCCACACGGGCTACGTGCTGGAACTGGAGCGCGACCAGGTCGACCTGACCCAGTTCCAGGACCTGTGGGCCCGGGCCCGGCAGGCGCACGGGGCCGGTGACGCGGAGGCGGCCCACGAACTGGCCGAACGCGCCTACGGCTGCTGGCGCGGCCCGCTCCTGGCCGGCGAACCGCTGCTGCCGCACCATCCCGCGGCCATGGCGGCCGCCCGGCAGCGGGTGGAGAGCCTGCTGCTGTACACCGACCTCTCCTTGCAGGTGCGGCGGCCCGAGCGGGTCCTGGGAGCCCTGCGCGGCGCCACGGAGGAGGAACCGCTGCACGAGGGCCTCCAGGCACGGCTGATGCTGGTGCTGGCGAGCTGCGGGGAGCAGCGGGAGGCCCTGCGGATCTACTCCGAGGTGGCCCGCCGACTCGACCGTGAGCTGGGTGTCCAACCGGGCGACGAACTGCGCCGCGCCCACCTGCGGATCCTGCACCAGGAGCTGCCCTGGCCGCGGACGGGACCGGCGGCCGCGTGGGCCGCGTTCGACGCGCCGCCCGCGCCCCGGCCGGCCGCGCCCCCGCCGAGGCCCCGGCCGTCCCAGACCCCGGCGGCGAGCACGGGCTTCGTCGGCCGCACCGCCGAACTGAAGCGGCTGGACCGGCTGCTCCTGCCCACCGGCGAGCAGGTCGGGCAGGTACCGGCCGTGCTGGTCACGGGCTTTCCCGGCGTGGGCAAGACGGCGCTGGCCGTGCGCTGGGCGCACCGGGTGCGCGACCGGTTCCCCGACGGGCAGTTGTACGTCGACCTGCACGGGTACGCCGACCGGCGGCCGCTGCACCCGCAGGAGGCGCTCGCCTCGTTCCTGCGCGCCCTGGGCGTCCCCGACGGGGAGCTCCCCCGGTCCCTCGACGAGGCCGCGAACCTGTACCGCACCCTGCTGTCGGACCGGCGGATGCTGATCGTGCTGGACAACGCCCGCGAGGAGAGCCAGATCCGTCCGCTCGTTCCGGGCGCGGCCGGCTGCGCGGTGCTCGTCACCGGCCGCGACACCCTGCCGGGACTGGTGGCCCGGGACGGCGTGCCGCGCCTCGACCTCGACGTGCTCGGTGAGGACGAGGCGATCACGCTCCTGGCCCGGCTGCTGCGCAGCGGGCGGGTGGACGCCGAGCCGCTGGCCGCGCGGGCGCTGAACCGGCAGTGCGGAGGTCTGCCGCTGGCGATCCGGCTGCTCGCGGCCCGGCTGGAGGAGCACCCCCGGGTCGGTATCGCCCAGCTCTGCGTGGAGTTGCAGGAGGCCGGGGCGTTCCGGGAGCTGCCGGTCGAGAACGACGACCTGTTCACCGCGGTTCACGCGGCGTTCGAACTCTCCTACGTGTCCCTGCCGGAGCCCCTGCGCCGCTGGTTCCGGCTGTTCGCGCGGACCGAGGGACGGCTCGTCAGCGGCTACGCCATGGCGGACCTGGCGGGGACCACCCCGCTGGAGGCGACCCGCGCGCTGCGCCGCCTGGTCGGCGTGAGCCTGCTGCGGGAGTGCGCGCCCAACCGGTTCTCCCTCCCCGCTCCGCTGCTGCGCTATGCGCGCAGACTGGCGCTGCGGGAGGACGCGCAGTGCCCGCTGAGGTCGGTGTGACCGCAGCGGGGGCGCAGGTGGGAGGCCGCCTCACCCGCCCAGTGCCAGCCGGACCGCGAAGAGCCCGAACACGACGGCGGTGAGGCTGTCGGTGATCCGCAGGACCCGCGGGGAGCGCAGGTGCGGGGCGAGCCGGTGGACCAGCCGCATCCAGGTGAGGAGCCAGATCAGGCCCAGGGCCAGATAGCAGGCGGCCAGCAATGGGACCCCGATCTCGGGGGCCATGCCCACGGGCACGAACTGGGGCAGGAAGGCCATCAGGAAGATGCCCACCTTGGGGTTGGACCCGGTGCACAGCAGGCCCTGCCCGAAGGCCTGACGTACCGAGGGTTCACCCGTCGCGGGCGCGGGGACGGCCGTGGCCTCGGGGGTCGGCGCCGGGGCCACGGCGCCGACCCGGGCGGTGGCCCGCCGCACGGCGAGCACGGCCCAGCCGAGCAGCACGACCGCGCCGGCCCAGCGGAAGGCGGCGAACAGCCCCGGGCTCGCCGCGAGGAGGGCGGCCAGCCCGGCCGCGCCGAGCGCGGCCTGGACGGCCCCCGCGGTGATCATGCCGAGTGCGGCGGCGGTGGCCACGCGGAGGGAGCCGTTCAGGACCAGGTTGGTGATCATGACGAGGTCGGGTCCGGGCGTCATGATCACCACCAGGGAACTGATCAGGAAAGCGGCGGTGTTGATCGCTGCTCCTCGATGGAAAGCAGGCGCTCCGCGGCCCGGACGGCCTCGTAGTCCCGCTGGATCTGTTCGGCGTCGGGGTGGGCGAGGATCACGAACCCGAAATTGAGGCTGTCGACCAGGTCCTTGGTGGCGGGGACGTGGTCGCCGTCGGACAGGTTCTGGATCGAGAAGTGGTGGCTGGGGAGGTCGCGGAGCCCGTCCAGGGCGGCCGTGCCGCTGACGGTTCCGGAGCGCGGCGCGATGTGGAAGACGCACATCTGGTGGACGAGCAGTTCGTAGCCCTGCGGGAGTTCGCCCCCGGTCAGCCAGCGCACGGTCCGGTCGATCTGGCTGTCGCCGGTGGCGTGGCGGTTGAAGCGCGGCTGGCCCCCTCCGTGCGGCCGGGCCCCGAGCTCGATGAGCAGCGGTCCGTCCGCCGTCCCCATCACCTCGACATGGGCGGAGCCGAAGCGCACACCCACCGCGTCCAGGACGCCGAACACGTACTCCGTGAGCCCGGGCAGGGCCGGGTCGTCCGGGGGGAGCCAGCGCATGGTGTCGTAGACGGCCATGTGCGGACCGTTGTCGACCTTGCGGTAGGCGCACACGTCGACCACGGCGTGCTTGCCGTCGTGGCTGAAGGTGTCGATCACGTACTCGGTGCCGGTGACGAACTTCTGGACCAGGAGCCGGTCGTCGACCTCGCCGAACTGGTTGACCCGGCCGAGCTGGCGCGCGAACACCGCCCGCCAGTCCGTGCCGCCGACCAGTTTGATCACACCGTCGGTGCTGGCGCTCTTGGGCGGCTTGACGACCAGGTCGGCCCCGGCCAGGCCCTCGCGCTCCAGCCAGGCCGCCACCTCGTCGGCGTCATCGGTGCACAGCTGCGGGATGATCGGCAGACCGGCCGCGGCGACGGCGGCCGCCATGGCGCTCTTGTCCCTGCGGGCATCGGCGAGTTCGGGTACGTTGCACCGCTCGGGTGTCACGAGCGGGGCGAGCCGTTCGGCCAGTTCCACCCCGGACTCGCAGCCCGCCACGACGCAGCGCGGGTCCAGTGCCCGCAGCCGCGCGACGACGGCTTCCAGATCGCCCTCGTGGACGATGATCTCGGGGAAGTCCTGCGGCCGGTAGGAGCCGGCGTAGGCCTCCGGGGGGCGGGGGCCGGTGACCACCGCCACCGCCGGGACGCCGTGGTCGGCCAGCGTCTGGGCGAACAGGGCCCCCGAGGAGTACGGGTCGACGATCACACAGGGGCCCTGCGGTGCGTCCGGGATCCGGTCAGCGCTCGTCACGGTCGACCGCCTCTCCGGCCGCCAGGGCGGCCACGGCGTCGCAGTAGCGGGCGAAGAACGCCCCGGCCGGCTCGCTGATCCGGCGGGCCCGCACCGGGGCGTGGACCATCCCCTCCTCCATCACGTACGTCACCGGCGTGCCGTTCTGCCGCAGACGGGCCGTGTACTTCTCGGCGTCCACGCGCAGCGAGTCCATCTCGCAGCCCACCACGTACGCCGGCGGCAGGTCGTGGAAGGTGCCGGTGAGCAGCGGCGAGACGTACGGGAGCTCGGCCTGTCCGGGCTCGGGGCAGTAGCAGGCGGTGTAGAACTCCATCTCCCCGCCGGAGAGCAGGGGCGCGTCCTCGCCGCCGTGCCGCCACCGGGTGAAGTCGAGCACCGGACTGATGACCGCCTGTCCGCGCAGCCGGGGGCCGCCCCGGTCGCGGGCGATCATCGAGAGGACGACGGCCATGTTGGCCCCGGAGCTCTCGCCGCAGAGCACCGCGCCCTCGGGGTCGATGAAGTCGAGGCCGAGTCCGGGCAGGTCGGCCAGGGTGCCGCACAGTCCGGCGTAACAGTCCTCCAGCGGGCCGGGATGCGGGTTCTCCGGGGCCATGCCGAAGTCGAGGGCGATCGCCACCAGGCCGGTGCGGTCGGCGAGTTCGGCGACCAGGCTGTGGTGGCTGTGGAGGGAGCCGATGACGAAGCCGCCCCCGCGTATGTAGAACAGCACGGCGTCGCCCGTACGCCGGGCCGGCTCGTAGATGCGGATCCGGGCGGTGCGTCCGCCGTGGGTGACGCTCGCGTCCCGGTGGGTCACGCCCTCGGGCACGGGGATCGGGAGGACCTCGGTCAGCCCGTCGTACAGGGCGCGCTGTCGTTCGACGGGGTAGGTGTAGAAGTCGGGCGGCAGGGCGCCGTCGACGGTCTTCACGAAATTCTCGATGCCGTCTGCGTAGGCCATGGGCAGCTTCGCTCACTTCCGGATCACGGCGTGCCGGGCGACCGCGGCACGGGGGAGGGGGGCTCAGGGTGTTTCGGCGGGCGCCGGCGCGGCCGACGGTTCGCTGTCCGCGGCCGGCCGCGGCTTGTCGGCGCGGGGCTCGGCCATGCCGATCAGGGTGACGAGGACGGCGACGGCGGTCAGTGCTCCGCACAGCCACCACACGGAGGCGGCCGAGGCCTGCCACGCGGCGATGCCGATCACCGGGCCGACCGCGTAGCCGATCTGCATCGGGAAGGCGGAGGCGGCGATGTAGCGGCCCCGCAGGTGCGCGGGGGCGACCTTGCCGGGCCAGGCGGAGGCGGTCGGGGTACCGATCATCTCGCCGACCGTCCAGACGACGGTCGCGATCACGAACATGGCCATGCCGGGACCGGCCACGTAGAGGTTCATGCCGACGCCGACCAGGCCGACGCCCAGCGCGACGGCGATCCGTCCGGGGAGGTGCTGCACGTACTTGGTGAACAGCAGCTCCAGGCAGATGACCATGGCCGCGTTCAGCGAGAGCAGGGCGGAGTAGAAGGTCGGTCCGTGGCCGTCGGCCTTGAGCTGGAGCGGCAGCGCGGAGGTGTGCTGGATGTAGACGACGGCGTTGAGGAACAGCGCCAGCAGGAACAGCAGGTAGCGACGGTCGCGGAGTACGGCCAGGTACGAGGCGCCGTCGGCCTGCGGGTCCCGGGCGCCGGGACCGGTGGTCGTTCCCGTGCGGACGAGGACCAGGGCGAAGAGGGCGAAGCCCACCGACGTCACCGCGTCGATGTAGAACATCAGGTTGTACGAGTAGCTGATCAGCAGGGCGCCGAGGAGCGGGCCCGCGGTGGTGCCGAGGTTGAACGCCATGCGGTAGACCGCGAACACCATGACGTGGTGTTCCTCGGGGGTGGCCTCCACCAGCAGCGCCGAGGAGGCGGGCCGGTAGGCCTGGGCGGCGATGCCGATCACCGCGGCCACCGTGATCACCACGGGCAGGCTGTCGAGGAAGACCAGGCTGAGGGTGAGCAGGCCGGCCAGCGCCATGGAGCCGACGATGGTCCACGCGTAGCCGACCCGGTCCGAGATCGAGCCGCCCGCCAGGACGCCGACGACCGAGCCCACTCCGTACGCACCGAGGGCGAAGGCGGCCGCGGACGTGCTGAAGCCCTTGTCGGTGAGGTAGAGCACCAGGTAGATCTGGAGGAAATTGCCCAGCCGGTTGATCAGCATGCCGACCAGGACCAGCCAGATCGGTCCCGGGATCCCGCGCAGGGTCTGTACGACGGACGGCCGGGCGGCCTTGCGGCCCTCCGGGGAGTCGTGTCCGGTGTTCGTCACGGAGCGGGTACCTCCGCCGGGCGGGAGTCGAGCTCCACGATCTCGGGGGCGGTCAGCAGGGCGGCGCGGGCCTGCTCGACCGAGTCGGCGAGGGCGATCACGCGGGCGTAGCGGGAGATGTAGCCGCGCGGCGGCAGACGCAGCACCGCGCCGGGACCCGCCATCGCGTCGGCGCTGTGGACATCGGCCGGGAAACGGTCCTCGTGGACGGTCACGGCATCGATCTCGATGTCCTCGTCCGGGTACAGGAAGGCTATGGCCGCGGCCTTGCGGTGGTGTACCTCGGTGTCCGGGCGGACCCCCGCCGCCGTGTCCGCCGCCGCCATCGCGACGTCGATGCCGGTGGCCAGCTCCCCGAGGTAGGGGATCATGTCGCCGCCGAGGCGGGCGTTGACCTCCATCAGGCGCAGTCCGCCGGCGGTGATGCGGAACTCGGTGTGGCTGACGCCGGTGTGGAAGTCCAGGGCGGCGTGCGCGTCCCGCAGCGCCTGCAACAGCTCGGGATCGGTCAGCAGCGGGTCGGCGCCGTCGACCTCGTGGCCCGTCTCCTCGAAGAAGGGCGCCAGGCCGACCTGCTTGCGGGCGACGACGAGCGGCACGCACTCCCCGTCGAAGAAGACCGCGTCGACGCTGATCTCCGGGCCGTCGGCGAACTCCTCGACGAGCACCGACACGTCGAAGACGGGAACACCGGGGTAGGAGGCGCCGGACGCCGCCCGGTAGGCGCTCTCCACGTCCTCGGGGCCGTCGGCCTTGCGCACGCCCATCCCGCCGGCCAGCCCGCGCGGCTTCAGCACGACGGGGAAGCCGATCTTCTCCGCCGCCGCCCGGGCCTCGGCCAGGGACCGGACCCCGATCGAGGCCGGCTGGGGCACCCGGGCCGTCTCCAGCGCGGCCCGCGTGGCGGCCTTGTCCCGGCAGGCGATGACGGACTCGGGGGAGTTGCCCGGCAGCCCGAGCGCCCGGGCCGCGTGCGCGGCGGGGGTGACGAGCCCCTCGTCGTAGCAGAACACACCGGCCACCTCGTGCGCGGCGGCCACCTGCCGGGCGGCCGCCGTCAGCGCGTCCGGGTCGGTGTTGTCCACGACCGTGGAGCCCACGACGTACGGCTCTTCCCAGCTCACCGGTGCCGGCTGGAGGAGCCATAACGCGTAACGCGTGCTCACCGTCCGCAGAATGAACTCCCTGCTGCGCTGACCGCTGCTTCCGATCAGCAGCAGAAGCGGCTTCTCGCCGTCCCACGCCATGGTCCACACTCCTCGTTCGTCGTGATGCCTTCGGCCGGTGCGCCGCCACCTGTAGAACACCGGGTCGGTGCAGGCCGTTGCACCCGGCGCCGGATGTCCGACGCCGGGTGCAACGGGATGGGATCAGACCGCCGCACCCGGGCGGGCGAGTTCGGCCGACAATGGCCGGTACTCACGGCTGGTGCGGCCGCATACATCGGCCGGGGCCGTCGCGGCGCGGGCGGGACGGTCGGGGAAGACCGCCGTGACCCGGTTCCCGGTCCGCACGGCCGGGATCTCGTTGCGCAGCCGCGCCGCGGACGTCTTGCGGTCGTGCCAGGGGCAGATCAGCCGGCCGGCGTCCGGTGTCACACCGGCCAGGTGGAGCGGGCCGCCGCGGTGGGGGCACTGGGCGTTCATCACGAAGCCGCGGCCGTCGACCGTGGCGTAGACGTAGGCCGTCCCGGAGACGACCACGCAGTTCTCCCGCCCCGCGACAGGGAAGCTCACTACAGGCATTTGCGGTAATCCCCCACCGAGTGGATCTCGTAGACACACTCCTCGGACAGAATGTCGGCGCCGTGCAGCCGGTTGCGCCGGATGACGACCCCCTCTCCCGCCTCCAACGTCAGCGAGGAGCCGAGCCCGCTCTCGAAGCGCATGGTTCCGGAGACGATGTGGCAGAGCTCGTCGCCCTCGTGGCAGTGCGTGTTGGAGAGCTCGTTGAAGGGCTCGACCAGGTGCGCCACCGGCGCCTGGACCCGGCCCTCCTTGATGGCCTCGTAGACGGGACCGTGCAGCTTCTTGAGCTCCGGCTGATCGTCCATCCAGGAGATCTGCGCGACGAAGTCCTTGTCGGCGACCTCCAGGAGCACCCGGTACTCCTCGATGCCGCGGACGATCTCGGGGATGATCCCCTCGCCGTGCGCCTCGATGAGCGGCGCGATGATCTTCTCGCGCGCCATCCGGCCGTGGTGCTGGTCGATGTGCACGTGCTCGGTGAAGTACGTGGTGTCGACGGAGTCGCCGAAGACGCCGTGCAGCAGCCGGTCGGCCCGCCGGCAGAAGTCCACCAGGGAGCTCTCGGTGTAGAACAGGGCGCCGACGTAGCGGAAGAACAGCTCGTGGTTCTTGCCCAGGTAGTGGAAGTAGTTGTTCAGCAGCAGGCTGCTGTTGAGGTAGTACTGCCAGTACCGGTGCAGGTCGGACTTCAGGCCGACGGACTCCAGGGTCCGCTCGAACAGGGTGCTGTGCTTGGTGTCGTGCACGCCGTAGCCGTACTCGTCGATGACGACCTTGAACCACTCGGACTGGACCGGCCCGTAGTAGCCGAGGACGTTGCGCATCATCGGCGACGCCTCGGAGAGGAAGTCGGGGGCGAACTGCACCAGCCACATGCGGGCGGCGCGCTCGGGGTCGGTGGAGCCGGTGACGGCCGCCTCGATCGGGGACAGCTCCTCGCCGCCACCCATGTCGAGCGAGTCGAGGTAACTGTCCAGGCTCGCCTTCGTCCACTTCCCGGACGTCTCGACCTCGTCGTCGAGGAAACCGAAGGCGTACCGCTCCAGCGCCGGCCGTATTCGCTCCCCGAGCGCCCGGTTGGCCGGACTGTAGAACGCGCGGAAGTCCTCCTCCTTGCCCTCCAGGCCCGACTTGGGGAAGAACACCAGGTCGGCCTCGTAGACCGAGGTGAGCAGGCGCTGCACGGCCAGGCTCGTGTAGTCGAGGATGTTCTCCCGGCCCGGCACCTTGTCGAAGTCGAGGTGCGGCAGGACCTGCGGGCGCAGCTGGCGACGGTAGGGGTTGTCGTCGTTCTGCCAGTCCAGGTTGTCGAGGAAGATCGGGTTCGTGGCGTACTGCACGATCGCGTCGCGTAGTGCGGTGCCGCTGAGCTCGAACGGGACGTGCTGCGGTACGTGACTCATTGCGTTCTCCTTGGTCCGGATGCGCAGGAGGTACGGCCGGCGGTACGGGGTGGGCCCGCCGGCGGTGTGGGTCAGACGTGCACGCTGAGGGAGAAGTCGCTCCACCGGAGCCGGAGCGGGACGCTCTCGCCCGCCTTCACCGGGACGGACTTCTCCAGCGGGACCCAGCCCTGCATCCAGTGCGAGCGGGTGTTCTCGGGGGAGTTGGTGAGAGTGGTGCCGGCCGCCATGTCCAGCTCGAACCAGACGACCAGGGCGTGCGCCTCGCCGTCGGTGCTCGCCGTGAGGTCGATCTGGCGCTCGCCCGGTTCCAAGGGGTCCTCGGCCAGGTCGAAGTCCACGACCGTGGCCGTCTCGGAGAGGAACCGGTGGGGCCAGGTGCCCAGGCGCACCGGGAGGTGGCCGCGGGTGGACAACGTGTTCATGAGCGAGACGTCGAAGCCGCTCGCCGTCGTGACCTGGTTGAGCCGCAGGATGTCCTCGCTGCTGACCAGACGGCCGAGGATGCGGGCCGCGGAGGGGAACATGATCCCGTCGGGCTTCAGCAGGTGTCGGCGCGCGTGCCGGATCGACGGCAGCAGGCCTTCGCCGATGAGTCCGCAGTCGACGATCTCCGAGACGAGCACGTCCACCGGGCCGTCGAGGTCACGGCCGATCTCCAGCGAGGTCGACGGCTTGCCGATCACCGTGATGACGTCGCCGTAGCCGTGGGCGTCGATGACCTGCCGGGCCACCTCCGCGAGCAGCGGATTCATCTCACACGTGATCACGCGGGCCGCGCCGGCCCGCGCCGCCGCCATGGCGAGCAGCCCGCTCCCCGAGCCGATGTCCAGCACGGTCGCCCCGGACGGGATGCCGCGAGCCAGGGCGCCGGCCAGGGCGTCGTTGCGCTCGGTGTCGTTCAGCATCGCGAAGTGCCAGCGGGGCACCGTTCTGCGGGCGATCCGGGCGAAGGCCTCGGAGTCGGTGGACGGACGGCCCGCGGGTGTCGTGAGCAGCGCGGACGCCTGCTCGGCGATGTCGTTCATCTCCTGCGCCAGCGATTGCAGGGACGCGGTGATGAGCCGGTGTTGAGAGCTGTTGAGCGACAGGCTCGGACCGTCGGGTCCGGGATCGTGCCCTGATGTCGCGACCTGTGCGCCCTGGACGTGCTGCATGTTCGCCACCGCTCCTCACGTTGGACCGCCCGATCAGCCGAGGTGCACGACGGCTCGTCAAGATCGGCGCTCCGTCGCAAGGCGACCGTACGGAAGCGCGATGGTGCGGAACTCCAGCGGAACTTCAGCGCGAGCGGCGGTTCTGCCGGGCGCGGTCCCGTCGTACGGGACGCTGACCCGCGAGAACCGCGTACCGCGGCGGTCCGCTGGACCGAGGCGGCAGAAACCGGGTCCTCGGACCGGTTGATTCCGCCGCTTCCCGGTATAGGGACCGACCGGAAAACACCGCGCCGATCACCCCGCCCCGATCGACACGGCACCTCCCTAGCGCGCGTCGTGGAAGATGACGCCCAGCACGTGGCGCTCCCCGCTGAGGACCGCGCTCACGCCGTGCCGCAGCGTCACCCGGCTCCAGCCGCGCACCGAGCGCACCGGGCGGTGGTCGACCGTGAAGATCAGGCCCTGGCCCTGGGTCGGCCGTCGGACCAGCGGGCGTGACTGGGCGCGCGGGCGCTGTTCGACGAACACGCTCTCCCCACCGGTGAAGTCCTCGTCCGGGCGGTCGAGCATGATCGCCACCTGCAGCGGGAAGGTCAGGTCCCCGTAGACGTCCTGGTGCAGGCAGTTGTAGCCGCCGCGCCCGTACCGGAGCAGGAGCGGGGTCGGGCGCTGCTGCCCGGCGGTCGCGCACGCCCCGAGCAGTCCCTCGTGGTCGGGGGCGAAGGCCGGCTGCCCCAGCCGCCGGGCCCATTCGTTGGCGATCTGTGCGAGCGGCGGGTACAGCCGTTCCCTCAGGTCCTGGACGAGTGGGGGCAGAGGGTAGGCGAAGTAGCGGTAGAGGCCCTCGCCGAAGCGGTGCCGCGCCATGGTCACGGTGCTGCGGAAGGCCGTGGGGTCGTCGAAGAGTTCCCGCAGCTCCGCGCACTGCTCGGGCGAGAGCAGCGGTGGGGTCACCGCCACCCCCTCGGTGTTCAGTTCCGCGGTCAGCCGCGCCCAGTCGAGGCCTCCGGGCGCGGGTGGGGCGAAGACCGGGCCGGGTACGTCGAGGCCCGGGATCTGGGACGGCTCGTACGCGCTCACATGCTCTGCTTTCTGCGGCGGGGACGGCGGGGACGGCGGATTCAGGCGGCCGGCGAGGCCGTGGCTTCGAGGGCGAGCAGATGGCGCTTGGCCTCCAGCCCTCCCGCGTAGCCGCTGAGACTGCCCGTGGAGCCGATGATCCGGTGGCAGGGCAGCACCACGCACAGCGGATTCGCGCCCAGCGCCGTGCCGACGGCACGCGCGGCGCCGGGCCGATCCAACGCCCGGGCGAGGTCCGCGTAGGTCGCGGTGCTCCCGTACGGGACGAACTCGGCCAGCATCAGGTTCGTGCGCCGGCTGAACGGGGTGGCGAGCCGCAGGTCCGTCGCGACGGTGAAGTCCCGGCGCGTCCCGGCCAGATAGGCGTCGATCTGCTCACGGGCCTCGTCCAGGACCTTGTGTCCCGGTGCGCCCGCCTCCCCCGGTCCGGCCGGGCGCAGTCCGCCCCGGCCCAGGCGCTCCTCGGCCGCTTCCGTGGTGCCGTAGCAGCACAGCACGAGCGCGTCGTCCGTCGCCGCCAGCACGAGCGGGCCCAGGGCCGTGGGATGGATCGCCACCGTGGCGGTGGCGGCGCTGAGCGGACCGGGGGTCGGCATGGCGGGACTCCTTCGTTCGTCATGATCTTCGTTCGTCACGACCCGGCCCACCGCCGGGGCCGTGCGGCGACGGTAGAAACACCGTCGCCGCCGAAAGGGTTGCGCGGTCAGCGGTCGCGCAGTTCCAGCGTGCAGCACTTGACGCTGCCACCGGCCTTGAGCAGCTCCGAGAGCTCGACCCCGATCGGCTCGAAGCCGCGCGCCCGCAGCTTGGCGTGCAGACCTGTGGCCGCGGCCGGCAGGAGCACGTGGCGCCCGTCCGAGAAGGCGTTGAGGCCGAAGACGGCCGCGTCCTCGGCGGTGGCCAGGATCGCGGTGGGGAACATCGCGCGCAGGACGGCCTGACTGCCCTGGGAGAAGGCGGCCGGGTAGTACATGACCTCGTCCTCGGACAGCACGGAGAGCGCGGTGTCCAGGTGGTAGTACTCCGGGTTCACCAAGGTCAGCGAGGTGACCGGGAGGCCGAAGAACTCCTGCGCCTCCAAGTGGGAACGCGGGTCGGTGCGGAAGCCGGTACCGGCCAGGAGGCGGCGGCCGACGGTGAGGATGTCGCCCTCGCCCTCGTTGACGAACTCGGGCCAGAGGGAGTCCGTGTAGCCGCGGCCCTCCAGCCACCGCAGGTACGCCGGTCCCTCGGCGGTGCGCTCCGCGTGCCGGAAGCGGGCCCCGTAGACCTTGCCGTCGACGACGGTGGCGCCGTTGGCCGCGAACACCATGTCGGGCAGGCCCTCGATGGGGTCTATCTCCTCGACCACGTGGCCGAGTTCGAGGTACAGGTCACGCAGACCCTCCCACTGGCTGACGGCGAGCGCGTTGTCCGTGGCGTGCTGCGGGTTCATCCACGGGTTGATCGAGTAGGTGACGTCGTAGTGCCGGGGTCGGCACATCAGCAGACGTCGGCGCGTGGCGACCCGGGTGGGGCTCTCGGCACGGTAGAGGGCGCCGGCAGGGGTGATGGGCTCGGTGAGCGGCACGAGGGCTCCTTCTCATGGGGTTCCGATGGAAGCCCGGCTGCCCGAGGGATGGTTCGGCCAGCCGGAAACGTGTGACGCAACTGATCACGTGCCCCCATGGAAATGGGGCTCCGCATTGACCGGAAGTAATCGGTGGTACCGGCCAATCAACCCGCCCGCGAGGGCCGCCGCCGAGTTGATTGTCCGTGGCCGGGACGGCTTCCGGGCAATCGGACGGGGCCATGGAATGTGGTCATCACCCGGGAGGCAACGCAAGGACGCGAACCGTCCTGCCTGACCGTACGAACCTGTCCACCTGTTCCATCTGGAGGTACTTCCATGGCGCATCGCAATGTCGAACTGCTCGCAGTCGGCGCAGGCCCGGCGAACCTGGCGCTGGCGGTCGCCGTCGAGGAGCTCGCACCCGAGCTGGCCGGTGACACCCTGCTGATCGAGCGCGAGCAGGACATCGTGTGGCAGCGAGGCATGCTGCTGCCCGACGCGCTCAGCCAGGTGTCCTTCCTCAAGGACCTGGTCACCATGCGCAATCCGACCAGCAGATTCTCCTTCGTCAATTTCCTTCACTCGCAGAAACGTCTCGACGCTTTCGTCAACCTCGCGAGTTTCGTTCCCTACCGCAGCGAGATATCCGAATATCTGCAGTGGGTCGCCGACGAACTCGAGACGGTGCAGGTCGAATACGGCCGCGAATGCGCCGGCGTCGAGGCGGTGACGGGCGACGACGGTGAGCTGGCCGGCTGGCTGGTCACCCTGGCCGACGGCGACACCATCGGTTGCCGTTACCTCGTGATCGGCGCGGGCCGCGACGCCCACGTCCCCGCCGTGTTCGACGGTCTGCCGGCCGAGCGCGTCATCCACAGCACCCAGTACACGCAGCGCATCGCCGATGTGCGGGCCGACCTGCCGCACCGCGTCGCGGTGATCGGCGGCGCGCAGAGCGCGGCCGAGCTGTTCGGCGCCGCGCTGCGGGACCTGCCCGAGTGCAAGCCGACGATGATCATGCGCTCGATCGGTCTGAACGGCTACGAGAGCAGCAAGTTCACCAACGAGCTCTACTACACGTCCTTCATCGACGAGTTCTACGGATCCTCGCCCGAGGCGCGCCAGCAGCTCCTCGGCGAGATGTACCGCTCCAACTACGGCGGTCTCTCCCCGGCCACCCTGGACGGCCTGTACCGGCAGTTCTACCAGGACCGTCGCTCCGGCCAGGAGCGCCTGGGCATGCACCCCATGACGGACGTGAGCGGCGCCCGCATGGACGGCGACGAGGTCGTCCTGACCCTCGTCGACCGCAAGTCGGGAGCCGAGCGCGAGATGCGCACGGACCTGGTGCTCCTGGGCACCGGCTTCGTCCGCGAGATGCCGTGGGCGGTCAAGGCCCTCGCGGAGTCGATCGGTGTCGAGGAGATCAACGTGAGCCGCAACTACCGGCTCGACCTCGGCCGTCCCGCGACCGCCGCCTGCTACCTGCAAGGCGTCAACGAGGCCACCCACGGCATCGCCGACTCGCTGCTCAGCGTGCTCGCGGGCCGCTCCGCCGAGATCACCCAGGACATCCTGGCGCACCGCCGGGCCCGATCCGCGGAGGTCCCGGCCCCGCGGGAACTCGCCTTCGCCGGCGCTGTCTGAGACCCGCGCACCCCTCACGAGCCGTACCCGTCCGACGAGGAGAGACCGAAGCACATGCTCACCCAGCCACTCGACCGTGAAGGACTGACGCACGAGAACGGCCTCGACGCGCAGCGGCTGCTGCCCTGGCCCGAGCTCAACGCCCCCTTCGAGGGCTCCTGGTGCGTGATCCGGCCCGGCACCGCATCGACGGCCCACGCCCACCACGAGTACGAGATCTTCATCGCCGTCGCCGGCACCGCCGTCCTGGAGTCCCAGGGCGTCCGCAAGCCCTTCACGACCGGGGACATCGTGCACTTCACCCCGGGCTCCGACCACCGGGTGATCAACGAGTCCGACGAGGACTTCGAGATGTACAGCGTCTGGTGGGACCTCGACATGACACAGCGGTTCGCAGCTCGCCACGAAGGAGCCCAGGCATGACACGCCGTACGGTCATCATCGCGCCGCCGCCGACCCCCAACGGGGACCTGCACACCGGGCACCTCGCGGGCCCGTACCTCGCGGGCGACGTGTACGCACGCTACCTGCGGGCGTCGGACCGGCCGGTGATCTTCACCAGCGGCACCGACGACAGCCAGACCTACGTGGTGGCCAGTGCCGCCCGTGCCGGGCTGACCCCGGAGGAGCTGGCCCTGCGCTCCGCCACGCAGATCCGCGCCACCCTGGAGGCGGCCGGCGTCTCCGTCGACGGCTTCGCCCCCTTCGACAAGGGCTACCGCCAGACCGTCATCGACTTCGTCACCGACCTCCACAGCGAGGGCGCGTTCCGACTCAGGACGGTGCGGCTGCCGTACGTCGAGGCCACCGGCGAGTACCTGATGGAGGGCCTGGTCGCCGGCGACTGCCCGGTGTGCCTCGTGGAGAGCCGCGGCGGACTGTGCGAGTCCTGCGGCCACCCCAACAACTTCGACGAGCTGCTGCGCCCGCGCTCCACCGTCGACGCGGACGCCGTGGTCACGCACCGCGAGGCGCAGATCCTCGTACTGCCGATGGAGGAGTACCGCGACCGGCTCGCCGACTACTACGTCCGGCACCGCGACGTCCTGCGCCCGCACACCGCGCAGCTCGTCCGGGAGGCGCTGGACCGGCCGCTGCCGGACTTCCCGATCACCTACCCGACCGCGTGGGGCATCCCGGCGCCCTTCACCGAGACGCCGGGCCAGGTCCTCAACGCCTGGGCCGAGGGCATGGCCGCCTCGATGTACTGCACCTGGTACGCGGCGGAGCAACTCGGTGAGCACACCGACCGCTTCGACGAGCACTGGCTGTCCGAGCACGGCATCGACCTCGTGTACTTCCTCGGATTCGACAACGTCTACTTCTGGGGAATGACGCACCTGGCCCTGCTGATGGCGCACGGGGACCGGTACGTCGAGCCGCACGCCATCGTGTCGAACGAGTTCTACGAACTGGAGAACCAGAAGTTCTCCACAAGCAAAGGTCACGTGGTCTGGGCCGCCGATCTGGTGGCCGAGGTACCCCGCGACCTGGTGCGCTTCTACCTGGCGCTCACCGCGCCGGAGCACTCCCGGACGAACTTCAGCCGGGAGGCGCTCGAGACCCTGTCGAGCTCCCGGCTCGTCGATCCGTGGAACCACCTCGCGGGCCGGCTGGAGGAGCTGCTCGCCGCGGTTCCGGCGGACGCGCCGCTGCCGGTCTCCGAGACCGGTGCCCGGGAGGCGGGGATCGTCGTCGAGCGGTTCCGCTCCCACTACGAGCTGGAGAGCTTCAGCCTCCACCGGGCCGCGGACCTGATCGTCGTGCACCTCGACCGGTTGCTCGCGCAGGCGGACCGGGTGACGCCGGGCGTCCCGAGCGACCTCGGTGACCTGGTCCTCGCCGTCCGGACGCTGACCGCGTGCGCCGCTCCGCTGCTCGTCGACCTCGCGGCCCGGGCCGAGCGGGCCGGCGCCGATCTGAGCCTGCCGGCGGGAGCCTTCCCCACCGACCCCGTCGCCCCGCTGCGACTCCCCCTCCTGTCGACCGCGGTCGGGGCCTTCGCGCCCCTGGCCGAGCCGGCCGTCACCCGAGCCTGACCTCCGAGGAGCACTGTGTCCACGATCGCCCCGCCCCGTCCCAATCGGGCAGAACGACTGCTCATCCCCGCGACCTTCATCACCAACCTGGGCAACGGGATCCAGCTCACCGCCGCCTCGTACCTGGTCTTCACCGAGGCCAACACCATGCTGGCGGTCAGCTGGCTGATGATCGCCGTCACCATCCCGCAGGTGGCGCTGTCCCTCTTCTTCGGCAAGCTCGCCGACCGCTTCGACCGCCGCACCCTGGCGATGATCTCGGACCTGGCCAGCGCGGTCGCCGCGATCGCCCTGCCGATCTGGCTGGCCCTCGGCGGTAACCCCTCGACCGTCAGCTACGTCGCCAGCTTCGTCCTGTCGATCTCCGCGGCCCTGTTCTTCCCGGCCAGCAACGCCCTGATCAAGGAGCGCATCCCGGAGTCGCGGCTCGCCCAGTTCAACGGCAACGCCGAGATCGCCATCCAGGCCGGCACGCTCGCCTCGGCGGCCCTCGGCGGCTGGGTGATCGTCTGGGTCGGCACCACGTCGCTCTTCTACTTCAACGCGATCACGTTCCTGCTCTCCGCCGTCCTGCTGTTCTTCATCGGCCGTCGTCCGGCCGGCCAGGCCGTCACCGAGGCCGCGGCCAAGGCCGCGTCGGCCGCCGCCGCCCGCCTGTCCGCCGCCCGTCCGCCGCTGGCCCGCCTGGCGCTGCTCTACATCATCGGCAACATCGTCATCATCGTCGGCAACAGCATCATGCTGGTCCTGGTCATCGAGGGCTTCAAGTCCAACGCCGGCTACCTCGGCATCGTCGACGCCCTGTTCGGCATCGGCGCCCTGTTCGCCGCCTGGGCCTTCAAGAAGATCAGCTCCAAGGCCACCGTGCTGAAGACGGCCCTGATCGGCTACCTCGCCTTCGCGGTGCTGCTGTCCATGGAGTCCATCCACCTCTACGCCATGATGGCCGTCATCCCCTTCGCCGCCATCGCCTTCTGCGTGGCCCGCATCTCGGCCCGTACCGCCCTGATGAGCGCGGCACCCGAGGAGAAGACGGGCTTCGTGTTCGGCGCCACCAACGCCTTCGGCCTCGCCGCCGGCACCGCCTCCGTCGTCCTGATCTCGCTCCTGGTCGACTCCACCCACGTGAAGAACGGCTTCTACGCCCTCTCCGCCCTGGTCGTCGTCATCTCCACCCTCACCGTCATCTCGCTCCGCAAGCACGACCGTGAGGTCGCCGCCGCCGAGGCCGCTGCCGCCGCCGAGACCGTGTCCGAGCCCGCCGCCGAGGTCACCGAGGCCGCCGAGCCCGTCCCGGCCAAGGTCTGAGGGGGGTCGGGACCGATGAAGCTGCTCGCGATCGAAGCAAGCCAGAACGCCACCTACTACATCTCGCGCTACCAGCAGATCGAGGCCCTCGGGGCCGAGGTCCACGTCCTCAACGGCATAGGCACGGAGGACTTCTGGGACGCCGACCGCTACCGGATCGCCGGCTCCAAGCAGATCGAGGACATCGTCACCGCCGCCAAGATCTGGCACGCGGAGGAGGAGTTCGAGGGGGTCCTGACCTTCTCGGAGTCCGGGGTCGTCACGGTGGCGGTCGTCGCCGAGGCGCTCGGCCTGCCGAGCATCGGCTTCGAGGCCGCCCGGACCAGCCGCAACAAGCTGCTGATGCGCCAGGCCCACGAGCGGGGCGACGCGGCGCACCCCGGCTTCCGGTACGCCCCGGACGTCGAGGCCGCCCTCGCGGCCGGTGAGGCGCTCGGCTACCCGCTGATCCTCAAGCCCACCCTGGGCGCCGCCAGCAACTTCGTGTTCAAGGTCGACGACCCCGAGGAGATGCGGGCCCGCTTCGCGGACGCCACCTCCGGCATCGAGACCATGACCTGGGCCCTGATGGAGGCCGACGGCCTGGACCTCGGCCCGAACGGGATCATCGTCGAGGGCTACCTCGACGGTCACGAGCACCTCATCGAGGCGCTGGCCTGGGACGACGAGGTGTACCTCGGCTCCATCGTGGACCGGATCACCGTCGAGAGTGGCACCTTCGACGACGACGTCCACCACGCCCCGAGCTCCCTGACCCCCGAGCAGATCGCCGCGGTCCACGAGGTGGTCCGGGACGCGGCCCACGCCCAAGGACTGCGCCGGTCCGTGCTGCACGCCGAGGTCCGCTTCCACCAGGGCAAGCCCTTCATCCTGGAGATCGCGATCCGCCCCGGCGGCGGCGGGCTCGACCACATGGCGCGGATCAGCGCCGGCCACGACCCCATCCGGTGCGTGGCGGACGTGGCCCGCGGCCTGCGGCCCGACGTCTCGCACTACGCGCCGACCGGTGTGCACACCGCGGCGATGTGCCTGATCAGCGGCGCGGGCACGGTGGAGTCCATCGAGGTGCCGACCGAGGTCGCCGAGGACCCGGCGTTGTTCTTCCTGAAGATCACCGCCACGGCGGGGACCGTCATCAAGCGCCCCCCGGCGGGCAACAACATCCTCGGCTTCATCGGCGCCACCGGCACCTCTTTGACGGAGGCCCTCACCACCGCGCACGTCGCGGCCGGCCGCATCAGCACCGAGATGAGGCCGGAGCATGGCTGAGGCCCCGCGGCGTACGGCCACCGAGCGGCACTACCTGATGTGCCGGCCGACCCACTTCGAGGTGACCTACGCGATCAACCCGTGGATGAATCCCGAGAAGCCGATGGACGCCGACCTGGCGCTGGCCCAGTGGGAGCGGATCCGGGACCTGTACCTCTCCTTCGGACACGAGGTCTCCTTCATCGACCCGGTCCCGGGCCTGCCGGACATGGTGTTCTCCGCCAACGGGGCCACCGTGGTCGACGGCAAGGTGCTGCTCGCGAAGTTCCGCCACCAGGAGCGGGCGGCCGAGGCCGACGCCCACCGGGCCTGGTTCGAGGCCCGCGGCTACACCGACATCCACCTCCCGCGGTACG